>NZ_JBVVPS010000020.1:0-140334 GCF_055811355.1 Bradyrhizobium sp. WSM4873 | reverse complement strand
AAGCAGGTTCCCGGCGAGAGGATGCCGCAAAAAGGGATTGACTAACCAAGGCCCGTTACAGAAGCCCGGATGGAGCGAAGCGCAATCCGGGAGAATCCCCCCGGCCGCACGAATCCCGGATTTCGCTTCGCTCCATCCGGGCTACGACCTCAACAACAAAAAAGCCCCGGCTCACGCCGGGGCTTTGATGCAGCGAAACCTGCGGTTCGCTTACTTGGTGTCGCGGTTCTTGAGCGCGGTGCCCAGGATGTCGCCGAGCGTCGCTCCCGAATCGGAGGAGCCATACTGCGCGATGGCTTCCTTCTCTTCGGCGACTTCGAGCGCCTTGATCGACACCTGCACCTTGCGGGCCTTCTTGTCGAACTGGATCACGCGGGCATCGACCTTCTCGCCGACGGCAAAGCGTTCGGCGCGCTGATCGTTGCGGTCACGGGCGAGCTCCGAGCGCTTCACGAACGTGGTGAAGTCGGTACCGGTGATCTTCACCTCGATACCGCTCTCCTTCACGTCGATCACTTCGCAGGTCACGACCGCGCCCTTCTTGACATCACCCGGCTCGGCGAAGGGGTCGCCTTCAAGCTGTTTGATTCCAAGAGAAATGCGCTCCTTCTCGACGTCCACATCGAGCACCACGGCCTTCACCATGTCGCCCTTCTTGTAGTTGTCGATCACCTGCTCGCCCGGCTGCTTCCAGTCGAGGTCGGAGAGATGGACCATGCCGTCCACGTCGCCCTCAAGGCCCAGGAACAGACCGAACTCGGTCTTGTTCTTGACTTCGCCCTCGACCGTCGAACCGGTCGGATGACCTTCGACGAAGACCTCCCACGGGTTGCGCATGGTCTGCTTGAGGCCGAGCGAGATGCGGCGCTTGACGGAATCCACTTCCAGCACCTGCACTTCGACTTCCTGCGAGGTCGAAACGATCTTGCCGGGGTGCATGTTCTTCTTGGTCCACGACATCTCGGAGACGTGGATCAGGCCTTCGATGCCCGGCTCGAGCTCGACGAACGCGCCGTAGTCGGTGATGTTGGTGACGCGACCGGTGAAGCGGGCACCCAGCGGGTACTTGGCTTCGATGCCCTGCCACGGATCGTCCAACAGCTGCTTCATGCCCAGCGAGATGCGGTGCGTCTCGTGGTTGATCTTGATGATCTTGACCTTCACGGTCTGGCCGATCGAGAGCACCTCGGTCGGATGGTTGACGCGGCGCCACGCGATATCGGTGACGTGCAGCAGACCGTCGATACCGCCGAGATCAACGAACGCACCGTAATCGGTGATGTTCTTGACCACGCCGTCGATGACCTGACCCTCTTCGAGGTTCTGCACCAGCTCCTGACGCTGCTCGGCGCGGGTCTCTTCGAGAACCGTGCGGCGCGACACGACGATGTTGCCGCGGCGACGGTCCATCTTGAGGATCTGGAACGGCTGCGAGTTGTTCATCAGCGGCGCAACGTCGCGGATCGGACGGATGTCGACCTGCGAACGCGGCAGGAAGGCCACGGCACCGTCGAGGTCGACGGTGAAGCCGCCCTTGACCTGGTTGAAGATGACGCCGTTGACCTTCTCGTTGTTCTGGAAAGCCTTCTCGAGCTTGCCCCAGCTCTCTTCGCGGCGCGCCTTGTCGCGCGACAGCACGGCTTCGCCGAGGGCGTTCTCGATCCGGTCGAGGAACACTTCCACCTCGTCGCCGACCTTGAGCTCGCTGTCGCGGCCGGGGCCGGAAAATTCGCGCAGGGCAACGCGGCCCTCGGTCTTCAGGCCGACGTCGATGACGGCCATGTCCTTTTCGATTGCAACAACCTTGCCCTTGATGACTGAGCTTTCCTGCAGGTTGCCGCCTGCAAAGGACTCGTCGAGCATCGCGGCGAAATCGTCGCGCGACGGGCTATAGGTATCAGCAGAAGTCGAAGCCATTTGTTCTCCAGTTGCGGATGTCATGCCGGCCGTTGGGTTCTTGGGCGCATCGTACGCGCAGTGTCGGAAGGTCCGCAGAACCTTCGAGCGACCGCTCGCTGCTCCGACCTGGAGGCGGAACAGCGGAAGCGGGCCGGCTGAGGCCCGCGCGTGCGATACGTGGAAATCTTTTGTCCGGAGCCTGGATCGCGTCGGCCCCAAGCAGGGACCGAGAGTATCGACCTCAAAGAGCGGGAGCGGGCGCTTCCTCCAATGACGGCAGCGGCTTAACCCCGCGACCGGCCCGCTCGGACAGCCTCGATAATGTCGATGGCGGCCCGGACGCCGCCTTCTATATCCAGTTGGGAGTTATCTAGCAAGTAAGCATCCGCGGCCGGTTTTAAAGGCGCAATGGGGCGGTTCTTGTCGCGTTCGTCGCGCTGGATGATGTCGGCAAGCACCGCCGCCTCATCGGCCTCCTCGCCCCGCGCCTTGGCCTCCATGGTCCGGCGGCGGGCGCGGACCTTGGGATCGGCGACGACGAAGATCTTCACGTCGGCATGGGGGCAGATCACGGTTCCAATATCCCGCCCGTCGAGCACGGCGCCGGGCGGATCGGCGGCGAATTGCCGCTGAAAGTTGATCAGGGCCTCGCGCACTCTGGGGATCGCCGAGACGATGGAGGCGCCTTCCCCGGCCTTCTGGGTCTTCAGGGCCGGATTGCCGAACTTTTCGGGATCGAGTTCCAGCGCCGCAGCGACCGCCGCCGCCTCGTCCCGGAGATCATGCCCGGACTGCATCAGGGAATAGGCCACCGCGCGATAGATCACGCCGGTATCAAGGTGACGGTAGCCGTAATGGTGGGCAAGGCGCTTGCCGAGCGTGCCCTTGCCCGACGCCGCGGGCCCGTCGATGGCGATGATCATATCACTCAAACCTTGACCGCGTGGGGACTACGGGCGCGTCGCAATGGCCGCTCCTCCGTGAAGATGTTGCGGGACGCGAATTCGGCGGGGCTCGCGTAAGTCAAATATTCTCGCATCGCATCCGATGGGGATGACGCGGTGAACCACGGCTCGGCGAGACGCCGCGCCGGATCGCAGACCCACGCCGGCACCCGCCCGAGGCGACGCTGCTTTGCCAGATATTCGGCGATCGCGCCGACAAGGGCGTCCAGCCGATCGTTTCGCGTCAATACTGGTTCGTCTTCGATGGCCTGGTACTGGGCCCTGCTCGTCCCGGCAAGATCGAATGTGTCGATGAATTCGGCCAGCGTGACGTCCTGCGGCGCGCCGGCGCGGATGCGATCGACGGCCTCAGCGAGGGTATTTGGGCGCATCCGCTCCTCCCTCCGGGTTCATGTTCTTCAAAAGGAAGCGCTGCTTTTCCGAGGAGGCTGCGCTCACCGGAAAATACCGGCCAAGCAGTGCGATGGCTTCCTCTACGGTCGCGATTCCAACCACTTTCATCAAGTTCAGGATATCGAGCCGCTCCGTCTCCCCGCGAACGGGATCCGTGACCCGGAATGCCTTCAGTTTCAACGCGAGAAGATATGCAGCGGAGGGCACTGAGACCTCAAGTCCCGGTGGCGTGCCGTCACGCGGGAAAGTGCCGAATTCGAGATGATCCGCGGCCCGGTCGGCCAGTGGGCTGAGATGAAACACCACGTGATCGTTGAACCAGTCGGCACCCCATCCATTCCTTGCGGCGATTTCGGCTGTGATCCCCTCCAGCCAATCCGGCAGCGGACGCTCGAGCTTCGAGACATCGACGTCTTCCGTCGCGAAACGAAAGTTGCTGGCAAGCATGAGGGCGGAGCCACCATAGACCGCGATCTGAAGCTTCGTTCCAGCCTCGGCCGCAGCACGGCCTATCGAATCGAAAGCGTCCAGCAAGGCATCGCGATCGAAGGCTGCGCTCATGGCAGCTTCCTCATGAAAAATCGGCCCCAAGCGAACGCATCATTGGGATGAAATCCGGAAAACTGGTGGCGATGAAGGCGGTGTCGTCGACGGTCACCGGCTGGTCCGACGCGCAGCCCATCACCAGCGCGGACATCGCGATGCGATGGTCCATGTGGGTGGCCACAACGCCGCCGCCCGGAACGTGACCGCGGCCTTCGACGATCAAATCGTCGCCGGAGACCTCGACCTTGACGCCGTTGACGCGGAGCATGGCGGCAGTGGCTTCGAGACGGTCGGATTCCTTGACACGCAGCTCCTGGAGGCCGCGCATGATGGTCGTACCCTCGGCGAAGGCGGCCGCCACCGCCAGCACCAGATATTCGTCGATCATCGACGGTGCGCGCTCCGGCGGCACTTCGACACCGCGCAATTTCGAGGCGCGTACGCGCAGCTTCGCCATCGGCTCGCCGGCGTCGCCGCGAACTTCACTTTCCTCGATCGAGGCACCCATTTCGCGCAGCGTGGTGAAAAGACCGGTCCGCAGCGGATTGGTCATGACATCGGACAGGATGATTTCGGAGCCTTCGACGATCAGCGCAGCAACGATGGGGAACGCCGCCGACGAGGGATCGGCGGGCACGACGACATTGGCGCCATGCAGCTCAGGCTGGCCCACGAGCGTGATACGGCGGCCGTGCTGACCTTCCTGCACCGAGGTGATCTCGGCGCCGAAATGCTTGAGCATCAGCTCGGTATGGTCGCGACTGGCCTCGGTCTCGACCACGGTGGTGGTGCCCGGCGCGGCCAGGGCCGCGAGCAGGACGGCGGATTTGATCTGGGCCGACGCCACCGGCGTCTTGTAGGTGATCGGCAGCGGATCGCGCGCGCCCTGGACGGTCAGCGGCAGACGACCGCCCTCGCCGCCGGCGACGACCTTCGCACCCATTTTTTCCAGCGGATCCAGGATCCGGCGCATCGGCCGGCTGCGCAGCGAGGCATCGCCGTCGAAAATCGCAGAGATCGGGCAGCCGGCGACGGCGCCCATGACGAGCCGGCAGCCGGTGCCGGAGTTGCCGAAATCCAGCGGCGCTTTGGGCTCCGCGAAGCCCGCGACACCCACGCCGTTCACCTTCCAGGCGAAATCTCCGGTGCGCTCGACCCTGGCGCCAAGTGCCTGCATGGATTTGGCGGTGTTAAGGACGTCCTCGCCCTCCAGGAGGCCCGAAATCCGCGTCTCTCCAACTGCGAGCGCACCGAGGATGAGGGCACGGTGGGAGATCGACTTGTCTCCGGGCACCCGTACTTTCCCGGTCAGGGGACCGCTGGCGCGCGACTGGAGCGGCGTCGGCTTGTCGGAATCGGTCAAGTTTGTGTCCTTGGATAGGCCCGAAACGTCCCTGCGGGACTCGCGGGGCAGGTACCACATGGTCTCCCCGCCGTCACGGGCATGTCGTTCTCCCGTAATGCGCTATTGACAGCGGGCCGCCAACTAGCCAAGTGAAGCACCGCTTTTCAGACATTCCCAGGATTCCTCTGCCGTGGCCAAGTCCGAACTCGGAACTAAACGTATTTGCCCGACCACGGGCAAAAAGTTCTATGACCTCAACAAGAATCCGGTGATCTCGCCCTATACCGGAGAAGTCGTGCCGATCGCGCCCATCGCGCCGGCTCGCGCACCCCGTGGCGCCGAAGCCCGCCACGCAGCCGCTGCCGCCGACGCCACGCCGGAGCCGGCGGAGGTCGAGGAGGTCTCGCTCGAGGAGGCCGATGCCGAGGAGAACACCGGCAAGGTCAAGGCGGTCGTGCCCGAATCCGAGGACGACATCGAAGTCGATGAGACCATCGAGGACGATGACGACGATGATTCGACCTTTATCGCCGACGACGAAGAAGGCGATGAGGACGTCACCGACATCATTGGTGATGTCGGCGGTGACGAAGAGACTTGAGATAATTCCAGAACTGTGGTTCTGGGTCTTTCCCGACGCGTCGCCCAAGGCGCGTCGGACGGTTAAGGGGCCATAGCTCAGCTGGGAGAGCGCTTGCATGGCATGCAAGAGGTCGGCGGTTCGATCCCGCCTGGCTCCACCAGCCTTCGCTCGCTTCGCGAGCTTCGGCTGGGCAAGCCCGGGAAGTCCCTCGTAGCGAAGTGAGCGAAGGCTGTCTCGCCATAGCCCGGAGGGCGACGGCGGACGAGGCAAGCACCTCAAGGCTCCTGGGAACTGCTATCCTGCCCTCAGGGAGGAAGCGGAATGAAATACGTCTATATTCTCGAAAGCCTTGATTCCGAGCACTTCTACGTTGGCATTACCGACGACTTACGAGCCCGTTTGGCAAAACATAACGCCGGTGAGGTGCCACACACGTCGAAGTACGGACCTTGGCGAATTCGGACCTATTTCGCGTTTGATGACGCGGCACGCGCTGTCGCCTTCGAGCGATACCAGAAATCTGGCTCGGGTCGCGCTTTCGCGAAGAAGCACTTCTAACCCTACTCCCCGATCACCGCGTTCAACCGATCGCGCAGCGCCACGATTTCATCCTTCATCGCGACCAGTTCCGAGACCGAGCAGTCCGACGCCGCCAGGATCGATTGCGGCACGGCGCGCGCCTTGTCCTTCAGGGCGTGGCCCTGCGGGGTTAACGCGATCAGCACCTGACGTTCGTCCTCGCTCGAGCGCGTGCGCTTGACGAGGTGGGCCGCCTCGAGCCGCTTGAGCAGCGGCGTCAGCGTTCCCGAATCCAGGAACAACTTTTCGCCGATGGTCTTGACCGGCACGTCGTCGCGCTCCCACAGCACCAGCATCACCAGATATTGCGGATAGGTCAGGCCGAGCCGGTCCAGCAGCGGCTTGTAGACGCGGTTGAAGGCATGCGCGGCCGAGTAGACCGCGAAGCAGATCTGGTTGTCGAGGCGAAGCGGCGTGTCCGCTGCAGAATGTTTCCGGGGCATCGAGAATCTCACAGGACCAGCTCCATTCTGGGGCCGGCCGTCGCCACATTCAATTGCGAACAATTAAATGTGAGACGCCATGATTTCAATTGCCCACAATCTAATTGTTTGCAATAAGGATCGCACCCCACCCGAAAACACAGGGAGACGAAAATGTCAGTGAATGTCCTTTACAAGACCAGTGCAAAGGCCACCGGCGGCCGCGACGGCCATGCTGCGACCCTCGACGGCGCGCTCGACGTCAAGCTCACCACGCCGAAGGAGCTCGGCGGCGGCGGCGGCGCCGGCAACAATCCCGAGCAGCTGTTTGCGGCGGGCTATGCCGCCTGCTTCATCGGCGCGATGAAGTTCGTGTCCTCGCAGGGCGGCCCCAAGGTTCCGGCCGACGCCTCCGTGACCTCGACCGTCGGCATTGGCCCGCGCGCGGCCGGCGGCTTCGGTCTCGACATCGACCTTGCCGTATCGCTGCCGGGCCTCGCCCGCGCGGAAGCCGAGGCGCTGGTCGAGAAGGCGCACCAGGTGTGCCCCTATTCCAACGCGACGCGCGGTAATGTCGACGTTCGCCTGACGGTCGTCTGATCGGTTAGCTGAAGCGGCCGACCCGGGATCCCTCGGGCCGGCCGCTTCCCTTGATTTGCCATCCCACGGGATTGCGGCGACGGGCCTGCATGAGGCCCTACGCGGGAAGCCATTGCCGGCTCGGACGAACCTCGTTAGGCCTGTGATCACATCGACACAGGGGACGCGAAGGCATGACTGAAGCCGCCAGTTCTGGACCTGCCACGGGCGCAATGAGCGGCCTGCGCGTCATCGATCTCACGCGCGTGCTCGGCGGTCCCTATTGCACCCAGATCCTCGCCGACCACGGCGCCGACGTGATCAAGGTCGAGCCGCCCGCAGGCGACGAGGTACGCGACTGGGGCCCTCCCTTCCACGAGGAAGACGCGGCCTATTTCATCGGCATCAACCGCAACAAGCGCTCGATCGGCCTCGACCTCGCCTCCGAGGGCGGCCAGACCGTGCTGCTCAAGATGCTGGAGAGCGCCGACGTCCTGATCGAGAACTTCAAGCCGGGCACGCTGGAGAAATGGGGCATCGGCAACGAGGTGTTGCGCGAAAAATTCCCGCGCCTCGTGCATTGCCGGATCTGCGGCTTCGGCGCCGACGGCCCGCGCGGCGGCAATCCCGGCTATGACGCCATCATCCAGGCCATGACCGGCATGATCGCGGCGACCGGCTCGCCCGAGAGCGGACCGATGCGGATCGGCGTGCCGCTGGTCGACATCGGCACCGGCCTCTATGCGGCGATCGGCATCCTGATGGCGCTGTCGGAGCGGCAGCGCTCGGGCCAGGGCCAGTTCCTGGAGACCACGCTGTACGAGACCGGTCTCGCCATCATGCATCCGCACACCGCGAATTATTTCATGCATGGCAAGCCGCCGTCGCTCACCGGCAACGAGCATCCCAACCTCGTGCCTTATGCGATCTTCCCGACCAAGACCGACGACATCTTCATCGGCGTCGGCAATGACGGCACCTTCCGCAAGCTCGCCAAGGAGATCGGCAAGCCCGAGCTCGGCACCGATCCACGCTTTGCGCGCAACAAGGACCGCATCGCCAATCGCGAAGCGCTGCGGGCCGAACTCGCCGCCGTGTTCAGCCAGCACGAGGCCGAGCCGCTGTGCAATCGCCTGCTCGCCGCGGGCCTGCCCGCAGGCCCCGTGCAGAAGATCGACCAGGCGTTGACCAATCCGCACACGATCGCGCGCGGCGATATTATCGAGAAGGACTGGTACAAGGGCGTGGCGTCCCCGATCCGGCTCGACCGCAGCAAGCCGAGCCTGCATCGCCTGCCGCCGAAATTCAGCCAGCACGCAGCCGAGGTGCTCGGCGAGTTCGGCTACTCCAGGTCCGAGATCGACGCGATGGTCGAGCAGGGCACGGTCTGCGGCCCGGAACGCAAGCGCTGAGATAAGACGAAGATCGAGCCTCACCGTAGGCGCGCTCCCTCGCCCGCTTGCGGGAGAGGGTTGGGGAGAGGGTGTCTCCGCAACGGGACAATCCCCAAGCGGAGAGAGCCCTCACCCGCGCCTTCGGCGCGACCTCTCCCGCAAGCGGGAGAGGTTTTCGAGCTCGCAGCGGCATCGGCGATCTTCCACTGCCATTCCGCGATGACGTCCAATGCCGCACTGCGGCGCGGGCGCTCTGTGCACCGCGAATGGAGGACGCTGCGCGCGCGGCATTCGCCTATTTGACGACTTCCCTTTTCCAGCGCTTGCCGCTTTCGTTTCGCCCGCTTACACAGTCATGTGAACGTCATATGGCGCTGCTAGCGCAAGCGATCATTTTTGACGGCCCAAGAGAACGGCCAAGGGAGGTTTACTTGATGGCTCTTAGAAAGTTTGGAGCGGCTGCCGCTATTGCACTCACGGTAGGACTATCGGCCTCGCCGGCCTTGGCCGCGACCGAAATCCAGTGGTGGCACGCGATGACCGGGGCCAACAACGACGTCATCGTCAAGCTCGCCACCGACTTCAACGCGTCGCAGAGCGACTACAAGGTGATCCCGACCTACAAGGGCAACTATCCCGATACGATGAACGCCGGCATCGCGGCGTTCCGCGCCGGCAATGCCCCGCACATCATGCAGGTGTTCGAAGTCGGCACCGCGACCATGATGGCCGCGACCGGCGCCGTGAAGCCCGTCTACAAGCTGATGGCCGACGCCGGCGAGAAGTTCGACCCCAAGATCTACCTGCCCGCCATCACCGGCTATTATTCGACGTCGAAGGGCGAAATGCTGTCCTTCCCCTTCAACTCGTCCTCGACCGTGATGTGGGTCAACCTCGACGAGCTGAAGAAGGCGAATGTCGAGATCCCGAAGACCTGGCCCGAAACGTTCGAGGCCGCCAAGAAGCTGAAGGCTGCGGGTCACGACACCTGCGGCTTCTCGGGCTCCTGGGTCACCTGGGTCAATCTCGAACAGCTCTCGGCCTGGCACAATTTGCCGCTCGCCAGCAAGGCCAACGGCCTCGATGGCTTCGACACCGTGCTCGAGTTCAACGGACCGCTTCAGGTCAAGCACCTCGAAACCCTGGTCGAGCTGCAGAAGACCAAGACCTATGACTACGCCGGCCGCACCAACACCGGCGAGGGTCGCTTCACCTCCGGCGAATGCCCGATCTACCTGACCTCGTCCGCGTTCTTCGGCAACGTCAAGGCGCAGGCCAAGTTCAACTTCACAGCCGTGCCGATGCCCTATTATCCCGACGTCAAGGGCGCACCGCAGAACTCGATCATCGGCGGCGCTTCGCTGTGGGTGATGGGCGGCAAGTCGGCCGAGGAATACAAGGGCGTCGCGAAGTTCCTGACCTTCCTCTCGGACACTGATCGCCAAGTCTATATCCACAAGGCCTCCGGCTATCTGCCGATCACCAAGGCGGCCTATGCGAAGGCAAAGGCTGAGGGCTTCTACAAGGATCAGCCCTATCTCGAAACGCCGCTGCTCGAGCTGACCAACAAGGAGCCGACCGAGAACTCGCGCGGTCTGCGCCTCGGCAACATGGTGCAGCTGCGTGACGTCTGGTCGGAAGAGATCGAGCAGGCGCTGGCCGGCAAGAAGACCGCCAAGCAGGCACTCGATTCCGCCGTCGAGCGCGGCAACACGATGCTGCGGCAGTTCGAAAAGACCGCCGTCAAGTGAGGCAATGAGCGGCAGGCCGCGACCCGGCCTGCCGCCTCTGCTGGCATCATGCAAAAGCAAGCCATTTTCCAGTCAAGGCTGTTACCGTACGCGCTGGTTGCGCCGCAGCTCGCGATCGTCCTGATTTTCTTCTATTGGCCGGCCCTGCAGGCGGTGATCCAGTCCTTCCTGCTGCAGGATGCGTTCGGTCTATCGACCACCTTTGTCTGGTTCGAGAATTACATCGAGCTGTTCAAGGACGCAGCCTATTTCGAGGCGATCGTCCGAACGTTCTTGTTCTCGTTCGCCATCGCCGTCTCGTCGCTGTCCTTCGCGCTGCTGCTCGCCGTGATGGCGGACAAACCGCTGCGTGGCTCGATGCTCTACCGCACGCTCCTGATCTGGCCCTATGCGGTGGCGCCGCCCGTGGTCGGCGTGCTCTGGATTTTCATGCTGCATCCCTCGCTCGGCGTGCTCTCGCGCTATCTGCGCAACATGGGCATCGATTGGAATCCGCTGCTCGACGGTGACCAGGCCGCGGCGTTGATCATCCTCGCCGCCGCGTGGAAGCAGATCTCCTATAATTTTCTGTTCTTCCTCGCCGGCCTGCAGGCAATTCCGAAGAGCGTGTTCGAAGCCGCCGCGATCGACGGCGCCCGTCCGATGCGGCGGTTCTGGACCGTGACCTTCCCGCTGCTGTCGCCGACCATTTTCTTCCTGCTGGTGGTCAACATCGTCTACGCCTTCTTCGACACGTTCGGCATCATCGACACCATGACCCGCGGCGGTCCGGGCACGTCGACGGTCACGCTGGTCTACAAGGTCTATTCCGACGGCTTGCTCGGCGGCAATCTCGGCAGCTCGGCGGCGCAGTCGGTGATCCTGATGGTCATGGTCATCGTGCTCACCGGAATCCAGTTCCGGTTCGTCGAACGCAAGGTGACCTACTGATGGTCGAGGAAGAGGGCTTCCGGCGCTACGTCGCCCACATCATCCTCTGGATCGGGATCGCGATCGTCGCCTTCCCGGTCTACATCGCGTTCGTCGCCTCGACCCAGGACAACGCGCTGATCGCCAACGGACAGATGTCACTGCTGCCGGGCGGTCATTTCTTCGAGGTCTACTACCAGACCATTTTCGTCGGCACGAGCGGCTCCACCCGCGAGCCCGTCGGCAACATGATGCTGAACTCGCTGGTAATGGCGCTGCTGATCGCGGTCGGCAAGATCGCGATCTCGATCATCTCGGCCTATGCGATCGTCTATTTCCGCTTTCCGTTCCGGATGCCGATCTTCTGGATCATCTTCATCACCCTGATGCTGCCGGTCGAGGTGCGCATCTATCCGACCTACAAGATCGTCGCAGATCTGCACATGCTCGACAGCTATGCGGGCCTGTCGCTGCCGCTGATCGCCTCGGCCACCGCGACGCTGCTGTTTCGCCAGTTCTTCATGACCGTGCCGGACGAGCTGCTGGAGGCCTCGCGCATCGACGGCGCCGGTCCCTTGCGCTTCTTCTGGGATACGCTGCTGCCGCTGTCGCGCACCAACATGGCGGCGCTGTTCGTGATCCTCTTCATCCTCGGCTGGAATCAATATCTCTGGCCGCTGCTGATCACCACCCGCGACGACATGCAGACCATCCAGGTCGGCATCCGCAAGATGATCACCACCACCGACGCGCTGACCGAATGGCCGATCGTGATGGCGACGGCCGTGCTGGCGATGCTGCCGCCGGTGTTCGTCGTCGTCGTGATGCAGAAATTGTTCGTGCGCGGACTCGTGGAGACGGAAAAGTAAATCCCATGGCTAACGTCACCCTGCGCAACGTCCGCAAGACCTACCCCGGCGGCTTCGAGGCCATCAAGGGCGTCAACGTCGATGTCGGCGACGGCCAGTTCTGCGTGCTGGTCGGTCCCTCCGGCTGCGGCAAGTCGACATTGCTGCGCATGGTCGCGGGCCTCGAGACCGTCACCGGCGGCGAGATCGACATCGGCGGCCGCATCGTCAACCAGATCGAGCCCGCCGATCGCGACATCGCGATGGTGTTCCAGAACTACGCGCTCTATCCGCATATGAGCGTCTTCAACAACATGGCCTACGGCCTGCGCAACCGCGGCATGAAGGAGGCCGAGGTCAAGAGCCGCGTCGACGAAGCCGCGCGCGTGCTCGAGCTCACATCGATGCTGGAGCGCAAGCCGCGCCAGCTCTCCGGCGGCCAGCGCCAGCGCGTCGCCATGGGCCGCGCCATCGTCCGTCAGCCCAAGGTGTTTTTGTTCGACGAGCCGCTGTCCAACCTCGACGCCAAACTCCGCATCGCGATGCGGGTCGAGATCCGCAAATTGCAGCGCCGGCTCAACACCACGTCGATCTACGTCACCCACGATCAGCTCGAGGCGATGACGCTCGCCGACATTCTCGTGGTGATGAATGGCGGCCAGGTCGAGCAGGTCGGCAATCCGCTGGCGATCTACGAGAAGCCGGCGACGACCTTTGTCGCCTCCTTCATCGGCGCGCCGCCGATGAATCTGATGTCAATTCGCGCCGACGAGATCAAATCGCAGCTCGGCAGCACCGACGCCGGCATCCTCGGCATCCGCCCGGAAGACTTCGTCATCACCGACCAGACCCCGGCGGGCGGCGTCGCGCTCCCGCTCACCGTGGAAGCGATCGAGCGCGTCGGCGCCGAAACCTTCGTCTACGGCACGCGGGCTCAGGACGAGCAGCGCATCGCCGCCAACCCCGGCGAACTGCCGCCCGGCGAGGTCATCGTGCGCATTCCTGGCTCCGAGGCGCCGCCGATCGGCGCGAAGATCCGCGTCGCAGCGACGCGGCAAAAGCTGCATCTGTTCAGCGGCGACGGCCGGACGCGGATTGAGGCCTGACCCGGTTCCGGGGGGCCGTCGATTAAAAACCGCGAAAACAACCCCATGCACAGTAGAAGGGGGTTTGTTTTCGTTGAGAAAAATCGCGCCGCAATTTCGTCGGGCCGGGCTTGTCACAGGCGTTTCGCGCCATGACGACAAGTCAGCCTTCGTGCATGGCAGAGCGGGTGAGCTGCCCATCCACAGCCCCCGGCTACGTCCTTGAACCTACACGCGGATATGCCCATATTGTTGGTCAAGGGGTGCCTTTACGGGCCCTGATGCACCAAAGTCGCTTCGAGAGGACTTTGTAAACTATGTCTCGTGTTCCCACGCTTTCCAGTCCGTTCCTTCTGGGCTTCGACGAGATCGAGCGCGTGCTCGATCGGGTCGTCAAAGGTGCCGACGGTTACCCTCCCTACAATATCGAGAGGTGCGACCGGTCGGAGGGCCAGCCGGAGCGTTTGCGAATCACGCTGGCGGTCGCCGGATTCACTCGCGACCAACTCGATGTAACCATTGAGGAAAACCAGCTCGTCATTCGCGGACGGCAGCAGGACGACAAGTCCCGGCAATACATCCATCGCGGCATCGCCGCGCGCCACTTCCAGCGCACTTTCGTGCTGGCGGAGGGGATGCTGGTGCTGGGTGCGGATCTGAAGAACGGATTGCTGGCGATCGATCTTGCCCGGCCGGAACCGGAGAGGATCGTTAAGACAATCGCTATCAATGAGCACGAATAATGGAACGAGTAGCGGACTCGACCGCTTAGTTTCTGTGAAGGAGTCGAGACCATGAGTGAAGGTCACGTTGCGTTCGAATACGAAGCCAAGAACGTCTCGCCGGAGACGCTGGCAACCCTCGGCGAAGGCCATATCGCCTATGTGAAGCAGATCCGCTCCGAGGATGTGCCGGGCCTGTTTCCCGAAGCGCCAAAGATCGCGCCGGGCCTCAAGCTCTTCGCGCTCCACGCCGCCGACGGCACGCCGATCATGCTGACCGACAGCCGCGAAGCCGCCATCGCCAACGCCTGGAGCAACGAGCTGCAAGCGGTGAGCGTGCACTAAGCACGCGCGCGTCGCACGAACGGAGTTTCAACGCGGGCATGCCTTCGAAGGAAGGCATGCCCGCGTTGCTTTTAGCAGCCGCCGAGCCATCACTTCACAAAGCCAAGTCCTTCGCGCGCCGTTTCCACCGCCCATTTGTCGCTCAGTGGCAGCGCGAGCACGCTGTTGAAATCCGCGCGCGCATGTTTGGGGTCGGACATCACCATGTAGAGGAGAGCGCGGTTGACCAGGGCGAGCTGGCTTTTGGGATCGAGCCGGATCGCCTCGTTATAGTCGGCGAGCGCGCGATCGTGCTGTCCCATGTCCCGAAACAGACTGGCGCGACTGTTGTAGGCCTCCGAATTCCCCGGCTGTAGCCGGATCACTTCGTCAAAATCGGCAAGGGCACGTTTGTCGTCGCCCTTTCCGTGCAGGACGACGCCGCGAACGAGATAGGCCTTTGCGAAAGACGGCGTAATCCTGGTAACGTCATCCAGCTCCCGGATGGTGCTGTCAGCATCGTCCTTCTTCAGAAACACCATGGCCCGGCAATAGTGGCCGCCGGCCCTTCCGGGCTCCAGACGGACTGCGCTGTCGCAGTCGTCCAGAGCCGCATCGATCTCGCCCTTGTGGGAGCGAATGGTGCTTCGCAACTCGTAGGGCCAGGCGGCGGCCGGATTGCGCTGCATCGCCTCGCTGTAGTCGGCGACGGCGTGATCGGTGTCGCCCTTCGCTGCATACGCCTCCCCTCGCATGACGAGCGCACGGTAAGCCTGCTTGGGGCTGCGTTCGATGGCCTCGGTGAAGCCTGCGATCGCGCGATCAAAATCGCCCCTGTTGAAATACTCCTCGGCGCGCGAGGTATAGGACGGCCCATAATTTGGGTCGAGGCGAATGGCCTCGTTGTAGTCGATCATGGCGTGATCGCGATCGCCTTTGGCGGAATAGGCCCGCCCGCGGCAGTGATAGGCCCGCCCGAAATTTGGATCGATCCGGATCGCGGCGCTGCAATCCTCGAAGGCGCGATTCCAGTCTCGCTTCATGTACCAGGCTTCGCCGCGCAGCTCGTAAGCAACCGCATTGGTCGCATCGGCTGCAATGACCTCGGTCTTCTCCGCGATGACGCGGTCGTTGGACGCCTCGTCGGCGCGGGCCACGGCGGTGGCGACAATGGTGACGGAGCAAAGCAGACCGAAGACCCGCCCGATCGAACCGCAAATCATCTTGCAAAATCCCCGCGCCGAAACAGTGCCGGAGACGAAATATCGCAGCGCCCGGCTGCACAATAGGTCGCAGACGGCGCTGCGTCGGTTCGAGGGAGAAGGGTTACGCCGCAGTCGCCGGCGGCAGCGCCAGCACCGAATAGATCGCCTGGGCATCGCGCGAGGCGCGGAGCTTTTTGGCGATGTCCTGGTCGCGGAGGAGACGGGCGATGCGGGCCAGTGCCTTCAAATGATCGGCGCCGGCGCCTTCGGGGGCGAGCAGCAGGAAGACGAGATCGACCGGCTGGCCATCCATCGATTCGAAATCGATCGGACGATCGAGACGGGCGAACAGGCCGAAGATCTTTTCCAGCTTGGGCAGCTTGCCGTGGGGGATGGCGACGCCGTAGCCGACCGCGGTGGTGCCGAGCTTCTCGCGTTGCAGGAGCACCTCGAACACGGAACGCTCGTTCTGCCCGGTCAGCTCGGCGGCCTTGGCCGCGAGTTCCTGAAGCGCCTGCTTCTTGCTGTTGACCTTCAATGCCGGGAGAATCGCCTCGGGCGCGACCAGATCGGTAATCGGCATGGAAGTCTTCCGAGGTGAATGAAAACGTCAGGTTCCGAATTGGCCAGCCTGGACAAAGAACCTGGGCGGGCCGACGTCGAGAAGTTCAAGCAGGAGGCGGACTTAGCTCGCCCCTGATGTGGGGGGCTTCTACTCCAACGCAATCCCGGTGCCAACTCCCGCGTGCGGCTTTGCCCCGGTCATTGTTAAGGCGGAAAGGAGCCCCGGGGCGGGGTTCCAGGGTGCCGCCCAATGGCCCCTCAGGCCTTGCCATCCGCCTTGGCCCCCGGGGGGTCGATCCAGCCGACATTGCCGTCCGCCCGGCGGTAAATGATGTTCACCCGGCCCGAGGAACCGTGCTGAAACACCAGGCAGGGCGCCCCGCTGAGGTCGAGTTCCATGACCGCTTCGCTCACGGACAGCGGCTTCAGCGAGGTGGTGGCCTCGGCGATGATGACGGGGCTGTAGCCGGTGATCTCGTCCTCGTCCTCACCTTCGCCCGGTGCCTCCAGCACGTAGCTGGTGGCATCCATGGCGGCCAGCGCCGCGGAGGCGACATGAGCCTTGCGGGCAGAGCGGTCCTTGAGCCGGCTCTTGTAGCGCTTGAGCCGCTTCTCGATCATCAGAAGCGCCTGGTCGGCACTGGCATAGGCGTCCGGCGCGTTCGAGTCGGCCTCGAGCGTGATTCCCGAATCGAGATGCAGCGCACAGTCGGTGCGGAAGCCGAAGCCGTCCTTGCTCAGCGTGATGTGGCCGGAATAATTGCCATCAAAATATTTGCGCAGGACCTCTTCAGTCCGGTCGGTGACCCGGCCGCGCAGGGCCTCGCCGACATTGACGCTCTTTCCCGAGATGCGGAGAGTCATGTGAACCTCGCTTGGTTCGTGCCTGGCCAGGATCGGGCCCGATAGCGGATCGAGAGTAGCGCGATTTGGCGCCGGCGCAATCAGGCCGGTTCGGGATTGCGGGAGCGATCGGCCATGGCGGTGGAGAGGACGTTACCAAGAGCGCTCTGCTTGTCGCGACGGCGTTGCACCGAGGAAGGAATGCGCATGGCTTCGCGGTATTTCGCGACCGTGCGGCGGGCGATATCAATGCCCGAGCCGCGCAAGCGTTCCACGATGGTGTCGTCGGACAGGATCGCGGACGGCGCCTCCGCATCGATCAGCAGCTTGATGTGGTGACGCACGGCTTCGGCCGAATGCGCTTCGCCGCCATCGGCCGAGGCGATCGAGGCCGTGAAGAAATATTTCAGCTCGAACGTGCCGCGATTGGTCGCCATGTATTTGTTGGCGGTGACGCGCGACACCGTGGATTCATGCATCTGGATGGCGTCGGCGACGGCCTTCAGATTCAGCGGTCGCAGATGCGCCACGCCATGGGTGAAGAAGCCGTCCTGCTGGCGCACGATCTCGGTTGCGACTTTCAGGATGGTGCGGGCGCGCTGGTCGAGCGCGCGCACCAGCCAGGTCGCGTTCTGAAGCGCGTCGGTGAAATAGGATTTGTCGCCGTCCTTGCCGATCTTCTTCGAGAGCTGCGAATAGTAGGTCTGGTTGACCAGCACGCGCGGCAAGGTGTCGCTGTTGAGCTCGACATGCCAGCCGCCGTCGGGACCCGGGCGGACATAGACATCGGGCACCATGGTCTGGAGCCGGGCCGAGCCGAACTTCATGCCCGGCTTGGGATTGAGCCGGCGGATCTCGCCGATCATGTCGGCGATGTCCTCGTCGTCGACGCCGCAGACTTTGCGCAAGGCTCCGATGTCGCGCTTGGCGAGGAGGTCGAGATGCTCGACCAGGGCCTGCATCGCGGGATCGTAGCGGTCGAGCTCGCGGAGCTGGATCGCCAGGCATTCGCTCAAATTGCGCGCGCAGACGCCGGGCGGATCGAATTTTTGCAGCACGGCAAGAACGTTCTCGACGTCCTGCTGCG
This sequence comes from Bradyrhizobium sp. WSM4873, assembly GCF_055811355.1. Lineage (NCBI taxonomy): Bacteria > Pseudomonadati > Pseudomonadota > Alphaproteobacteria > Hyphomicrobiales > Nitrobacteraceae > Bradyrhizobium > Bradyrhizobium sp. WSM4873. The sequence continues at coordinate 122,291 of NZ_JBVVPS010000020.1, read as the reverse complement.
ATGCCCCCAGCCGTTCGGCGGCTTGGCCGAGATCGCCCGGCAAATAGCCAGCCTCGTCGACGAGGTCGATCAAATACTGGCCGATCATGCGCTGCGCGGCCCCGGTGAAGGCAACCGAGAGCTGCTCGGCGAGATGGTCGCCGAGCGTGGTCTCTGCGGCGACGAAGGCTTCGAGATTGTAATCCTCGTCACCGGAGGCGCCGCCGCCCCATTCGGTATAGGTGGTCGGCGCCGCATCCTGGGCGTTGCGCGCGGCCGCTTCGGCCGGTTCCTCGGAAAAGACATTGTCCAGCCCGGTGTCCATGGTCTGCTCGATCTCGGCGCGGGTGCCGAGATCCTTGCTCATCCACTCTTCCTGGCCTGGCTCGAAGGCTTCGCCCGGGCCGCCGCCGGGCTCGTCGTTGTGGCCACCGTCGCTGTCGTTGAACTGGCCGGTCTCGGCCGGGCCCTCGCCGGCGGGCGGCTCGTCATTGGCCCGTTCCAGCAGCGGGTTACGCTCGAGTTCCTCTTCGACGAACGTCGTGAGATCGAGATTGGACAATTGCAGCAGCTTGATCGCCTGCATCAACTGCGGCGTCATGACCAGCGACTGCGATTGCCGGAACTCTAATCTCTGCGAAAGCGCCATGAAGCAAGAACCGATCCCAAAAAGTTGGTCCGATTTTTGCTTATCTTAGTCCGAGCCCGATGTACACGTCTTGACGAAATCGAAAAACGGGCTAGAGGCGGAATTCCTCGCCAAGGTAAAGGCGGCGCACGTCCGGATCGGCGACGATCTCCTCCGGGCTGCCCTCGGTCAGGATTTCACCGGCATAGACGATGTAGGCGCGATCGGTAAGGCCGAGCGTCTCGCGCACATTGTGGTCGGTGATCAGCACGCCGATGCCGCGGTTGGTGAGGTGGCGGACGAGGTCCTGGATGTCGCCGACCGCGATCGGATCGATGCCGGCAAAGGGCTCGTCGAGCAGCATGTAGTTCGGACGCGTCGCCAGCGCGCGCGCGATCTCGACGCGGCGCCGCTCACCTCCGGACAGCGCGATCGACGGCGATTTCCTTAAGCGCGTGATGTTGAACTCGTCGAGCAGCGAATCGAGCTGCTGCTCGCGCTTCTTGCGCGAGGGCTCGACCACTTCGAGCACGGCGCGGATGTTCTGTTCGACGGTGAGACCGCGGAAGATCGAGGCCTCCTGCGGCAGATAGCCGATGCCGAGGCGCGCGCGCTGATACATCGGCAGCTTGGTGACGTCGTGGCCGTCGAGCTCGATCGCGCCGCGATCCGCCTTGATCAGGCCGGTGATCATGTAGAACACGGTGGTCTTGCCGGCGCCGTTGGGGCCGAGCAGGCCGACCGCTTCACCGCGGCGCACATAGATGCTGACGCCGCGCACGACCTGGCGGCTGCCAAAACTCTTTTCCACGCTATGCACAGCCAGGAAGCCCGGGCGCTTCAAGAGCTGAGGCCCGCCGGAACCGTTGGGCCTGCCGGCAGCCCTGACCGGGTGAACCGCCTGAGCCCGGGGCGGCTCGGCCTGATAGTCGCCCTGATAGTCCCCTTGGAACTGATCGGGTGCATGCATCGGTTGGTTACGGGCGATCGGCGGCGCGTCCCTGACCGGGCTGGCCACAAGACCGCCGACGCTGTCACCGAGCGCGGTGATGTCCTGACGCGCAAATCCTGGCCGGCCGCGTTTGGCGGGGCGCCGACGGAACATGCTGAAGAGATCGACCATCCCCGCCTTCTAGCCTTTCGCGACGATCCTGCGCGGTTTTCGCGCGAACTGCCGCGCCGGCCTCAGGATTCGCCGACGCAGCATGAATGAAGGGATGTCTCATGCCCAGTGAAACACGCCCGAAAAGCGGCGAACCCCGCTTCGAAAGCCCTTCGCGCTAGATACAGTCTCGGCGCGCAAGCTTCAACCTCGGATCGGGAGTGATCAACCCAAGCATCTGAAATCATTCTTCAAATTTACTTTGACTGGCTTCAGCTCATTTGGGCTTGGTTGCGCCAGGCAATTGCAGAGGTCCCGCGCCGGGCTTGCCCGCGCCTCCGGATCCGCAATCATTGCCGCCGCCCTGCGGCAGCAGCGCCTGCACCCGGCCGCTGTCGGATTCCACACGCGACACGCCCGTGGTCATGTCGACCGCCAGCCGGTCGCCGCGCAGCACGTTCTTGCACTGCGTCAAGACGACGCCCCCAAGCATGGTGATGAGGTTGGTCCGGGTGTCGAACACGGCGGTCTCGCCCGTTACCACCTGGTCCTTCTGGGTGACGACGACATTGCCGCGCGCCTCCAGCCGCTTGATCGAGGAGTTCCCCCCCGGCCCCGGCGTCGCCGACTGCATCGGCGCACCCTTTGCCGTCTTCGCCGCAGGCTGCGGCGCGGCCGGCTTGTCGCCGCCCGAATCGTAAAACACCACCAGCGTCTTCGAGGTCATGGTGGTGTCGCCCTGGATGACCTTCACATTGCCGGAGAAGGTCGCTTCCTTCTTCTTGTCGCGCATCTCGAGCGAGGCGGCTTCGATCTGGATCGGCTGATCGCGGTTCTGCGAGAAGCCCTGCATGGCGTTGGGCACGCCTTGCATCGTGCTCTGCGCGATCGCCGCACCCGTTGCGATCAGCGCGACGCCGACGGCGAGCGCGGCCGCACCAGGGAGGACGCGCCGCTTGTCATTGTTGCGCGGAAAAAACCTGATCATGAAAATCACTTTGAATTGGCAGACTTGTTCTGAGGCGTACGTGTCTTCGCCGGCGACGCAGGCTCGGCCGGCGCAGGCTGGGCGGCGGCGGGGTCGTCCAGCTTGTCGAGGTGCATCACCACATTGCCTTCGAAGCGGATGACGTCTCCGCCCTCCGTGATCCGCAGCCGGTCCGCGGTCAGCGTTCCGTTGGTCAGCTTGACGTCGACATGCTCGTCCGAGGAGACGGTGCCCTTGCCCATGTCGACGAAGGCCGAGTTCAGCCGCGCCTCGTAGCCGCTCGAGGTGCGCAGGAAGATGTCCTTGTGCAGGTCGAGCTGCTGCTGCTTGTTGTCGAACCGTCCGGTGCGGGCATCGAGGAACAGGGTCGATTGGTCTTCCATCAGCACCTTCGCGCGCAAATCGTGGAGATCGACATGATCGGGATCGGTGATGTCCTGGGTCGCGGTCTTGGCCCAGAGCTCGTAGGGCCGCTGGTCCGGGGTGAAGCCGGACATGTGCGGCGATTCCATCGTGATCTTGGTGCCTGTCACCACGAGATTTCCGGAGTCGAGCTTCACGGGGATCTGGAACGGGTTGAAGATGGTCGAGATGAGGACGAGCAGACCCATTGCCGCGGCCACTGTCGCCGGCACCGCGACGCGCAGAATCCGCACCAGGCGGCTGTGGCGCGCCGCGCTGGCGAACTTCGCCGCAAGCGCGGCGTCGTAGGTGGGATTATGGGCCGAATTCACCTGGGCTCCTGAGGTGTCGCCCGCCTTGTCCGGCTGGCGGGCGCCCCATTGTAGCCGGCAACGCCAAAATATGCAGCCAGCGACAGGCCGTTACGAAAGTGTCTGAAACGGGGCGATCGCCCAATCCGGCGCCCCACCTGCCGCCACGGGAAACGCTAGGAATGCGCGAAAATGTCCTCTTCGGCCCAGCCCTGGAGATCGAGCAAGGCGCGGGTCGGCAGGAAGTCGAAGCAGGCTTTGGCCAGCGCGGTGCGGCCTTCCCGCACCAGCATGGCATCGAGCCGCTCGCGCAGGCCGTGCAGATGCAGCACGTCGGAGGCGGCGTAGGCGAGCTGCGGTTCGGTCAGGCTGTCGGAACCCCAATCGCTCGATTGCTGCTGCTTGGAGAGGTCGACATTGAGCACCTCGCGCACGAGGTCCTTGAGGCCATGGCGATCGGTATAGGTGCGGATCAGGCGGGAGGCGATCTTGGTGCAGTAGATCGGCCCGGTCATGACGCCAAACGTCTGGTACAGCACAGCGACGTCGAACCGCGCAAAGTGGAAGATTTTCGTGTTCGCCGGATTGGCCAAAAGGGCCTTCAGGTTCGGCGCATCGGTATGACCCTTGGGAATCTGCACCACGTCCGCGCTGCCGTCGCCGGGCGAGAGCTGCACCACGCAAAGCCGGTCGCGATGCGGGTTCAGGCCCATGGTCTCGGTGTCGATCGCCACCGCTCCGGTGTAGCGGGACAGATCGGGCAGGTCGCCGCGGTGCAGGCGTACGGTCATGGCGTTTCAAACCTCAATCGAATCGGTGCGCTTTGCAGGCTAATCCCCGGGACAGACGCTGGCGAGGGCCGGCCGCGATGTATCCGCTGGCAGCCGCCGGCGCAAGCGTCAGACGCGGCTAGTAGTTCAGGCGCACGAGCACGTCGTTGACGCCGAAGGGGCTAGCGGGCGCATCGCAAGCGCCGCGCCGCGCGAAGACGCAGGCCGGCTTGTCATCGCTCATCATTGCGCAACTTCGTGGCGAGAAATCCGCCGGCAATTCGCTGGCCAGGCTCGCCGGGCCGATGATGCGGTTGAACCCGGCCTGGTGCGTCTTCACCACAGCCGGAAGTCGCCCCTTGGCCAGCGGGTCGTCCCGATAAAAGGAATAGATCGGCTTGCGGGCCGCGAGCTGCCCACGTCCGGGCACAAACGGATAGTTGATCGCGTACAGGGCCAGCCCGCAAAATTCAGGATCGGCCTCGAGCTCCGCCATCAGCTGGGCGACGCCGATGCCGCGCATCCAGTTGTCACGCATGATGAGCGTTGCGCCCGACAGACCGAGCGAGAGCAGCAGCCAGCCGCCACACACGACGGCAAGTGCCCGGGAGCGCCATGCGCTTTGCCGACGCATCATCCGGACCCAATCGGCGGAGCCAAGTGCCGCCGCGATGATAAGCAGCGCGATCGACAGGAAAATGAACCGGTATTCCTTGTGCACGATCATGCTGTGAAACGCGACGTTCACGACAGCCGCGACGATCAGCAGGGGGGCATGTCGCCAGCCGCGCCAGAGCGCCAGCAGCATCAGCAGCGTCGTGCCCGACCATAGAATCGAAGCCTGCAGAACGTAAGCGGCCGCCGGCGCGTCACCGAATTCCGATGCGCGGTCATGCAGGAGATTTTGCTGAATATTGTAGACGAGCCACGCAAACGGCGTTGAGCCGTGGGCCAGGTCGATGGCGCCGGACAGCACCAGGACGGCGCATCCGCCCGCGACCAGGGCAATCGCGTTTCGCAGGTCGCGCCAGCACGCCGCCAACGCAAACACCGCGCAAGCCGGCACATATTGAAAGCGCCAGACACAGGCGAGAGCGAGCAATGCGCCTGCGGCGAAGAGCCGGTTTCGCGCGAGCTCGCCGGTCAGCAGATAAGCCGCCGGCAGGATCGCGGCCGTCGCCAGCGGTTCGCTCAGCGTGTGAGGCGCGTAGTAGACCAGCTCGAACCAGACCACGGCGGCAAACGCCGCAACGACGGCATGCGACCTCGAGATGCGTTCGCCGAAATGCCAGGCCGTCACGACGATCGAGAGCGAGGCAAGCCCGACCACCAGGCGAGGCACGACGAAGGCGCCCCATCCGCCCGGCGCAAGCCAGTCGCCGAGAGCGACCGGCCCTGCGAACAAGGTCGGTAGAAACCAGCTCCGGATGCCGTCGCGCCATTCCCAGGTGACGACCCCCTGATGGCCAAGCAGGCGCCAGGCCGGCTCCAGATATTGATACAGCTCGTCGACGTGAACGATGTTCGGCCAGAAGGCGAGCGGCAGCCGGACTGCCGCAGCCAGCAGCAGCAATGCGCACAAGGCGCCGTACCGCGTCGCGAAGCTCTCGGCTTTGACGGCGGGCGCGATGGCGGACAGAGCTGCGGCGCTGGTCGTCATTGTCTCTTGGCTTCGCCATCGAAACCGGATTGCGGCCTGACGTAAACGGTCACGTAAGCGCCAGTGTATTGCTCACGCCAGCCTCGTCGCTCCACCAGGAACTGCCGCAGCTGTTCGTGTGCCCTGACCCACAGCACGGCGTCGATCCGGTATTTGTCGAGCACCATATCCCACGCGGACTCGTCGATCTCCCAGCTCACCAGCTTGAAATAGTCGTGCAGCAAATCGTCCGGATAGGCGGTCGCGGCGCGGCCATCGACGAACGAGCGAACGGTGCCGTGCGTCGCGAAAATCAGGTAGCCGCCGATATTCCAATGGTTCAGGACCCGCGCATCGGCGAAATGCTTTTGCAGATGGCTGGCATCTTCGCTCGACAGCATCGTCGGAAGTGCGAGCGCCGGCGCGACACGCAAGTAAGCCAGCGGCAAGGTGCCGAGACCGACGATGCCGGCGGCCAGCAACGCTCCCCGCACGTCAACGGCGGTGAGACGCCGAGGCAGCAGGCGGCTGAGGTGAAGCGCCATCGGCGCAGTCGAGAAGATGAAGAAGAACGCGATGTACCTGAACTGATACAGTCCGAGAATCAGGAACAGCCAGGACATCAATCTCGGTTCGAGCGGGATTGGCCTGGAGTTTCTGTAGCGAAGCTCGAGCGCGACGAAGGCCAGCATGTACAGGATACCCGGAATGCTGCCGGGTATTTCAATGTTGTCGTAGTAGGACCGCCATTCGGTAATATTACCCTGAACGAAGTGCCCCATCGTCGCGGCGGCCCCGGCATAGATATTCCAGCCGAGCGGATTGACGAATGTCGCAGCAAGGCACCCGATCCCCGCGAGAGCAAGGACCCTGAGATCGGCCCAGGCCGCTCTGAGCAAGGCGGCGCCGCAGAAGACGCCGATCACGAAAAAACCGAGCAGAAAGCCGCCGTGCAGATTGGCCCACAACGCCATCAACACTGGAAGCACGAACCATCGCGTTCGTCGCAGGCATTCGCGATAGAAGACGACGCAGAACAACATCGTGCATGTATTCGGCGCGACCGCGAGATACATGTTCGGCGCAACTTCGTAGGCGGGATAGAGCAGGCAGGCGAGGAAGACCGCCACGCAAACCGCAATCGCCGACGCGCCATAGCCGAGAGAGATCGCAGTCAGGATGCCGGCGATCGCTGCGCCACAGGCCACCGTCGACAGGACGAGGCCGCCGAAGCCCGCGTATTGAAGCGTCGCACTGGCAAGCGCGTCCCAGAGCCAGGACAGATTGAGCCACGGCTTGTCGCCGTGGGTGAACGACCAGGGGTCCTGCAGCGGGATGGCGTTGCGTTCCCGGATCAGATCCCCGGCCGCCAGATGCCAGCCCAGATCGTAGTGACCGAGCAGAAGCGGTGCGTTCAAGACGTAGAACAGGGAGATGAACGAGACCAGGAACAGATAAATTCCCGATCTCAGGAAGAACGGGCTGATCGCGTTCGCAACCCTGTCGAATGCCGGCTCGTGCCAGACCTGGTGCTGATCCACCGCTTCCCTCACGACAAAGCGAGCCCGCTGGCTCCGCGCTCGCCGACGGCCGGATGCGAGCCTGCCCGCTGACTTAGGGCCAGTTTGTCTAAAGTGGGGTAAATTCGGACGGTGCAATCGATGGGGTTTGGCGGAATGAAAATCGGCCCCACGGCCGGCTTCGAAAGCCTCCAAGCGGCTGTTCCGACTTGAAAATTTTAACGCCCAAGAGGCAGAGCCCGTGCGTGCCTTAACCGGTCCCGCCGTCATTATTCGTCAGCGTAGCTCCTGTTCCACATTCAGGTGAACCAACGCTGGGCCTTCGATGACCAAAGTTGCATGTATCACCTATTGGTCGAAAATCTCGCAAGTCAGGTCAAGGCGCATTCAAAGGCATTGATTGGAGAGGGCGTAGCCGAAGCCGCATACCCCCTCGTTTTTCCTTCGCACTCGCCGTCCGGCCCTTCCGCCACACCCGCCGGTCTACCGTCTCGCTGAGCTTCATGCGCTCGCAGTGGTATCGTGTTCCATATTTTCGATGCGCCGAACGGAGGTCTCCAATGAAGCTCAAACTTGCTGCCGCGATGCTCGCGGCAAGCCTCCCGCTCGCATCGATGGCTTTCGCCCAAGGCACCGCGCCAGCCGACCTTGCAGTGATCGATGCCTGCCTGAAGACCGCGGAGAAAACCGGCGGTTTCGGCGCCGCGTGCGTCGGGCTCGTCGCCGACCCCTGCATCAAAGCGGCAAAGGGCGCGAATGACGACGTCGCCAAATGGAAAGTCTGCGCGGCGCGCGAACTCGCCATTTGGACGCAGAAAACCAGTGAGGCGCTAAAGAAGGTTCAGGCCGGCGGGTTCGCCGACGTGATCCAGGCGGTTAATGACTCGCAGAAAACTTTCGCCGCCTCGCGTGATCGCTTCTGCGCGGTCTTCGACAAAGTCGAGCCCGGCATGTACCCGGGCGACGCGAGCTACTGCCGCCTGCGCGAGACCGCGAACCGCTCGCTGAGCCTGATCAAGCTCGGCGCTGCGGTCAACGAGCACTGAGACCTCTCAGGCGCTTGGGGTCATCAGCTTTGCCGACCATTTCCCAAATAGCGAAGACGGCTTCGGCCGCGAGCGCGGTGGACGTCGTTCATAGCTCAACTAGGGCAACGGCTTTCGGCGCGTAGCGCTTGCCTGAGCGACTGAAGCCAGCCGCCTCCAGATCGCCTGCGATCCGAGCCGACCCGACGAGCGATGTAGGCCATTCGGTACGCCATGAGCGCCGTGCCTCGGTTTTGTGTACCGGTCAGCAGCTCAAATTTCCCTGCAAAAGCGATTTCAATCGCTTGAGTAGGAGGTGGTGCCCAGGAAAGGACTCGAACCTTCACGGCCGTTAAGCCACTGGCACCTGAAGCCAGCGCGTCTACCAATTCCACCACCTGGGCATGCCGGTTAGGCACGGAGGCGGTTACTACGGTTCGGTGACGCGGTTGTCAATTCATGCTTGAACCCCGCTTCGGGATGCGGATTGCGCATCGCAAACCGGCCCGATACAAGCCTGACGAGACGCACTCTTCCCGCAGGAATGGACCCTAGGAATGGATCCCATGGCATCGAATCTGGACACGCTCGTCACGGTTTTCGGCGGATCGGGGTTTTTGGGCCGGAATGTCGTCCGCGCGCTGTGCCGGCGCGACTACCGGATCCGGGTCGCGGTGCGGCGGCCGGAGCTGGCCGGGTACCTCCAGCCCTCCGGCAAGGTCGGGCAGGTCCACACCGTGCAGGCGAATGTGCGCTATCCGGCCTCGATCGAGGCGGCGCTGCGTGATTCGCAGGTCGTGATCAATCTGGTCGGCATCCTCGCCGAGGGCGGCGCGCAGAGTTTTGACGCGGTCCAGGCCAAGGGCGCCGAGACCATCGCCAAGGCGGCCGCTGCCGCGGGGGCACAGCTGATCCATGTCTCGGCGATCGGCGCCGACGCGGAATCGCCCTCGCGCTATGCCAGAGCCAAGGCGGCCGGCGAAGCGGCGGTCCTGGCCGCGGTGCCGTCGGCGACGATCTTCCGCCCCTCCGTGATGTTCGGCCCCGAGGACCAGTTCACCAACCGCTTCGCGGCGCTGGCGCGGATGTCGCCGGTGGTGCCGCTGATCGGCGGTGAAACCAGGATGCAGCCGGTCTATGTCGGCGACGTCGCCACCGCGATCGCGGATGCCGTTGACGGCAAGGCCAAGGCGGGCGCGACCTACGAGCTCGGCGGCCCGGAAGTGCTGACCATGCGCGAGATCATCGAGGCCATTCTCGAGATTGCCGATCGCAAGCGGATGCTAATGCCGCTGCCGTTTGGCCTCGCCCGCTTCAAGGCCAACTTCCTGCAATTCGCACCGGGCGCGCTGAAGCTGACCCCGGACCAGGTCACGCTGCTCGCGCGCGACAATGTCGTATCGGACGCGGCGAAGGCCGCAGGCCTGACGCTGGAAGGCCTCGGCATCACGCCCGACTCGCTGGAAGCGATCGCCCCGCAATATCTCTGGCGTTTCCGCGCCGCCGGGCAGTTCCAGCGCAAGAGCGCGTAACCATCTCCGCCCTCATGGCCGGACTTGTCCCGGCATGACGAGCTCCGCGTCCGGAACGCAGCCGTTTGACGTTCGGGTTTACCGCCCCAGCGCCAGCGCGATCAGGCCGAGCGTGCCGACGATCACGCGCCACCAGGCGAACACCACGAAGCCGTGGCGGGTGACGTATTCCAGGAACGTCTTCACCACGATGATCGCGGTGACGAACGACACCACGAAGCCGATCGCGACGATGCCCATGTGGTCCATCGTCATCTCGGAGCGGTTCTTGTAGAAATCGTAGGCGAACGCGCCGATCATGGTGGGAATGGCGAGGAAGAACGAGAACTCCGCCGCCGCGCGCTTGTCCGCCCCTAGGAACATCGCCGCGACGATGCTGGCACCGGAGCGCGACACGCCCGGGATCATCGCGATGCACTGCGCGATGCCGATATAGAGATACATCAGCAGCGGAAACCGGGTGGCGTCGTGCTCGCGCGCCTTGAGATCGAGCTTGTCGACCCAGAGCAGGATGGCGCCGCCGACGATCAGCGAGAAGCACACCACCCACGGATTGAACAGCATGCTCTTGATGTACTTGCCGGCGACGAGGCCGACGACGACAGCGGGCAGGAACGCCACCAGCACGCCGATCACGAAGCGACGCGCATAGGCGTCGCCCGTGAACATGCCGATCGCGACGTCCCACAATTTCTTGAAGTACAGCACGACGATCGCGAGGATCGCGCCGAGCTGGATCAGGACCGTAAACGAATCCCAGAACGCGCCCTCGCCGAGATGGAAAAAGCGCTCCGCGAGCAGCAAATGGCCGGTCGAGGACACGGGAAGGAACTCGGTCACACCCTCGATGATGCCGAGGATCACTGCCCGTATTGCATCTGACATATTTACGGTCCATTTCGGCTGGAAAAGCGGGGCTCTTCTCGCCCATCCGCTCCCTTGCTGCAATCGCAAAATGCGGCGTCGCGCCCTTGCTTCGCGGTTTTGAATGACTAGTGTGGCGCCGCACAAAACATTGATGGATTCTTAAGCACCATCACATAGTCAAAGGCTTCATGTTTACGCTGTTTCATCATCCGTTCTGTCCGCATTCGCGGTTCATCCGCCTGATCGCGGGAGAATACGGGCTTGAGCTGAAGCTGATCGAAGAGCGCAGCTGGGAGCGGCGCGAAGCGTTTCTGCTGCTCAATGCGGCGGGCACGACGCCCGTCCTGGTGGACGACGAGCAGCCGCCGATCCCGGGCGCGGCGATCGTCGCCGAATATGTCGACGAGGCCTATGGCTCCGAGATGGGACTGAAGCGCCTGATGCCGGACACGATCGGCGAGCGCGTCGAGGTCCGCCGGCTGATGGCCTGGTTCAACGAAAAGTTCTTCGAGGAAGTCTCCCACCCGCTCGTCACCGAGCGCATCTACAAGCGCTTCATGAGCGAGGACAATGGCGGCGGCCCGCCCTCGGCCGACGTGATGCGCGCCGCCAAGGCAAATGTGCGCTATCATCTGGCCTATATCGGCTGGCTGGCGCAGACGCGTAATTTCCTCGCCGGCGACCGGCTCAGCTACGCGGATCTCGCCGCCGCGGCGCACCTCTCGGCGATCGACTATCTGGGTGACGTGCCATGGAGCGAGGACGACGCAGCAAAGGCGTGGTACGCGCGGGTGAAATCCCGCCCGTCGTTCCGTCCGCTGCTGAGCGAATGGCTGGCCGGCGTGCCGGCGTCGCGGACCTACGTGGACCTCGACTTCTGATGGTGAACGTCATGCCCGGGCTTGTCCCGGGCATCCACGTTCTTTCAGTTATGCGACGCAAGGACGTGGATGGCCGGGACGAGCCCGGCCATGACGAGCGTGGATGCATCGATGATCAAATCCAGCATCGACATTGATGAGCTTCGTACGGCGCTGGCAAACGAAGCACGCGCGCTCGGCTTCGACTGCATCGGCATCACGGAGCCCGGCACGATCGAAAGCGCCGGACAACATTTTCTCGAATTCATCGCATCCGGCGGCCATGGCGACATGGATTGGCTCGCCGCGCAGCCGGAGCGCCGGGTCGATCCGCGCGGGCTGTGGCAGGACGTGCGCAGCGTCATCATGCTCGGCATCAATTACGGCCCCGACCAGGATCCTCTCGCGATCCTGCAACAGCGCACGCGCGCGGCGATCTCGGTCTATGCGCAGGGGGACGACTATCACGACCTCATCAAGAAGCGCCTGAAGGCGCTCGCACGATGGCTGGTCGCGACCGCAACTTCTGAGGTGAAGCCTTGCGAAGTGAAAGTGTTCGTCGACACCGCGGCCGTGATGGAGAAGCCGCTGGCGCAAGCCGCGCATCTGGGCTGGCAGGGCAAGCATACCAATCTGGTCTCGCGCGAATTCGGCTCATGGCTGTTTCTCGGCGCGATCTACACCACACTGGAGCTCCCGCGCGACGATGGCGAGATCGATCATTGCGGCTCGTGCCGGGCGTGTCTCGACATCTGCCCGACCGCGGCCTTCCCCGCGCCCTACAGACTCGATGCGCGGCGCTGCATCTCGTACCTCACCATCGAGAACAAGGGACCGATCCCGCGCGAATTTCGCAAAAGCATCGGCAACCGCATCTATGGCTGCGACGATTGCCTCGCCGCCTGTCCCTGGAACAAGTTCGCGCAGGAGGGCCGCGAAGCCAAGCTCGCCGCACGTGACGCTTTGCGCGCGCCAGGTCTCGCCGAGCTCGCGCGGCTTGACGACGCGTCGTTCCGTGCGCTGTTCACGAAGTCTCCGGTGAAGCGCATCGGGCGCGACCGCTTTTTGCGCAACGTGCTGATCGCTATCGGCAACTCCGGCGATGCGGCACTGGCGGACGAGGCGCGGCGATTGCTGGAGGATGAGAGCGCGCTCGTGCGCGGGGCCGCGGTGTGGGCGCTGGGGCGGTTGGTGCCACGGGATGAGTTCGAGGCGATCAAGACGAATGCGATTGCTGGCGAGTCCGACAATAGCGTGCGCGAGGAGTGGCGCACCGCCTCCTAATCCTCTGCTGTCATGCTCCGCGAAAGCGGGGCATCCAGTACGCCGCGGCGTCTCGATGCAATCACAACCGCCTCGGAGTACTGGATCGTCCGCCTTCGCGGACGATGACAGCAGTTGTGTAGAGCGCAGTGCTGCGCCACTGACATCTCGCCGCCACCCTTGATTTCCCCACGCGTTCCTTCAAGCTCGCGCATCATGACAAACATGCCTTTCTTCACCCGCGACGGCGACACATTCCATCCGACGGAAGTCGCCAACGGCCCTTGGGATCCGAAATCGCTGCACGGACGCGTCATCGTCGGCCTGCTCGGCTTCGCCATCGAGGAACGCCATTCCGGTCCTGAATTCGTGCCGGCGCGGCTAACCGTCGACATGTTTCGGCTGCCGACCATCGACAAGCCGATCGAGGTGACGACACGGCTGGTGCGCGACGGGATGCGCATCCGCGTCGTGGAAGCAGAATTCTTTTCCGGCGGCGTCGGCATGGCGCGCGCCTCGTGCCAGCTGTTGCGGCGAACGCAGAATCCGGAGGGCAATGTCTGGTCGCCGCCGAACTGGGACGTGCCGAAGCCGGCCGACATTCCCAAGCCCACCGATCCCAGGCTCGGCATGAACGGCAAATGGACCACGCGACCGATCGCCGGCCAGATGGGCTCGCTCGGGCCGCGAAAACTCTGGATGAGCGAGGTGCGCGAGCTGGTCGCGGGCGTGCCGATGACGCCGTTCGTCCATGTCGCCACCGGCGCGGACTTCGCCAGTCCGTTCGCGAACGCCGGCGACAACGGGCTCGGCTACATCAACAGCGACGTCACGATCTATCTGCACCGCCTGCCGGTGACGAACTGGATCGGCTTCGAGGTGGTGAACCACCAGGCCACCGACGGTGTCGCGATCGGCGAATGCTGGCTCTATGACGAGCAGGGCCCGATCGGCACCGCCACGGTCGCGGCGCTGGCGCAGCGCAAGCCGATGGTAAATCCGTCGAAGCGGTAGGTGCGCAAGAACGACGGCTAGCCAAAATGCCGCTTCATTTCCGGCCGCGCCTTGAGCTCCGCGCCCTGCCTGGCGACGATCTTCGCAATCCGTTCCGGCGCAAACTTCAAATCGACAAACGCCGGCGCGGTGTTGGCGACCTCGTGATAGCTGACGATCCTGCCGTCGCGGAGCGTCATGATCGCCACGCCCTCGAACATCGCCCGCGCGCCATTCGCCTCCGGCAAGGTCGAGCGATAGCTGAACGTGTAGCGCGCATAGAGCCTGGTGCCGTTCGACACCGGCTCGTGCATGTCCCAGCGGAAGTCGGTCGCCGTGCGATAGAACCAGTCGTCGATCATCGCGGCGATCTTCTCGCGGCCGGCGAAGGCGCCGTAGAACACGTCGTGATAGACGCCGTCCTCGGTGAAGAGATCCGCGAAGGCTTTTCCGTTGCGTTGTTCGACGGCATCGCAGAAGGCGCGCAGCATGGCGGTGGTCATCGGCGGTTCTCCCCTCCCATTCTCAGTCATGCCCCGGCTTGACCGGGGCATCCAGTACGCCGCGGCTTCTCGGCTTGAGCACGAGCGCCTCTGGAATACTGGATCGCCCGATCAAGTCGGGCGATGACACCGAGTGCTAGGTGGCGATTTCACCCGATCTCGGCCACGGCGGCAAGAATGCGGGCGATGTCCTGCGGGCGCGAGAGGCGATGATCGCCGTCCTGGATCATGGTCAGCACGACGTCGTCGGCCGGCAGGCGATGGGTCAGCGCGAACGCATGCTGCCAGGGCACGTCAGGATCCTGCGCACCTTGCAGGATGCGGACGGGACAGCCGAGATCGATGGCGCTGCCGAGCAGGAGGTGGTTGCGCCCCTCCTCGATCAGATTCCGCGTGATCGGATAGGGCGAGCCGTCGCCGTAATCCGATGGTCTCAGCCAGAGGCCTTTGGTCTCGATCTCTTTCTTCACCGCGGGCGGAAAATTCTTCCACATCAGCTCCTCGGTGAAGTCGGGCGCCGGCGCGATCAGCACCAGGCCCGCCAGCGAGGCCTTGCCAGAACGCTTTTTGATCTCGCGCGCGAGCAGCAGCGCCATCCAGCCGCCCATGGACGAGCCGATCAGGACTTGCGGGCCGTCGCAGAACCGCTCGAATACCGCGACACTTTCCTCGAGCCAGCGCCCGATGGTTCCGTCGACGAAATCGCCGCCGGATTCGCCATGGCCGGAATAATCGAACCGGACCAATGCACGGCGGTGATCCCGGGCCCATTCGTCCAGTGCGACGGCCTTGCTGCCCTGCATGTCCGATTTGAACCCGCCGAGCCAGACCAGTCCCGGTCCTTGAGCAGATTCTTGACCAGCCTCTTGACCAGATTTTTGGGCCGCGCGGCGGCGCACCGCGATCCGGCGTGCGGACGGGCCCTCGCCCACATCGATGAAGTCGAGCACGGCATCGGGAATTGCAGGGGTCATGGAACGTTTACTCTGGCTATGCAGTTTGAGCTGTCCGGTCGTGCTCCGCAGCGCCGCCGGAGGTCGACATTGGCCCTTTGGGACGCTTGCGGAACAGAAGCAAGGTGTCTATGTCGGTCTGCGTGCCCCGCCGTGGCCAAAATGCCTCGCATTTGCGGCTTTTTCGACCGCCGCACGAGCGATTGCTTGCCGGCAACCGTATCTTCCTGCAAAATAGCCGCCTCTTTTCATAACTTTGGAGAACCACCCATTCGCCGTCCAAATAAAGCCCCGCCCACTGCCGCCAAAGACGGGCCGCGCATCAATGACGATATTCGCAATGCGCAGATCCAGCTGATCGATCAGACCGGTGACAACAAGGGCACCATCGAGACCGTCGCGGCTATCCGCCTGGCCCAGGAAGCCGGCATGGATTTGGTCGAGATCTCGCCGAACGTCAGCCCTCCCGTCTGCAAGATCATGGACTACGGGAAGTATAAGTATTCCGCGCAGAAAAAAGCCGCCGAAGCTCGCAAGCGGCAGAAGATCGTTGAGATCAAGGAGATCAAGCTCCGCCCGATGATCGACGACCACGATTACGAAGTGAAGATGCGCGCCATGCAGCGGTTCTTCGAAGAAGGCGACAAGGTCAAGATCACCCTGCGCTATCGCGGCCGCGAAATGGCGCACCAGGAGATCGGCACCAAGCTGCTCGACAAGATCAAGACCGACGTCGCCGAGCTCGCCAAGGTAGAGCAGGACGCGCGGTTCGAGGGCCGTCAGGTCGTCATGGTGCTTGCGCCGCGCTGACGCCGATCCTTTGAATTCGCAAATTCAACGGCCCGTCCGGATCTCCGGCGGGCCGTTTTGTTTTCTTACGCACCCGTCCTGTTGGCGATCGTTACGTCCTCGTCGCTTGCCAGGTGCCGCTGCACTGATCGCCGGAGATGATACCCTTCCACGAACCGGCGCCGTTCACGCCAGCGAGCCGGCCGCCGCCGCGGGCATGGGACGCCCCGACCGAGACCTGGACCGCGACGGTACCGCTGCGCTTGACCGTGCCGGAGACCCGGCCACCGCCCGCGGACGACACCCGACTGCCGACGACGGTAAACGGGACGCTGTAGCCGGAGCTGCAATTGCCGCGGGTGGTGGCGAAGGTGACGTTCCAGACGCCGTCATAGCCGCGAGCGTCGGCGGTGGCAGGAAAGGCGGCCGTGGCGAGCACGGCCAATAGCGCCAAGCGGCGTGGACGGGCAACATCAGTCGAAAACGAAAGCAATCGGGAAAAATGGGCCATTTTGGGTCCTGCTCCGGGCGACACGGCTCGGACATGAGGTTAGCAATTCCGGATAGTCGGCGGCTAGGTTCCACCGGTTCATCGTTGCCAATTCGCCCGTCCTCTGTCATAAGCCCAGCCTTCATTGCCCGGCTGATTAAGGGCTGCCGTGGCGGTGTCCGTGCGGGTTTCGCGCTTGTTCGTAAAACCTGAGCACAATCAACGCTCTAACGAGCATTTTGACGGCCAGCCGCCTTTGCGGGCGGATTTCTATGGCCATTAGGAGAGCCAAATGCCCAAGCTGAAGACCAAATCGGGCGCTAAAAAGCGCTTCAAGGTGACTGCCACCGGCAAAGTGATGTTCGCTCATCGCAGCAAGCGTCACGGCATGATCAAGCGGACGAAGAAGCAGATCCGGCAGCTGCGCGGCACCGCCGTGCTGTTCAAGACCGACGGCGACAACGTCAAGAAGTACTTCTTGCCGAACGCCTGATCGCGTCCAAGATCGTTCAAGATCATTGCCACCCGCGCCGCAGCTTCGCGGCGATCCGAACATCAAGTCACTTCTGAAGGATATTTGTCATGGCTCGCGTCAAACGCGGTGTGACCGCCCACGCCAAGCACAAGAAAGTCTACAAGGCCGCCAAGGGTTTCCGCGGCCGCCGCAAGAACACGATCCGCACCGCCAAGCCGGCGGTCGAGAAGGCTCTCGTGTATGCCTTCCGTGATCGCAAGCGCAAGAAGCGGACGTTCCGCGCGCTCTGGATCCAGCGCATCAACGCTGCCGTGCGTCCGTTCGGCCTGACCTACAGCCGCTTTATCGACGGCATGGCCAAGTCCGGGATCACCGTGGACCGCAAGGTGCTGTCGGATCTCGCGATCAACGAGCCCGCGTCGTTCCAGGCGATCGCCGAGAAGGCCAAGGCCGCTCTGGCGGCCTGAGCACGCCCGCGCTAACGGCCGGCTCCGCCAGCCTTCAGCGCGCGTTGCGAGTAGCGCTGGGCGATCTCCGCCCGGCAGAATGCCGTGAACGACAGATACATGGTGCCGGATTTATTCCGGTACTTCCGGTCGCACGCGCGCATCTCGCGTTGGTAAGCCTGTTTTCGCGCGGTGCTGAGGCCGGGCATGAAGTCCGCCTCGCATTTCTTCTCGACGGCGGCGCCGAGCTGGACATCGCCGCTCGCGGTCAATTGGCACTCCTGAAACATTTTCATCGCGCTTTCGCAGCCCTTCTGGGCAGCGATGGTGTCGACGACCTCGTCTAGCGTCATCGACTTCTCCATGCAGACCATGGCGCGCGCCGGGGTGCTCGCGACCAAGAGAACGACCGCGAGAGCAGGCAGACCGGATCTTGAGAGCATCGCGAAAGCCTCCTCGTATCCCCTTGGTGCCAGCCTCCCGCGCGAGGTTCAACCCAGCCGCTCGTCAGCCCGAACGACCGGCTTTTCGCTTGACGTTACGGCCTTCGGGCGGCGACAACCCAGCCGAATTTGGCAGCAGGGATTTGACCGTGTCCGACCTCGCAATGCTCGAAACATCCATCCTCGACCAGATCGCCGCCGCCGGTGACGAGCCCGCCCTCGAAGCGGTACGCGTCGCGGCCCTCGGCAAGAAGGGTTCGATCTCGGCGCTGCTTGCCACGCTCGGAAAAATGTCGCCGGACGAACGCAAGACGCAAGGCGCTGCGATCAACCAGGCCAAGGACAAGGTCACCGAGGCGCTCGCCGCGCGGCGCGACGTCTTGAAATCGGCGGCGCTCGACGCGCGGCTTGCGTCGGAGACCATCGACGTCACCCTGCCGCTGCGCGATGCGCCGGCTGAGGCCGGCCGCATCCATCCGCTGAGCCAGGTCTGGGACGAGCTGACCACGATCTTCGCCGACATGGGATTCTCGGTCGCCGAAGGCCCCGATATCGAGACCGACGACTACAACTTCACCAAGCTGAATTTTCCGGAAGGCCATCCCGCGCGCGAGATGCACGACACCTTCTTCTTCCATCCGAAGGAAGACGGCTCCCGCATGCTGTTGCGCACCCACACCTCGCCGGTGCAGGTGCGCACCATGCTGAGCCAGAAGCCGCCGATCCGCGTGATCTGCCCGGGCCGCACCTATCGCATCGATTCGGATGCGACCCACACGCCGCAATTCCACCAGGTCGAAGGCCTCGTCATCGACAAGCACTCGCATCTCGGCCACCTCAAATGGATCCTGCACGAGTTCTGCAAGGCGTTCTTCGAGGTCGATCACATCAACATGCGCTTCCGGCCCTCGTTCTTCCCGTTCACCGAGCCATCGCTGGAAGTCGACATCCAGTGCCGCCGCGACAAGGGCGAGATCCGCTTCGGCGAGGGCGAGGACTGGCTCGAGATTCTCGGCTGCGGCATGGTGCATCCGAACGTGCTGCGCGCCTGCGGCATCGATCCCGATGAGTATCAGGGCTTTGCCTGGGGCATGGGCATCGACCGCATCGCCATGCTGAAATACGGCATCGCCGATTTGCGCCAACTGTTCGACAGCGACGTCCGCTGGCTCTCCCATTACGGCTTCAAGCCGCTCGAAGTACCGACCCTCGCGGGAGGGCTGAGCTCGTGATGGGATCTGCGTCGACGAAAGCTCTCTCCGTTCCCTCCCCCCTTGTGGGGGAGGGGCAGGGAGGGGGGTAGCCGCGGATGCCGCACGCAGTCGTCAGCGACCGTCAGCGCAGCAGAGCGAAACAGCTTCGCCGCGCGATGACGCGCGCCGAGACGCTGCTGTGGCGATATCTAAAAGCTAACCGGATGGATGGCGTTGGTATTCGTCGTCAGACGCCGATCGGAAACTACATCGCCGATTTCGTGTGCTTCTCATCAAAGATCATCATTGAGGTCGATGGGGAATCTCACGACTTCGAGGAGCGCCAAAAGGCAGATCAGCGTCGCGACGCGTTCTTCGCTGCCGAAGGATTTCAGGTTCTGCGCTTCACCAACGAGCAGGTGATGACGAGTTTAGAGGGAGTCGTGGAGATAATTCGCCAAGCGGCTTCCGGCGGAGCCCGCGGCTTACCCCCCTCCCTGACCCTCCCCCACAAGGGGGGAGGGAACACTAATACCGACCAAAGCAATTCAACCGACAAGAGCCGAGGCACGCAGCCATGAAATTCACTCTCTCCTGGCTGAAGGAACATCTCGACACCGACGAGCCGCTGGAGAAGCTCGCCGACAAGCTCACCATGATCGGGCTCGAGGTCGAGAACATCGAGGACAAGGCGAAGGCGCTGAAGCCGTTCACCATCGCGAAGGTGATCTCCGCCGAGCAGCATCCGAATGCGGATCGGCTGCGCGTCTGCATGGTCGATACCGGTGACGGTGGCGCGCCGGTGCAGGTCGTGTGCGGCGCGCCGAATGCGCGGACGGGGCTTGTCAGCGTGTTCTCCCCGCCGGGCACCTACATCCCCGGCAAGGACATCACGCTCGGTGTCGGCACCATCCGCGGCGTCGAGAGCCGCGGCATGCTGTGCTCGGCGGCTGAATTGCAGATTTCCAACGACCATGACGGCATCATGGAATTGCCCGCGGACGCGCCGATCGGCGCTGCTTACGCCGCATGGGCCGGCCTCGGCGATCCCGTGGTCGAGATCAATCTGACCCCGAACCGGCAGGACTGCACCGGCGTGCACGGCATCGCGCGCGATCTTGCCGCCGCCGACATGGGCAAGTTCAAGGATCCGACCATCAAGCCGATCAAGGGCGAATTCCCCTGCCCGGTGAAGGTCACGGTCGAAGACGCCGCGCTGTGCCCCGGCTTCGCGCTACGCCTTGTGCGCGGCGTGAAGAACGGCCCGTCGCCGGAATGGCTGCAGAAGCGGCTGACTGCGATCGGGCTGCGCCCGATCAACGCGCTGGTCGATATCACCAACTTCATGACATACGACCGCGCACGGCCACTGCACGTGTTCGACGCGAAGAAAGTGAAGGGCAATCTCGTGGTGCGCCGCGCCCGTGACGGCGAGACGCTGCTCGCGCTCGACGGCCGCAGCTACAATCTCGATCCCGCGATTTGCGTGATCGCGGACGAGCACGGCGTCGAATCGCTCGCCGGCATCATGGGCGGCGAGGCCTCGGGCTGCGACGAGACCACCACCGACGTGCTGATCGAATCGGCGCTGTGGAACGAGATCAACATCGCCCAGACGGGGCGCAAGCTCGGCATCAATTCGGATGCGCGCTATCGTTTCGAGCGCGGTGTCGATCCGGCCTTCATGGTGCCGGGGCTGGAGCTTGCGACGAAACTGGTGATGGAGATGTGCGGCGGCACGCCGTCCGAGAACGTCGTGGTCGGCAAGACCTTCGGCGACGACCGCGTGATCGATTTTCCGGTCACCGAGGTCAAGCGGCTGTCGGGCATCGAGGTGCCGATGCCGGAGATGAAGCGTATCCTGACCCATCTCGGCTTCATGATGGCGGGCCCGGGCCCGGTCGTGAAGGTCGCGGTGCCGTCGTGGCGGACCGACGTGCACGGCAAGGCCGACATCGTCGAGGAAGTCGTCCGCATCTACGGCGTCGACAAGGTGCCGATGACGCCGTTCGAGCGCGGCGAGGACGCACGCAAACCCGTGCTGACCCCGCTCCAGCTCCGCACCCGCCGCGCCAGGCGCGCGCTGGCGAGCCGCGGCATCATCGAAGCGGTGACCTGGTCCTTCATCACCAAGCCTGCCGCGAAGCTTTTCGGCGGCGGCCAACGCGAGCTCGAGGTCGCCAACCCGATCGCATCGGATTTGTCCGACATGCGCCCGACCCTGTTGGCCGGCCTGATCGCGGCGGCGCAGGCCAATGCCGATCGCGGCTTTGGCGATGTCGCGCTGTTCGAGGTCGGGCAGGTGTTCAAGGGCGATCGCCCGCAGGATCAGTTCATGGCGGCAAGCGGCGTCCGCCGCGGCTTTGCGTCGTCGCAAGGTCTCGGACGGCACTGGTCGGGTTCGGCGCAGGCTGACTTGTTCGACGCCAAGGCCGATGCGCTCGCGGTGCTCGCCGCTGCCGGCGCGCCGATGCAGGCCCTTCAGATCGTCGCGGGCGGTCCGTCCTGGCTGCATCCCGGGCGCTCCGGCACGATCCAGATCGGGCCGCAGAACGTGCTCGGCTATTTCGGCGAGATGCATCCGCGCGCGCTCGAGGCGCTCGGCGCCGGCGGCCCGCTTGTCGTGTTCGAGGTGATCCTCGACCGCGTCCCCGAGGCGAAGAAGAAGTCGACCCGTGCCAAGCCCGTGATCGAGCTGTCGGCCTTCCAGCCCGTCTCGCGTGACTTCGCCTTCATTGTCAACCGCACCGTGAAGGGCGGCGACATCGTGCGCGCGGCCCAGAGCGTCGACAAGAAGCTGATCACCGCCGTGAACGTGTTCGACGTCTATGAAGGCAAGGGCATCGACGACGGCAAGAAGTCGATCGCGATCGCAGTGACGATCCAGCCGCGCGAAAAGACCCTGACCGACCAGGAGATCGAGGCCGTCGCCGCGAAGATTGTGGCGGAGGTGACGAAGAAGACCGGCGGCACTTTGAGAGCATGATCATGCTTGAGAAATCATAGAGCATGAATCTCACTGACTTTCTTCCGAAGGACGTCAGCCTCACCATTGCGATGGCGCTCTGCGCCGTCGCTTTCGTTTCGGGCACCGCGCGCGGCTTCTCCGGCTTCGGCTCGGCGCTGATCTTCATGCCGCTGGCGAGCAGCATCGCGGCGCCGCGTCTGGTTGCCGCGCTGCTCCTCGTGATCGATTTCGTCGCGGCCGCGCCGCTGCTGCCCGACGCCTGGCGCAAGGCCGACCGCAAGGCCACCGCCGTGATCGTGCTGGGCGCGCTGGTCGGCGTCCCCGTCGGCACCTATTTCCTCAGCGTGCTCGAGCCCGTCACGACGCGATGGATCATCTCCTGCTTCGTCGCCGCGCTGTTGCTTCTCTTGCTGTCGGGCTGGCGCTATCGCGGCAAGGACCACGCGTGGCTCTCGGTCGGCATCGGCAGCCTGTCCGGCTTCTGTAGCGGCCTCGCACAGACCGGTGGGCCGCCGATCGTCGGCTACTGGCTCGGTCGCCCCATCGCCCCGATCGTCGCGCGCGCCAACATCTTACTGTTCTTCGGCGCGTCAGATTTTTTCTCGATGGTCAGCTACGCGACGACGGGCCTGATCAGCCGCGAATCGCTCGTGCTCTCGCTCATCGTCGGGCCGGTCTATGCGATCGGCGTCGCCTTCGGCGCGTCGCTGTTCGGCCGTGCCAGCGAAAAAATGTTTCGTGCGATTTGTTACGGGCTGATCGCGATAGCGGTGATCGCCGGGCTGCCGGCGCTGGATGGGGTGTTGCGCTAAGCCATCCACAGTCGTCCTGGCGAAAGCCAGGACCCATTACCCCGGTCAGCGCTATAGCGCGAAGCTGACAGCCCCAAGTCTTCGCCAAACTGCGCCCTGGGGTAATGGGTCCTGGATCTGCGCTTCGCTTCGCTGCGCTTGTCCAGGACGACGACTGAATTAGTTCCTCTGCTGCCGCGGCGCGCGCCGCTTCTTCGTCGACTGCGTCGGCACGTCGGCCGGCTCGTCCTTCAGCGCGCCGATCTTGCGTAGCGCTGCGTCCGCGGCGCGCTCGCCGCTTTCCCAGGCGCCATCAACGGTGCCCCAGAGCGTCTCGTGCGTGGCTTCGCCGGCGAGGAACATGTTGCCGATCGGCTCGGCCAGGATTTTTCGCGAGAGCTGACCGCCGGGCGAGGCCGCCGACATCGCGCCCATCACGAAAGGCGAGGCGTTCCAGCGCGTCACGCTGGCCTTCTGCACGGCGGCGGCGACTTCGCTGCCGAACAGCTTCGTGATCCATTCTCTGGCGAAGGCCGTCATCGCCTTCTCGCCTTGCCCGGACAGATCGCGGCCGAACGAGCCGCCGACATCGATCGAGCACAGCGAGGATCCCCCGATATTGGCGAACATCAGCGCCGTCCGCGTCGAGTTGCTCTGCTCGATCAGGATGTCGTCGCGCGCGAGACCAAGCGGATTGCCCGGCAGTTGCAGCACGATGTGATCGTAGCTTCCGAGCGTGAGCTTCGAGGCGGCATCGAGCGTGCGCTTGGGAATGTCAGGCCCGAACTTGATCGCGCCCGAAATCAGCACGTTGGTCGAGACCGTGATGATGGCGGCGCGTGCGGCGATCCTGCCGGCCTGTGTCTCCACGCTGACGTCGCGATTGCTCCAGACGATCCGGCTCGCCGGCGTCGACAGCGCGACCGGCGCCTGCTCACCGAGTTTGGTGATCAGGGTCCCCAGGCCCTGGCGGCAGGCGATCGCGGCGTTGCGATCCTGTGCCCGCGCCTTGTCGATCGCAGACAGCTCCTTCAGGTCCTTGCCGGCGAAGCTCGCGCCCAGCATGAACTCGGCCGCGCCGGCCCAGTCGCCGAGATCCTTCGGCAGCACCGAGGCGCAGGCGGTATCGAGCTTGCCACGCGCGGCCTCGTCGATGGCGCGGTTGGCACGCACCAGCGCCGCCAGGAACTCCTCGGTCTCGCCGGCCCGTGCGTTGCGGCGGCCGATGCGCATCTTCTGGCCTGATGGCGCCGGCAGAACGTCGAGCCCGGCGCTGCGCGCCAGCCGGATCATCGGATTGGTGTCGGGATTGTGCATCCAGCGCGCGCCGCGATCGAACGGCGTGTCGAAGGTGGTCGTATCAGTGATGCAGCGGCCGCCGATCTGCGACGCAGCTTCCACCACCACGACCTTGCGATTGGCCGCCATGATGCGCCGCGCCGCGGCAATTCCGGCCGCGCCCGCACCGATCACGACGATGTCAGCCTCCCGCGGCAGGGTTGCGGCGGTTGCGCGCAGGACCGGCATCGCGGCAAGGCCCGCCGATGCCGATAGGAAGCTGCGGCGCGTGATTGTCATGGCATGGTTTCCGGAGACTTGCAGCAAACGGGAACAGCTAGCGAACCTTGCCGTATCTGATGTTGCGCGGCAACCATCATGGTGAATCAATCGTACTTGACGTCACGGATCAATGAACCGAATTGCAACACGTTCCGACCATGGTAGAGAAGAGAAAAAGACGGCCGGAAAAGGCCGTGGGGGAGTTTCGAAATGGGGACGGTCCTGGATTCAGTCGGCAAGCTGATTGCCGCGTACCTCTCGAAGGAGGTGCCGGGCTATGAGCCGTTCACGCCGAGCGACCCCGAGCATCTGCGCGGCGTCATCGAGCCCGGCGACGTGCTGCTGGTCGAGGGCAACAACCGCATCTCGGGCATCATCAAATATCTGACGCAGTCGACCTGGTCCCACGGCGCACTCTATGTCGGCCCGATCGAGGGCGCGGAAGAGCCCGACGGCGAGCCGCACGTGCTGATCGAGGCCAATATCGGCGAAGGCGTCACCTCCGCGCCGCTGTCGAAATATTTCCCCTATCACACCCGCGTCTGCCGCCCGGTCGGGCTGTCCTATGAGGACCGCACCACGGTCTGCCGCTATGCGATCAACCGCATCGGCTTCGGCTACGACACCAAGAACATCGTCGACCTCATGCGCTTTCTGTTTCCGCTGCCGATCCCGCAGCGCTGGCGGCGCCGCATGATCTCGATCGGCTCGGGCGATCCCACCAAGATCATCTGCTCGGCCCTGATCGCGCAGGCCTTCGACGCCGTGCGCTATCCGATCCTGCCGAAGATCACCAAGGCCGGCAGCCGCGCCGCCCGCCGCGAGATCCTTCACATCCGCGATTCCTCGCTCTACATGCCCCGCGACTTCGACATCTCGCCCTATTTCGAAGTCGTCAAACCCACCATCGTGCACGGCTTCGACTACACCGCCTTGCACTGGGCCGACAAGCAGAAGCCGCTCGAGGAGGTAGCCGGCACCTTCGGTGTGTTTCCAGAAACGTTCGGTGCGCCGCCGCTCGTTCCTGAAGCGATTGACGAAGAGGCGCCGCTTCCGGCTGAAGAAGTAAGCGTGCACCCAGCGGAGATAGTCGATCGCATCACCGTCTCGGAGCGCTTCCGGCGGCTGAAGAAGCTGGCCATGGACCGCCCAAGGCGGCGCGGTCGGGCGCGCGAAAGGGCGGCGTAGCCGTCGCTCCACTATCGTCATTGCGAGCGCAGCGAAGCAATCCAGACTGTCTCTGCCGGAGCAGTCTGGATTGCTTCGTCGCTACGCTTCTCGCAATGACGGCGAACCTACCGCTCCGCCCGCCCAATCACCGCCATCAGCTCCGCGATCTTCTCGCGCTGGTCGGCCTTGTCGCCGCTCGCGATCGCATGCTCGACGCAATGGGCGACGTGATCTTTCAGAACCTCTTCCTCGACCCGGCGCAGCGCGGCGCGCACCGCCGAGATCTGCGTGACGATGTCGATACAATAGCGGTCCTCCTCGACCATTTTCGAGAGGCCGCGAACCTGCCCCTCGATCCGGCCGAGACGTTTTCCGACAGATGCCTTGATGTCCTTGCGCATGCGGACTATATACCCCCATAGGGTATAGCTTGCAAGGCCGGAGCGTGGAAATGAACGATGCGGAACACGAGCACCATCACAAGCCGGAAACACATTCCGGATGCGGCTGTTCCGATAAGGCTGCCCCGGTCGACAAGCCCGCGGCTGCCTCCTGCTGCGGCGCGCACGGCGATCACGCGCATGACCACGGCGCTGCGGCAAAAGTCCGCGATCCCGTCTGCGGCATGACGGTCGATCCCGCGACGTCCAAGCATCGCTTCGACCATCACGGTGAGACCTTCCATTTCTGCTCGGCCGGCTGCCGCACCAAATTCGCCGCCGATCCCGCAAAGTACCTCGCCAAGGACAAGACGCCCGAACCCGAGATGCCTGCGGGCACGATCTACACCTGCCCGATGCATCCGCAGATCCGCCAAGTCGGGCCCGGAAGCTGTCCGATCTGCGGCATGGCGCTGGAGCCGGAAGTGGCGACCCTGGAGACCGGCCCCAATCCCGAGCTTGCCGACATGACGCGGCGGTTCTGGATCGGCGGCGTGCTGGCGCTGCCGGCCGTGGTGCTGGAGATGGGCGGCCATCTCGCAGGCCCGCACAACTGGATCGATGCGACGCTGTCGAACTGGATCCAGCTCGTCTTCGCAACGCCCGTGGTGCTGTGGGCCGGCTGGCCGTTCTTCGTCCGCGGCTGGCAGTCGCTGCTGACGCGCAACCTCAACATGTTCACGCTGATCGCGATGGGCACGGGCGTTGCCTATGTCTACAGCCTGATCGGCACTATCGCGCCGCAGATTTTCCCTGCCACCTTCCGCGGCCACGAAGGCGCGGTCGCGGTCTATTTCGAGGCGGCGGCGGTCATCACCGTGCTGGTGCTGCTCGGGCAGGTGCTTGAGCTGCGCGCCCGCGATGCGACGTCGGGTGCGATCAAGGCGCTGCTGCAGCTCGCCCCCAAGACCGCGCGCCGCGTCGATGCCGATGGCGGCGAGCACGAGGTCGAGATCGACGCACTTCACGCCGGTGACCGCTTGCGCGTGCGGCCGGGCGAAAAAGTGCCGGTCGACGGCGTCATTCTGGAAGGCCGCTCCTCGCTCGACGAGTCGCTGGTAACAGGCGAATCCATGCCGGTGACCAAGGAGACGGACGCGAAGGTGATCGCGGGCACGCTCAACCAGTCCGGCAGCTTCATCATGCGCGCCGACAAGGTGGGGCGTGAGACGCTGCTGTCGCAGATCGTGCAGATGGTCGCAGACGCGCAACGCTCGCGTGCGCCGATCCAGCGTCTCGCCGACCAGGTCGCGGGCTGGTTCGTGCCGACGGTGATTGCGGTCGCGGTCGCCGCCTTCGCCGCGTGGGCCTGGTTCGGGCCGGAGCCCCGGCTGGCCTTCGGGCTCGTCGCCGCCGTCAGCGTGCTGATCATCGCCTGCCCCTGCGCGCTCGGCCTGGCGACTCCGATGTCGATCATGGTCGGTGTCGGCCGCGGTGCGCAGGCGGGCGTACTGATCAAGAACGCCGAGGCGCTGGAGCGGATGGAGAAGATCGACACGCTGGTGGTCGACAAGACCGGCACGCTGACGGAGGGCAAGCCGAAGGTGGTTGCGATCGTGCCGGCGGCCGGCTTTGCGGAAGATGATATCCTCCGCATGGCCGCCAGTGTCGAGCGCGCCAGCGAGCATCCTCTGGCCGATGCGATCATGCGCGCCGCAAAGGAGAAGCAGCTCGCGCTGGGCGAGGTCGAGCAATTCGATTCGCCGACCGGCAAGGGCGCCACCGGCAAGGTCGACGGCAAAACCATCGTGCTCGGCAATGCCAAATATCTGACGTCGATCGGCATCGACACCAAAACGCTCGATGGCGAGGCCGAACGGCTGCGCGGCGATGGCGCGACCGTGATCAACATGGCCGTCGACGGCCGGCTTGCCGGCCTGTTCGCGATCGCCGATCCGGTCAAGGCCTCGACCCCGGAGGCGCTGAAGGCACTGGCGGCCGAAGGCATCAAGGTCATCATGCTGACCGGCGACAATCGCACCACCGCGGAGGCTGTCGCGCGCAGGCTCGGCATCGCCGATGTCGAGGCCGAGGTGCTGCCGGATCAGAAGAGCGCGGTGGTGACGAAGCTACAGAAGGCCGGCCGCAGCGTCGCGATGGCCGGCGACGGCGTCAACGACGCGCCGGCGCTGGCCGCTGCCGAAGTCGGCATCGCCATGGGCACCGGCACTGATGTGGCTATGGAGAGCGCCGGCGTCACCCTGCTGAAAGGCGATCTCACGGGCATCGTGCGGGCGCGAAAACTGTCGCAGGCGACCATGAGCAATATCCGGCAAAACCTGTTCTTCGCCTTCATCTACAACGCCGCAGGCATTCCGATCGCGGCCGGCATCCTCTATCCCACCTTCGGCGTGCTGCTCTCACCGATCATCGCCGCGGCCGCGATGGCGCTGTCCTCGGTCAGCGTGGTTGGAAACGCGCTGCGGCTACGGGCAACGCGGCTGTGAGCGAGCGCCTTCTCTCTCGCATCGCTCACGAAACGCGGTAAGATGCGCGCAGCCCGGATGAAGCGAAGCTGACGAAGGCACGCAAGCAGGCAGATCGGCATGAGTAGATTTGCCGCGCAGGCGGTGCGTTCCCCTCTCCCCTTGTGGGAGAGGGTGGCTCGCCGCGAAGCGGCGAGACGGGTGAGGGGTCTCTCTCCGCGCAGAAGAATCTCACGATCTGAGTGCGCGGACAGAGACCCCTCATCCGGCGCTTCGCGCCACCTTCTCCCACAAGGGGAGAAGGGAAGAAGGATCACGCCGCCTTCGCCGCGCTCCCACCCGGCAGCCCCGCACGCGCGACGCCGCCGTAGAGCGCTTCGTTGGGCATCTCCTCGCGCAGGATCCTGCGCACCGCGATCAACTTCTCCAGATCGATGCCGGTCGCAAAGCCCTTGCTCTCGCACAGGAACACGAGATCCTCGAACACGACATTGCCGGTCGCACCGGGAGCGAAGGGGCAGCCGCCGAGGCCGCCGAGCGAGCCGTCGAGGATACGCGCGCCTTCGTCGAGCGCCGCGGCCGCGTTCGCAATGCCCATGCCGCGGGTGTCGTGGAGATGGATGCAGATCGGCTTTGACCCTGCAAGCTTCACCGCGGCGCGCGTCAGCTCCGCCACCTGCTTCGGCCCGGCATAGCCGACGGTGTCGGCGATGCCAACGAAATCGACGCCAGCCTCCAGGCATTTGTCGACCAGCCGCAGCACTTCCGCAGGGTCAACCGCCCCGGTAATCGAGCAGCCCAGCGCCATCGAGATCGCCGCGTTCACAAGCGGCTTGTGGCTGGTGGCATCGCGCAGCTCGCACAGGCGTTTCAAATTCGCGATCGCGGACTCGCGCGAGCGGTGCGCATTGGCCTGGCTGTGCTCTTCCGTTGCCGACACCACGGAGGCGATTTCGCCGACGCCGGATTCCAGCGCCTCGTTCACGCCGCGTTCGTTGAGCGCAAGTGCGATGCCATGGGCGCCGGGCAATGAAGCGACGGTCGCAACAACGTCGCGAACATCGACGAATTGCGGAAAGGTCTTTGCCGGCAGAAACGAGCCGACCTCGAAATGCCGCACGCCAGCGGCATATTCCTCGCGCACCCAGCGCTGCTTGGCGTCGGTCGACGGAATTTTCTTCACGAGCTGGAGCCCGTCGCGCAGGCCGACTTCGCGCAGGCTGACGCGGTCTGCGGGGTAAATCTCCTGAATCCGGCTCATGCACGCCTCCCTGTTGTTTTTGACGTGGCGTCTTCGTTTTCGGTGTCGATCTCGGCGCGAACGGCCGCCGTGTCGGCGCCGAGCGGCGCGACCTTCAGGCCCTCGCCGATATGGTTGCCGTTCCATTCGATCGGCAGCGCCGGCACCCGGAACGGCTTGCCGTCGGCGGTGACATTGTTGACGAGCCCGCCCGGCCGTAGCACATGCGGATCGGTGAAGAGATCCTCGGGACGGTTGATCGGCGAGAAGCAGATGTTGAGCGCGTCGAGCCTCTGCGACAGTTTTGCCACGTCCCATTGCCTGATGATGTCGGCGACGCGCGGAATGATCCGCCCACGCGCCAGGATGCGATCGGTCGTGGTGCGCAAGGTGGGATCATCGAGGAATTCAGTCAGGCCGAACTCGCGGCAGAAGCTTTGCCAATGGCCTTCTGTGACGACGCCGATGAAGATGCGCTCGCCGCCGGCGGTCTCGAATATGTCGTAGATCGGCCAGGCATGCTCGCGCTCCGGCATCGAGCGCGGCTTGTTGCCGGTCATCTCGTATTCGACCATGTGCTGGGCGACCAGGAAGAGGCAGTTCTCGAACAGGCCGATGCGAATGTCGGCGCCGTCGCGTTGTCCCCCGCGCTTCTGGTAGAGCGCCGCGAGGATCGCGATCACGCCGAACATGCCGCCCATGATGTCATTGGCGGACGAGCCGACACGCTGGGGCTTTTCGCTGGTGCCGGTCATGGCGGCTAGCCCCGCCATCATCTGCACGACCTCGTCAAGTGCGGGGCGGTGCTCGTAGGGACCGGAGAGGAAACCCTTGTGGCCGGCGATGATCAGATCCGGATGGCGGCGACGCAATTCGTCCGCGCCAAGCCCCTGCTTCTCGAGCTGGCCGTCGCGAAAATTCTCGAGGAACACGTCGGCCGTCGCCAGCAGCCGATGCATGGTGTCGCGATCCTCAGGCTTCTCGAAATCCAGCACCACGCTGCGCTTGCCGCGGTTGAACAACGGAAAGAAGGCCGTGCCCATGCCCCCCAGGCTCCGGGTCTTGTCTCCCGCGGGCGGTTCGACCTTGATCACGTCGGCTCCGAGCTGCGCCAGGATCATGCCGCAGGTCGGGCCCATGACCATGTGGGTCATCTCGACCACGCGCACGCCTGCAAGCGGCAATCCGGCTTCGGCCATGCGTCTCTCCCTATCAATCGACCTTCGAAGACTAGGCCTTCACAAGCCTTCTGAAAAATATAATCTGTCGAAGATTGTCTTCGTACTTATAGAACGCTTGATCGCCCATGGATTCGCGCCAGCTCCGCTATTTCATCGCCATCTACGAGCAGCGGAACCTGTCGCGGGCGGCTGATCAGATCAATGTCGCGCAGTCGGCGCTGAGCCATCATATCTCCAACCTGGAGGCGGAATTCGCAACGCCCCTGTTCGAGCGCAAGCCGCGCGGCATGGAACCGACGGCAGCCGGCGAACGGCTCTACGAACACGCCCGCATCATCCTGCGCGCGATGGTGGAGGCCGAGACCGAGGTGCGCGAAGGCGCCCGGGTCATTGCCGGCGACATCTCCATCGGCATGGCCAATTCCGGCGTCAAGGCGATCGGCGTCGAGCTGATGCGCACGGTGCTTGCCAAATATCCCAAGCTCAAGCTGTCGCTCACCGAGAGCCTGTCGGGCGCGACGCTGATGCACCTGATGATCTCCAGCGTCGATCTGGCCCTGGTCTACAATCCGCCGTCAGAGAAAGAACTGATTACGGAACCAGTGCTCGAAGAGGAGATGTTCCTCGTCGGCATTCCGAAGCTGGTCGGCAAGGGCAAGACCCCGATCCGCTTCGAGGAGCTGAACCGGCTGCCGCTGATCCTGCTGCGCTATGGCCTCGGCCTGTCCTCGCGTGCGCTGCTCGACGATCCGGTCCTGCTCAAGCGGCTGGAAGGTAGCGCCATCCTGCACGCCAATTCGATCACCGGCATGACCGGCGCGCTGGTGGAAGGGCTCGGCTGCACCATCGCGACAAAACTGTTCGCGCGCGATGAGCTGGCGGCCGGCCGCCTGGTCGCACGCAAGGTGATCAATCCGAAGCTGACCCGCACACTCTACCTCTGCCGTCTGCGCAACCGCCCGATGACTTACGCCATGGAAGAGATGCGCCGACTGATGCTGGCATTGATCGCCGAGCAGGTGCGTAGCGGCGGCTGGCAGGCGGAGCTTGCGGGATAGCGCCGACCGGCTGTCCTGCCTCTCGTCGCCCGAGTTCGAAAATCTCGAACGCTCCCATCGATATGTTCTTCTGGATTTCCGCTATCGGCCGGCCAACATGACGTGGTCCGGCAGAGTTCACGACAAATGACAGAGATGAGCCGCCGGGAACAGCGCAATCCGCGCGCCACCGGGAGGATATCATGAGCGTCGTCGGCATCGACACGGGCATCGAACTCGGCACCGCATCCGCAGCACCGGACGAGATCTCGCGGCGGCTCGAGACGATGCCGGGGACTTCCTACGTCTGGCGCCTCGTCATCCTGCTGTCGCTCGGCGGCTGTTTCGAGATCTACGATCTGTTCCTCACCGGCTATATCGCACCGGGCCTGAACCGCAGCGGTCTCCTGACCACGACGACGCAGGCCTTCTTCGGCTTCTCCGGCATCGGCGCCTTCGTCGCCGCGACCTTTGCCGGCCTGTTCGTCGGCACCTTCTTCCTCGGCTTCCTCGCCGACCGTTTTGGGCGCCGCGCGATCTTCACCTACGCGTTGCTCGGCTACACCGCGGCCTCCGTGATCATGGCCTGCCAGACCTCCTCGGAGGGCCTGTTGTTGTGGCGCTTCCTCGCCGGCATCGGCATCGGTGTCGAAGTCATCACCATCGATGCCTATATCACCGAGCTGGTGCCGAGCCGGATGCGCGGCCGCGCCTTCGCCGTGAACCAGTCGATCATGTTCATCGCGGTGCCGGTCGTCGCCGCGCTGGCCTGGTGGCTTGTGCCGCTTTCGCCGTTCGGCGTCGACGGCTGGCGCTGGGTGGTGCTCATCGGGGCGGCCGCCAGCATGATCGTCTGGGTGCTCAGGCTGTTCCTGCCCGAAAGCCCGCTCTGGCTGGCGCGCCATGGCCGCGGTGAGGAGGCCTATCGCATCCTGGCAACGCTGGAAGCCGCCGGCGGAAACACGGCAGCGCCGCTCCCTACGCCGTCGTCTGCGCGGCCGGCAGCACGCTCGGTCGCGGAAATCGGCTTCGCCGATCTGTTCCGCCCGCCTTTCCTCTCGCTCGTCGTCCTCTTCATGGTGTTCAACCTCTGCCAGGCCTTCGGTTTCTACGGCTTCGCCAACTGGGTGCCGACGCTGCTGGTCGAGAAGGGCATCAACGTCACCAAGAGCCTGCAATATGCCTTCATCGTCGCCTTCGCCTATCCGATCGCGCCGCTGTTGGCCTCGAGCTTCGCCGACAGGTTCGAACGCCGGTGGATCATCGCGGGAGCTTGCATCGCCATCATCGTCTTCGGCATGGCGTTCGCGCAGCTGACCGAGCCTGTGCTGCTGATCATCTGCGGCGTGCTGCTGACGGCCTGCAACACGACGATGTCCTATGCCTATCACGCCTATCAGACCGAGGTGTTTCCGACCCAGATCCGGGCGCGCGCCTCCGGCCTCGTCTATTCGATGAGCCGGCTGAGCGCGACGTTCTCGGGCTTCGTCGTCGCCTACATGCTGAAGGAAGCCGGCGTCACCGGCGTGTTCAGCTTGATCACCGCGGCGATGCTGATTGTGGTGATCGCCATGGCGCTGTTCGGCCCGAACGTGCGCGGCAAGCCGCTGGATCTGGTGTAGCTGAGCTTGTCGTTGCCGGTGCCGCCCATCGTGGTGCCGACGCCATTGAGGAATCTGATAGCCGGTGGCGGGATCGGCATCGCCGTCTCGAACCATACAGCTCGAATGCCGGTTTCGGGCCTCCATCCTTGGAGAGGCTTGCTCCCCAAGCTCCTTTGGATGGGGGACGAGAGTTTCTATGACGCGGTCAGAGTGAGGCTGCCTCCCTTGCCGAACGGGCAACCTGTGTCTACTTCTCGCGGGTGATTTTCCCGAGAGGTACCTCCCATGTTGGATGCCGCCGTAAAGGCGCTGTCGCAAATGATCTCGCCGCCGATGCGCTCGATCCTGTGGCGGTCGATCGGAGTCGCACTGGTGCTGATCATCGTACTGGCGATCGGCCTGCAGCGGCTCCTGAGCTGGTTTGCGACCTATGGCGAGGGCTGGCTGGAGGGCCTGCTCGGACCGGGCTGGCATTCATCGCTCGAGGTGTTGTCCTGGATCATTTCGATCGCTGCGGGCTTCGGCGTCGTGTTCGGGGCTGTGTTCCTGATGCCCGCCATCACCTCGTTGGTGGCGAGCCTGTTCGTCGACGAAGTCGCCGACATTGTCGAGCGCGAGCACTATCCGGCGGAGCGGCCGGGCGTCGCGCTGCCGTTCAGCCAGGCGATGTACGAGGGCGTCAAGACCGCGCTGCTGACGATCCTGGTCTATCTGGTCGCGTTGCCGCTGGTGCTTTTCGCCGGCGCCGGTTTCCTGGTCTTCTTCCTCGCCACGGCCTGGCTGCTCGGCCGCGAATATTTCGAGCTCGCGGCGATGCGGTTTCGCTCGCCGGAGGAAGCCAAGGCGATGCGGCGCGACAATGCCGCGATCATCTTCACCGCGGGCCTGTTCATCGCAGCCTTCGTCTCGATCCCGATCCTCAATCTGGCGACGCCGATCTTCGCCATGGCCTTCATGGTCCACATGCACAAGCGGCTCTCAGGCCCGCGACCCGAGCTTATCGAACCGGCGCGGCAGATGCGCTGACGGTGTCTACCTCACCGACATCCCGCATCTGCGCAGCAGCATCCTGGCGAAGCCGAACGGCGCCGGCGTGAACGGGCCGGGCGGGGCACGGGTGACCAGGGCGACGACGCCGAGCGCGGCCATCGCGACCCAGAAGCACAGCCAGAAGCCGTCGATATAGGCGAGCACATTGGCCTCGCGCTGGACCAGGCCCGCGAGCGTGCCGACCGCGCGGGCCTGGGCCGAGCCGGCACCATGGGCCGCAAAATGGTCGGCGAGCTGTTTCAGCATGCGGACCACATCGACGTCGCCGACGCCGAGATTCTGGCCGAGATAGAAGGAATGGATCTGCTCGCGGACGCGCAGCCACGTCCCCATCAATGCCACGCCGATCTCGGCACCACCGAGCCGCATGATCTGGATATAGGCGGCAAACGAGGTGGCGCGGCTCGGATCGGAATTGGACAGCAGCGTGATGATCAGCGGCAGCAAGGTCAGTGATTGCCCAATCGCCTGGAGCAGCACGATGCCGGCGAAATCCTCGCGCGCCCAATCATGGCTGAGCTGCGTGCCCCAGAGATTGGCGGCGGCGAAGCAGGCAAATCCCACGACCACCACCGTGCGCGGATCGAAATGCCGCAGCAGCCAGATCGAGAGCGGCACCAGCACGAACATCGGCAACGCGCCGTAGGTAAGCAGCAGGAGGCCGCTCTGCTCCGGCCTGAGCAGGGCGATGGTGGCGAGGAAGTTCGGCACCAGCGACGCGTTGGAGAGGCTGGTCAGCGTGTAGAGCAGGATCAGGACCAACCCCAAGCCGATATTGCGCGAGAACAGGACGTTCACATGCGCCCAGGGCTGCCGGACCAGGGACTCGTTGACGAGGAAGCCCGCGACCAGCACCGCGCCGGCAATGATCAACGCCATCACCGTCCCCGACCCCAGCCAGTCCAGCCGGTTGCCCTGGTCGAGCCCGGCATAGATCATCGAGACGCCGGCGCCGAGCAGCAGCATGCCGCCCCAATCGGCCTCGCGCAGCAAAGCACGATTCACCGGCTCGTTCGGCGTGCCCCAATAGACCATCAGGCCCATCAGTGGCGCGATCAACACGCTCTGCCAGTACAGCCATTGCCAGCCGAAATGGTCGACATAGAAGCCGACCAGCGAGCTCGAGGTATCCAGCGCGAAGCCGACGCGGATCGAATAGATCGAGATCGCCGGGAGCCACCAGCGGATCGGCAAATTGCGGAACACGATCATCAGCGTCGCCGGCACGAAGGTGCCGAGCAAGAGGCCATGCACGACGCTGAGCGCGAGCAATGTCGGATAGTCGTGCACGAACGGGATGATCAGCGAGACCGCGGCATAGACGAGACTCGGGATACCGAGCACGCGGCGCAGGCCGAATACGGTGGCAAGCCAGGCCACCGCGGGTGCGATGAAGATCTGCGAGCCGATGCCCGCAGTGGAGAGCCAGGCGCCCTCGTCGAACGAGAGCGAGAACGCGCCGCGCAGGTCCGGCAGGCCTATTGTGGTCAGGCGGCTGTCGAAATTGGCGAGGAACGAGCCGAGCAGCACCGCTGCCACCGCAAACAGCGGCTGCGGGGCGACGCCGCCGCGCGAGAGCGGTCCGCGACTGGAATCGTCATTTTCCGCCATTGCCGGCCTTGGTGTCGATGCTGGTAACGACCGACATGCCCGGCACCAGCCGCGCCAGCAGCGGCTGGTTGTCGTCGAACTGGATGCGCACGGGAATGCGCTGCACGACTTTGGTGAAGTTGCCGGTTGCGTTGTCCGGCGGCAGCAGCGCGACCTGCGCGCCGGTCGCGGGCGCAATGCGCTCGACCCGGCCGCGCAGCTTCTCACGCGGGAAACTGTCGACCGTGATCTCGACCGGCTGGCCCGGTGCAACGTGCGTAAGCTGGGTCTCCTTGTAATTCGCGATCACATAGACCTTCGGCAACGGCACGACGTTGATGAGATTGGTGCCGATGTTGACGTAGTCGCCGGGCTGCACCTGCCGCTCGCCGACGACGCCGTCGAACGGCGCGGACATCTTGGTGTAGCCGAGCTTGAGCTTCGCACTCGCCAGCGTCGCCTTGGTCGCTTCGAGATCGGCGGCGCGCTGCTTCCTGGTGCCTTGCAGCACCTCGAGCTGGTGCTGCTGGGCCGCGATCACGGCGCGGCTCGCGCGCACATCGGCCTGCGCTTTGGCATAGCCTGCGACCGCCTGTTCGAAGTGCTGCCGCGTACCGGATTCGGTCTGCGACAGCGATTGCTGACGCTCCTGCTCCTGCCGCGCCTCGACCTCCACAGCTTCGGCCGAGAGCCGCGCCGCTTGCGCCTGCGCGATCGTCGCATATTGCAGCTCGATCTGATTGGCCAGATTGTCGAGCACGGCCTGCGCGGCGGCGACCGCGGCGTCGGACTGCGCGACTTGCGCGTCATAGTCGGCAGGATCGATCTGGATCAGGAGATCGCCGGCCTTGACGCGCTGGAAATCGGTGACTCCGACGGTCAGCACTTCGCCGGAGACCCGACTGGCAAGCCGCGTCAGCTCGGCGCGCACATAGGCGTCGTTGGTGGTCTGGACCGCCGAATTGCCGACCCATTCGTCGAAGCGCTGCGTTGCCAGCGCGACGAAGCCGAGCGCGACGATCACCGCGAACAGCGGAATCGCGAGCCGGCTCCACAGTGAACTCGCCGGTCGCTGCGTTGGCTTCGGTGGCGGCGCCGGTGTAGCAGCAGGCGGCGACGGCGAGATTTGTTCCTGCTGACTCACGCTAGACTCCAAAAACCATTTCCCGAACGCTATTTCAGACCGTCTTTTCCGGCCACCGGCAGAGATCGTTGATCAGGCAAACCTCGCAGCGCGGCTTGCGCGCGATGCAAGTATAGCGGCCATGCAGGATCAGCCAATGATGGGCATGCAGCATGAACTCGGCCGGGATCACCTTTTCGAGACCGAGCTCGACCTCCAGCGGCGTCTTGCCGGGCGCAAGTCCGGTCCGGTTGCCGACGCGGAAGACATGCGTGTCGACCGCCATGGTGTGCTCGCCGAAGGCCATGTTGAGCACGACATTGGCGGTCTTGCGCCCGGCGCCGGGCAGCGACTCGATCCCGGCGCGCGTGCGCGGCACCTCGCCGCCGAACTCGCTGAGCAGCTTCGCCGACAGCGCGATCACGTTCTTCGCCTTGGTGCGGTAGAGGCCGATGGTCTTGATGTACTCGCGCAGGCGTTCCTCGCCGAGGTCGAGCATCTTCTGCGGCGTGTCGGCGATCGCAAACAGCGCGCGCGTCGCCTTGTTGACGCCGGCGTCGGTCGCCTGTGCCGACAGCACCACGGCGACCAGCAGCGTGAAGGGATTGACGTGCTCGAGCTCGCCTTTGGGCTCCGGGTTGGCCTTGCGGAAACGGTTGAAGACCTCGTGGACCTCGGGCGGTGTCCAAGGTTTCATGGCCTTGAGGGATTTCTTGGCGGGAGCCTTCGGCTTCGCGGCGGCCGCCTTCGCCTTTTTCTTCGGCACGGACGTTTTGCGCGGGGCCGGCTTGCGGGTGATTTTCGCCATGATCGGGATATACTGAGGGAGGATGAGCACAGGCAACGAAATTGAGCGCGAACGATCCGGAAGCGAGGCTGAGCCTCAGATCTTTTCCGCGCGCCTGACGCCGCACCGCTCGCTGAACCGCACCGGCTTCCTCGCGGTGATGCTGTTCCTGAGCGCCGTCAGCTTCGTCACTGGCCTCGTCTTCCTGATGATGGGCGCGTGGCCGGTGTTCGGCTTCTTCGGCCTGGATGTGCTGGTGATCTGGTGGGCCTTCAAGGCCAATTTCCGCGCGGCGCGGGCCAGCGAGGAGATCGTGGTCACGCCATCTGAATTGCGCGTGCGGCGCATCAGCCAGCACGGCCAAACCGTCGAGTGGACCTTCAATCCGCTCTGGGTCCAGCTCGACATGGAAATCGACGAGGATTTTGGCATCGAGCACCTCTATCTGATCTCGCGAGGTCACCAGATCCAGATCGCCCGCTTCCTGGGACCGGACGAAAAGGCAAGTTTTTACAAAGGTTTGGTTGAGGCCTTGAATGCCGCCAGGCGCGGCCCGACCTACAATCCGGTCACCTGATTTGCGCATCGGAAATCGGGTGGTTTCGCACCCCGCCCTCTCCTACATTTCCAATCATGATGACACTCGCGATACATGACCAGCGCCTGGCCGGGCCGGGCTCCCAGAACGCCGCGTTGCGCGACTATGATTCCGTGCGCCGGGCGATCGCCTTCATTTCGGAAAACTGGCGCGCGCAGCCGACCATCGAGGCGATGGCGGATGCGGCCGGCGTCACGCCGGACGAGCTGCACCATCTGTTCCGCCGCTGGGCCTCGATCACGCCAAAGGCCTTCATGCAGGCGCTCACGCTCGATCACGCCAAGGGCTTGCTCAGGGACTCCGCGAGCATCCTGGACGCCGCGCTCGACTCCGGGCTTTCGGGTCCGGGCCGGCTGCATGATCTGTTCGTCACCCATGAGGCGATGTCGCCGGGCGAATGGAAGAACGGCGGCGCGGGACTGATCTTGCGCTACGGCTTCCATCACTCGCCGTTCGGCACCGCGATCGTGATCGCGACCGATCGCGGACTGTCGGGCCTGGCTTTCGCCGATCCCGGTGAGGAACAGGTAGCGCTTGCCGACATGACGCGGCGCTGGCGGAACGCAACTTACGTCGAGGATCACGAAGGTACCGCACCATTGGCGCAGCGCATCTTCGACACAAAACTGTGGCGCCCGGATCAGCCGCTGCGCGTGGTGATGATCGGCACCGATTTCGAGGTCCGGGTGTGGGAGACGCTGTTGAAGATCCCGATGGGCCGCGCGGTGTCCTATTCAGACATCGCCTGCAACATCAACAGCCCGAAAGCCTCACGCGCCGTCGGCGCCGCCGTCGGCAAGAACCCGGTGTCCTTCGTCGTGCCCTGCCACCGCGCGCTCGGCAAGAGCGGCACGCTCACCGGCTACCATTGGGGCATCACCCGCAAGCAGGCGATGCTGGGCTGGGAGGCCGGGCAGCTGGGAATGCAGTAATAGTTGCTGCGCGTAGTCTGCCCCACATGGTCGTCCTGGCGAAAGCCAGGACCCATTATCCCAGGAAGATGTTTTGGCGCCGACTTCCAACCACCAGTCATCGAAAATCAACGACGGTGGTTATGGGTCCTGGCTTTCGCCAGAATGACACCGAGTGTTTGGCCGGCTCCGTCGCGCGCGAACGTCTTTAGCCCGCCAGATCCAGTTTCGAGGCCACGGTCGAATCCGCATTGAGCCGGTAGATAATCGGCACACCGGTGGCGAGCTCGCGCTTCAAAATGCCTTCGGGCGAGAGCTTCTCCAGCACCATGATCAGCGCGCGCAGCGAATTGCCGTGGGCGGCGACCAATGTGCGCTTGCCATTGAGCACGCCGGGCAGGATCTCCTGCACGTAATAGGGTAGCGCGCGCGCCAGCGTGTCTTTCAGACTTTCGCCACCGGGCGGCGGCACGTCGTAGGAGCGGCGCCAGATCAGCACCTGGTCCTCACCCCATTTCTTGCGGGCGTCGTCCTTGTTGAGGCCGGAGAGATCGCCATAGTCGCGCTCGTTCAGCGCGAGGTTCTTCGTCGTCGGCAGTCCCTTCTGGTCGAGCTCGCCGAGAATGAGATCGAGCGTATGCTGGGCGCGCGTCAACACCGAGGTGTAGGCGACGTCGAACACGAGACCCTGCGCCTTCAGCTTGCGGCCGGCTTCCGAGGCTTCCTTCACGCCGAGTTCGGTGAGGTCAGGATCCTTCCAACCCGTGAACAGGTTCTTCAGATTCCATTCGCTCTGGCCGTGCCGCACCAGCACGAGAAGACGTTCGCTCATTGACTGCTTTCCGTTTCGTTCGTTGTCTAAGCATGATCGTGTCGGAAAATCGCTTCACGCTTTCCCGGATCATGCCTCGTTCAGATATCAGACAGGCCGAGCACGTCGGCCATGGAGTAGTGCCCCGGCTTCTTGCCATGCGCCCAGAGCGCGGCCTTCAGCGCGCCGTGGGCGAACAGCATGCGATCCTCCGCTTGATGCGACAGCGTCAGCCGCTCGAACGGGCCGAGGAAGCTCACGCTGTGATCGCCGGCCGCGGTGCCGCCGCGCAACGACGCAAAGCCGATGTCGCCGGGCTTGCGCGCGCCGGTGATGCCGTCGCGGCCGCGATCTGCATGCTCGTCGAGCGCGATGCCGCGGCCGCTAGCTGCCGCCTGGCCCAGCATCAGTGCCGTGCCCGAGGGCGCGTCGACCTTCATGCGGTGATGGGTTTCGACGATCTCGATGTCGAAGCTCTCGTCGAGCGCCTTGGCAACGCGCTTGACGACGGCGGCGAGCAGATTGACTCCCAGGCTCATATTGCCGGACTGCACCACCACGGCGCGGTTGGTGACGCTCTTGATCACGGCGTTGTCGGAGCCCGACAGGCCGGTCGTTCCGATGACGTGCACGAGGCCGCGCTCGGCGGCGATCGCGACATTGGCGAGCGTCGCCGCGGGCACGGTGAAATCCAGAATGCCGTCGGCGTCCTTCGACAACGCCCAGAGATCGCCGGAGAGCTTGATGCCGTTGGCCGGCAAGCCCGCGAGCACGCCGGCATCCTTGCCGAGCAGCTCCGAGCCCGGCGCCTCCAGCGCGCCCGCCAGCACCGCGCCTTTGCTCTCGGCAATCGCCCGCGTCAGCGCCCGGCCCATCCGGCCGCCGGCTCCAGCAACAATCAAGCGCATGTCGGACATGGTGCGATCCTCTCACGGGCGTTGTAGCGGGGGGATGCAGTTCCGGCAACCAAGGGGGATTGGGAGCAGGCAGGCTTCCACCCTCCCCCGGAGCGCCGGTCGCTTGCGGCCATCCTTCGAGACGCCCGCCTACGGCGGGCCCTCAGGATGAGGTCGGAATCCCTGGCAACAAATTCGACGAGCGCCGATACTGCTTAGCCTCATCCTGAGGAGACCGCGGAGCGGTCGTCCCGAAGGACGAGGCGTGCGCGCAGACCCAGCCTCAGCCGTCTGACGGCTGCGGGCCGTCATAGCCCTCGATGATGATGAGGTCGGCGACGGAGTGCGGCTGGCGCACCTTGATGTTGGCCTGGTATTCCGGCGAGTTGTAGCAGGCGATCGCGGTCTCGTAGTCCGGGAATTCGATCACGACGTTGCGGGTGCGGCTGCTGCCTTCGACGGTGGTGAACTTGCCGGCGCGGATGACGAAGCGGCCACTCCATTTCTTGAAGATCGGACCATTGGCGACGGCATAAGGCTTGTAGCCCTCGTCACTGCTCACGTCGACGCGCCCGATCCAGTAGCCCTTTGCCATTGTTCTTCTCCCTGTGTTGTTGGGTTTCTATTTGAGCATGATCTGATCGGAAAACCGCTGCACACTTTTCCGGATCATGCTCAGAGTGCCCCGGCGATCTCGCTCTGGATCGCCTCCGCGATCGCCTTGGGGTCCGTGGCTTCCACCACCGGCCGCCCGACGACGAGATAGTCCGCGCCGGCGGCAATCGCGCGGCCCGGCGTCATGATGCGTTTCTGGTCGCCGCTTGCA
Organism: Bradyrhizobium sp. WSM4873; assembly: GCF_055811355.1. Classification (NCBI taxonomy): domain Bacteria; kingdom Pseudomonadati; phylum Pseudomonadota; class Alphaproteobacteria; order Hyphomicrobiales; family Nitrobacteraceae; genus Bradyrhizobium; species Bradyrhizobium sp. WSM4873. Next base: position 80,111 of record NZ_JBVVPS010000020.1, on the reverse strand, counting down.
GCGCCTGCCGGCCGGATGCCGGGGGTGACGAGGCTCATCTGGTGGCCGACGATCTTGCGCAAGGCTCCGACTTCCTCGGGCGACGACACCAGCCCGTCGATGCCGAGCACCTGCGCCTGCTGCGCGCGCGCTTCGACGAGCTCGGAGACGCCGAGCCGGAAGCCCGCCGCGTGCAGATCGTCCCCGTTGTAGGACGTCAGAACAGTGACCGCGAGGATCTTCAGGTTCGAGCTGCCGCGACCTTCGACGGCGCCCTTCATGGTCTGCGGATAAGCGTGCACGGTGAGGAAGGTCGCGCCGAGCCTGGTGATGCTGTCGACGCCTTGCGCCACGGTGTTCCCGATGTCGTGCAGCTTGAGATCGAGAAAGACCTTCTTGCCCTTGTCGGCGAGCTTGCCGACCAGCGGCAAGCCGCCGGCATAAGCGAGCCGATAGCCGATCTTGTAGAAGGTGACGCTGTCGCCGAGCCGGTTGACCATCGCTTCCGCGGCATCAACGCCGGGCAGATCGAGCGCGACGATCAGGCGGTCTTTCGGGGCGATCTCGGCTGGCGTCATGTCACCTCACATCATGCGTTGAGAAACGTCGATCAACTGCCGCACCAGTTCCTTCAACGCGGCGGAATCGCCCTCGTGCTTCAGCCTGTCCATATCGTCATAGGCCTGGTCGGCAAAGGCGAGCGTGAGCTGGTTGGCAATCACATTGGCGTGGCAGGAGGTCAGGATCAGCCGCAGCGCCTGCAGCGCGCGAGCCGCGCCGAGCCGGCTCTGCGAGGCGCCGGCGAGCGCGAAGACGCGGTTGCGGAACACCTCGCCGCGCGGCTCGTGCAGCTCATGCACGCGGCTGACCCAGTCGATCGCGTTCTTCAGCAGCGGCGGCACCGAGGCATTGTATTCGGGCGAGACGATCAGCACACCGTGATGCGCGCCGATCATACGCTTGAGATTGATTGCGTGCTTGGGCACACCGGATTTGGCCTGCAGGTCGCCGTCATAGATCGGCAGCGGAAAATCGGCGAGCGAGATGCGGGTGACGTCGATGCCGGCCTGGTCGAATGCATAGGCGGCGACCGCTGCCAGCTTCGCATTGTGCGAGCCGGTGCGCAGGGAGCCGGGAATGATCAGGATTTTCGGTGCGGACATCCGCTTCCATGCGTTCGGCGAAACGAGCCCGCCACGCAAACAGGAATGCCGGCGGAATTAGTCCTTGCGATACACCCAGACGCGGGCCGGCGGAAGGTTCATCCAGATCCGTTCCGAGGCCTCTGTGGACACGCCGGGCAGCGATTTCGGAATTGGCGGCACCACCGCATAGGTGAACTGGACGAAGGGCGCACCGGGCGCCAGGGCCGTGAAGGCGTCGCGGATGAGCCGCAGCCGCGTCAGCATCGGTTTTGTGACCAGCGGCAGGCCCGAGACGACCGCGGAGGCCGGCGCGCTCAGCACGTTCCACAGCGTGTCGCGCAGGCGATAGGCATCGCCCTGCACCACCTTGGCCTGCGGATAGCGGTCGCGCAGCAGGGCGCAGAAGCCCGGATTGTATTCGACGAGCACGAGACGCTTCTGGTCGACGCCGCGCTCGACCAGGGCCGAGGTGATGGCGCCGGTGCCGGGCCCGAGCTCGACCACCGGTGCGTCCGAATTGACATCGACGTAATGGGCCATGGTCCGGGCCAGCAGCTTGCCCGACGGCATCACCGCGCCCATGTGGAGGGGCTTTTCGATCCATGACCGGAGAAAACGCACCTCGTCATCGAGACGGGGCTTCTTCAACGCACGCGCGGACGATGGCAATGGCATGTCGGGACCGGCCGGGACCGCGGGACCGCGGCGTGTCAGAAAATGGTCATAAAGACGTATAGGCCGAAGAGGGCACGGTCAAGACGCGTCAACTCGCTCGATTACCGAAGAAATCCTTGACCTTGGTGAAGAAGCCCTCGGATTCCGGCTGGGTGTTGCCGGAGGAGAGCTTGTCGAACTCGGCCAGCAATTCCTGCTGCTTCTTGGTGAGGTTCTGCGGGGTCTCGACCACGACCTGAACGTACATGTCGCCCATCTGGCGCGAGCGCAGCACCGGCATGCCTTTTGATGCAATGCGGAATCGGCGGCTGGACTGGGTGCCCGCGGGGACCTTCACCTTGGTCTTGCCCTTGTCGATGGTCGGCACCTCGAATTCGCCACCAAGCGCCGCCGTTACCATCGAGATCGGCACACGACAATGCAGATCGGCGCCGTCGCGCTGGAAGAACTGGTGCTGGGCCAGCGACAGGAAGATGTAGAGGTCGCCGGGCGGTCCGCCGCGGACCCCGGCCTCGCCTTCGCCGGCGAGCCTGATCCTGGTGCCGTCCTCGACTCCAGGGGGAATGTTGACCGAAAGATTCCGCTCACGGGTGACCCGTCCCTGACCCGAGCAGGACGGGCAGGCGTCCTCGATCATCTGGCCGCGCCCCTGGCAGCCCGGACAGGTGCGCTCCAGCGTGAAGAAGCCCTGCGACTGCCTTACGCGCCCGGCGCCGCCGCAGGTCGAGCAGGTCTTCGGCTTGGTGCCGGCCTTGGCCCCGATGCCCGAACAGGCCTCGCAGGTGACCGAGACCGGAATCTCGATCTGCGCGGTCTTGCCGCCAAAAGCTTCCTCGAGCGTGATTTCCATGTTGTAGCGCAGGTCGGCGCCGCGCTCGCGGCCGCCACGGCCGCCGCGCTGTCCGGCCATGCCGAACAGATCTTCGAAAATGTCGGAAAAGGAGGAGGCGAAGCCCGCACCGAAACCGGCACCACCGCCGCCGCCCTGCTCGAAGGCGGCATGGCCGTAACGGTCATAGGCGGCGCGCTTGTCCTTGTCTTTCAGGACCTCGTAGGCCTCGTTGATTTCCTTGAATTTGACTTCGCTGGTGTCGTCCCCGGGATTGCGGTCGGGGTGAAACTTCATCGCCAGCTTGCGGAACGACGATTTCAGGACGGAATCGTCGGCATCGCGTTCGACTTCGAGGGTTTCGTAATAGCAGCGCTTGGTGGACGTGGACATGATGAGCTCGGTCTATCCGATCGCGATTCAAGTCGGAGCGAAGCAACGTCGCCATGCGACGATATAGGCAGCCTTCCGCCTCGCGGCAGAGGATTGCACGGCAGCATTCAGAATAACGGCTGGGAATTGATCGATGGTAACGGCGCCGATTTTATCAGTGCCGATTTTCACAGTGGCTTGGCTCGTCGAGCCCGACACGATGGCCTCCCCCGCGAGGGAGGAGGCCGTTGGCGCGTGTGGGGTCCAAGCCGTCCGCATCATCACCCTCGCGGGGTTCAGGCGGACTTCTTGTTGGTCTTGTCGTCGTCGACTTCGGTAAATTCCGCGTCGACGACGTCGTCCTTGGCCGCATCCTTCTTGGCGTCGGCCTCGGCCTGCTGCTTGTACATGGCCTCGCCGAGCTTCATCGAAGCCTGGGCCAACGTTTGGGTCTTGGCCTTGATCGCCTCGGCATCGTCGCCCTTCAGCGCTTCCTTGAGGTCGCTGACGGCATCCTCGATGGCGCGGCGCTCGGTCTCTGCGACCTTCGAACCGTGCTCGGCCAGCGCCTTCTCGGTCGAATGCACCAGTCCATCCGCGTCGTTCTTGGCGGTCACGGCCTCGCGGCGCTTCTTGTCCGCCTCGGCATTGGCCTCTGCGTCCTTGACCATCTTCTCGATGTCGGCTTCCGACAGACCGCCGGAGGCCTGGATGCGGATCTGCTGCTCCTTGGACGTGGCCTTGTCCTTCGCCGAGACGTTGACGATGCCGTTGGCGTCGATGTCGAAGGTCACCTCGATCTGCGGCATGCCGCGCGGGGCCGGCGGAATGCCCATCAGGTCGAACTGGCCGAGCATCTTGTTGTCGGCCGCCATTTCACGCTCGCCCTGGAAGACGCGGATGGTGACCGCGTTCTGGCTGTCCTCGGCGGTCGAGAACACCTGGCTCTTCTTGGTCGGGATCGTGGTGTTGCGGTCGATGATGCGGGTGAACACGCCGCCCAGCGTCTCGATGCCCAGCGACAGCGGGGTCACGTCGAGCAGCAGCACGTCCTTGACGTCGCCCTGAAGCACGCCGGCCTGGATCGCGGCGCCGATCGCCACGACTTCGTCCGGGTTGACACCCTTGTGCGGCTCCTTGCCGAACAGCTGCTTCACGACTTCCTGGACCTTCGGCATGCGCGACATGCCGCCGACCAGCACCACTTCGCCGATCTCTGCGGCGGTGAGGCCGGCATCCTTCAGCGCCTTGCGGCAGGGCTCGACGGTCTTCTGGACAAGGTCATCGACCAGCGCCTCGAACTTGGCGCGGGTGAGCTTCATCGTCAGATGCTTCGGGCCGGTCTGGTCCGCGGTGATGAAGGGCAGGTTGATCTCGGTCTGCGTCGTCGACGACAGCTCGATCTTGGCCTTTTCGGCGGCTTCCTTCAGGCGCTGCAACGCGAGCTTGTCGTTGCGCAGGTTGATGCCCTGCTCCTTCTGGAATTCGTCGGCCAGATAGCCAACCAAGCGCATGTCGAAGTCTTCGCCGCCGAGGAAGGTGTCGCCGTTGGTCGACTTCACCTCGAACACGCCGTCGCCGATTTCGAGAATCGAGATATCGAACGTGCCGCCGCCGAGATCGTACACGGCGATCGTGCCGGCCTTGGTCTTGTCGAGGCCGTAGGCGAGCGCGGCCGCGGTCGGCTCGTTGATGATGCGCAGCACTTCAAGGCCCGCGATCTTGCCGGCGTCCTTGGTTGCCTGGCGCTGGGCGTCGTTGAAGTAGGCGGGCACGGTGATGACGGCCTGGTCGACCTTCTGGCCGAGATGGGCTTCCGCGGTCTCCTTCATCTTCTGCAAGATGAACGCCGAGACCTGCGAGGGCGAGTAGGTCTGGCCGTCGGCCTCGACCCAGGCGTCGCCGTTGGAAGCCTTCACGATCTTGTACGGAACGAGCTTCTTGTCCTTCTCGACCGTCGGGTCGTCGTAGCGGCGGCCGATCAGGCGCTTCACTGCGAAGAACGTGCGCTCGGGATTGGTGACGGCCTGGCGCTTGGCCGGCTGGCCGACGAGGCGCTCACCGTCGTCCGTCACGGCGACGATCGAAGGCGTCGTGCGCATGCCTTCGGAATTCTCGATGACTTTGGCGTTCTTGCCATCCATTACGGCGACGCACGAATTCGTGGTGCCGAGGTCGATCCCGATGACCTTTCCCATGGTCCTATATCCTTGTTTTTGCGGCAGGCTGGCTGGGCCCAGAAGGCACCCGAACCGAAACCCCCTAAGATCAAACATTCGCGATATTGCGATGGTTGGGGGTCATATAGGAGGGGGGGAGGTGCCTGCAAGGACCGAACGCAAGTTTCGGCCGTGAAAACATTGGGTTTTGGAAGAACATATCCGGGCTGAACCGCCCTTGCGGGTGAGGAAATATTAACAGGTCCGGCGATCGGCCGGCATGCGCTACCGCATTCCGCCCGCTCTGTTGCGGCCAGACCAAAACCGCTAAAAGGCGGGCAGCCGGCCGGGCTCGTCCTCGGGCTGCCTCGCGCGACAAAGCGGCCGGCCGGCCACCATCGAACGGCCTCAATGTGAACCAATCAGAGTGCCCATGAAGCTGATCCGCCCCCTCGCCGCGCTCGCCCTCCTCGTCGCCTCTGCGCTCCCGGCTCTGGCTGCCGACGCCGTTTTCCCACCTGGCTTGCGCCTCGGCATGGTGCCATTGGTCGGCCTCAGCACGGCCAAGACCTTTCCCGGCTTCGAGAGCGAGGACGGCGGCGTCAAGGTGCTGATCACAGAACTGCCGCCGGCGGCCTATGGCGAGGTCGTGAGCGCCTTCAACTCCAATCCGGCCGGAGCCAACGGCGTCAAGCAGGACAAGATCGAGACGCCCGCGGGCCTTGCCTATTTCACCACCGAGAGCGGCAAGGCCGGCGAGACGCCGGTGCGGCGCTATTCGATGATCGTGCCGGGCGCCGGCTTCTCCGGCTATGTCGCGGTGCAGATTCCGGAGAATGCGAGCAAGATCTACACCGACGAGGCGGTGCGGCAGATGTTCGCGAGCGTCGTCACCCGCAAGCAGGTCTCGGTCGAAGAGCAGATCGCGCTGATGCCGTTCAAGATCACCGATCTCGCCGACTTCAAGGACGTTCGCACGCTGGCGCCGGGCTCGAGCATCATCCTGGCCGACGGCGACGAAAGCTCCGGCTATGAATCGAAGCCGTTCATCATCCTCGGCGTGATTGGCGCCACCCCGCAAGCCGCCGACGACCGCGCCCGCTTCGCCCAGGAGGCGGCGCTCCAGATCCCCGGCGTGCGGGAGTCGCGCGTCACCATGTCCGAGCCGATCCGCATCAGCGGCCAGCAGGGTTTCGAGACCCGGATCGACGGCGTCAGCGGCAAGGACAAGACGCCGGTGACTGTGGTGCAGTGGATCCGCTTCAGCAGCGGCGGCGCCTCGCTGCGCATCATCGCCAGCGCCCCGCGCGAGCAATGGCCGGTCGCCTTCACCCGCTTCCGCGCGGTCCGCGACGGCATCCAGCCGAAGGGCTAGCAGCATCTGCGCATGAGATGCGCTCCCTCCCCCGCTTGCGGGGGAGGGCTGGGGAGAGCTGGGGAGAGGGTGTCCCCGCACAGGGACACTCCCCCAGAGAATAGAGCCCTCACCCGCCGCGCTCTACGAGCGCAGCGACCTCTCCCGCAAGCGGGAGAGGTGCACCGAACCCGCGGCTCAAGCCCAACCACTCACCAAAGCCGGCTGCATTTTCGGGCTTCTGTTCGTATACGAACGGAACTAGGCTCCCGTTCCGTTGAGTTCATCCTGGAGGGAGGCGAATGATGCTGGATCGGCGACAAGTCTTGGCGGCGCTCGGGACGAGCGCGCTCGTGGCGCTCGCGCCAACCGCGATTCTGGCGGCCACATCGATCAAGCCGGACGATGCATCCGCGCTGCTCGTGATCGACGTGCAGAACTGCTTCCTGCCCGGCGGCAGCCTTGCCGTGAAGGAAGGCGAGCAGGTGGTGCCCGTCATCAACAAGATCTCGAAAGCGTTTTCGAACGTGGTGATGACGCAGGACTGGCACACGCAAGGCCATGTTTCCTTTGCGTCAGTCCACGCCGGCAAGAAGCCGTTCGAGACCGTCGATCTTCCCTACGGCAAGCAGGTGCTGTGGCCCGACCATTGCGTGCAGGGCACCGACGGCGCCGCGCTGTCGAAAGACCTTGCGATCCCGCACGCCGAGCTCATCATCCGCAAGGGTTTTCACAAGGATGTCGACAGCTATTCGGCCTTCCTCGAAGCCGACGGCAAGACCTCGACCGGACTTGCCGGTTATCTGAAGGCGCGCAAGATCAAGCGCGTCTTCGTAGTCGGGCTGGCGACGGATTTTTGCGTCGCCTGGACCGCGCTCGACGCACGCAAAGCGGGCTTCGAGGTCTATGTGGTGGAAGACGCCTGCCGCGGCATCGACAATCAGGGTTCGCTCGCAAAGGCCTGGGCCGACATGGCCAAGGCCGGCGTGAAGCGGATTCAGTCCGCGGATATCGCGGCGAGCGCGTAGGCAACGCCGAGAGCAGCCAATCCCTCATCCTGAGGAGCGCGCTTCTTCGCGCGCGTCTCGAAGGATGAAGGCCTCGCTGCGACGGCCGGGCCTGCATGGTTCGAGACGGCGCTGACGCGCCTCCTCACCATGAGGATCGGTTAGTTGGCCGCGCCGTTCGGCTCGTTGCTGTTGGCGGGCGCGGCCTTGGCGCCGCCCTTGGCGACACCGACCAAGGCGGGACGCAGCACGCGCTCGCCGATGGTGTAGCCGGCCTGCATGACCTGCACGACGGTGCCCGCGGGCACCGACGCATCGGGCACCTCGAACATCGCCTGCTGGAAGTTCGGATCGAACTTCTGGCCCAAGGGGTCGAATTTCTTCACGCCATGTTTTTCCAGCGCGCTGAGCAGCGAGCGCTCCGTCAGCTCGACGCCCTCGATCAGCGAGGCGAGGCCTGCATCGGCCGCCGCGCGGGCCTCGGCCGGAACGGCATCGAGCGCGCGCTGGAGGTTGTCGGCAATGTCGAGCACGTCGCGGGCAAAGCCCGTGACGCCGTAGAGCTTGGAGTCCGCGACCTCCTTGGCGGTGCGCTTGCGCAAATTTTCCATCTCGGCCAGCGTCCGCAGCATGCGGTCGCGCGCCTCGGCGGCTTCCTTCTGCAGGAGCTCGACCGAGCCGGGCTCGGGATCATCGGGCATGATGTAGGGTTTTGACACCACGGGCTCGCCGGCCGCAGCACTCGTGTCTTCGGGTTGCCGGTCTCGATCGGTCATCGGCTCTCTTTTCGCATTCGTCTCAGGGGTTTTCTGGCCCGCATATCGTGCTTCGGGCGCGGAAAATCAAGCGCCCGTGATCGGGGGAGACGCCGGTCAGCCCCCCAGGAGCCGGCTGACGATGCGGGCAGCGTAGTCCACGGTCGGGATCACGCGGGCATAATTCAGCCGCGTCGGCCCGATCACGCCCAAAACGCCGACGATATGGCCGGCAGCGTCCCGATAAGGCGAGATGATGGTGGACGAGCCCGACAGCGAGAACAGCTTGTTCTCACTGCCTATGAAGATCCGCACGCCTTCCGCGGTCTCGGCCCGCCCGAGCAGGTCGATCACGCCGCGCTTGGTCTCGAGATCGTCGAACAGCAGGCGAACGCGCTCGAGATCCTCCAGCGCATGCAAATCCTCGAGCAGATTGGCGTGGCCGCGGACGATGAGCTGGCGGTCCTCGTTCTCACCGCCGGACCAGCTGGCAATCCCGGCCGAGATCACCTTGTGCGTCAGCTGATCGAGCTCGGTGCGCGCCTCTCCGAGCGCGGTCTCGAGCTCGAGCCGCGCCTCGGCCAGGGTCCGGCCCCGGATCCGCGCATTGAGGAAGTTGCCGGCTTCGGTCAACGCCGAGGATGGAACTCCCGGCGGCAGCGTCAAGACGCGGTTTTCGACCTGCCCGTCCTCGCCGACCAGGATCACCAATGCCTTTTCCGGTTCCAAGCGGACGAATTCGATATGTTTCAGCCGCGCGTTGGATTTCGGCGTCAGCACGACGGCGGCGGCGCGGGTCAGGCCGGAGAGCCGCGTCAATGCCTCCTCGAGCGCGGCCTCCACCGATTGCGCGTGGCCCACGGAGGTCAACTGGCTCTGGATCGCCTGCCGTTCACCGTCGTTGAGGTCGCCGACCTGCATCAGGGCATCGACGAAGAACCGCAGGCCGAGTTCCGTCGGCAGCCGGCCGGCCGAGGTGTGCGGCGCGTAGATCAGGCCGAGCTGTTCCAGGTCGGCCATGACGTTGCGGACCGAAGCGGGCGACAGCGGCATGGCGATCAGGCGCGAAATATTGCGCGAGCCCACCGGCTCCCCGGTCGCGAGGTAGCTTTCGACGATTTGACGAAAGATGTCGCGGGAACGCTCGTTGAGCTGGGCGAGGCCCGCGCGCGGCGCGATCAGATGGATCGGATCGTGATGGGCCACAGACGGTAACTCCTCTCGGCTGCTTGTAATTTGTCTATCCGGGGGGCTTCTGACAAGCGTGGCGTTCGCGGATTGGAAATCGGGGGTGAATAAGGCCTCGATCTTCCCCCTTGCCGCCCACCCTCACCCCCCCTACAAGCACCGCCAACAGCCCTTTTCCGAGAGTTTTGGAGGATTTCCCATGCGGCCAAGCCGCCGTGCGCCCGATGAATTGCGCCCCGTGACGCTGGAGCGTGGCGTGGTCAAATATGCGGAAGGCTCGTGCCTGGTGAAGTTCGGCGACACCCATGTGCTGGTCACCGCCACGCTGGAAGACCGCCTGCCGCCATGGCTGAAGGGCCAGGGCCGCGGCTGGGTCACCGCCGAATACGGCATGCTGCCGCGCGCGACCTCGGAACGCACCCGCCGCGAGGCCTCCGCCGGAAAACAGAGCGGCCGCACCGTCGAAATTCAGCGCCTGATCGGCCGCTCGCTTCGCACCATCATCAATCTCGAAGCGCTCGGCGAGCGCCAGATCACGGTCGATTGCGACGTGCTCCAGGCCGACGGCGGCACTCGCACGGCCTCGATCACCGGTGCCTGGGTCGCGCTCGCCGATTGCGTCAGCTGGATGAAGGCGCGCAACATGGTCAAAGCCAATGTGTTGCGCGACAACGTCGCCGCGATCTCCTGCGGCATCTACAAGGGCGCGCCCGTGCTCGACCTCGACTATGCCGAGGACTCCGAAGCCGATACCGACGCCAATTTCGTCATGACGGGCGATGGCCGCATCATCGAGGTCCAGGGCACCGCGGAACGCGAGCCGTTCACCGAAGCCGAGTTCCTGGCGTTGATGGCGCTGGCGCGCAAGGGCGTGGCGCGTCTGGTGGACTTGCAGAAACTGGCGGTAGCGTAGTCAATAGGCCGATGCATCGCCGAATCACCGGAAAGCTGGTCATCGCGACCCATAATCCCGGCAAGCTCGCCGAGATGAAGGAGCTGCTCGCGCCTTACGGCATCGATGCCGTGTCGGCCGGCGAGCTCGGCCTTGCCGAGCCGGAAGAAACCGGAAACGATTTCCGCAGCAATGCCGCGATCAAGGCGGTTGCGGCAGCGCAGGCCACCAAGCTGCCGTCCTTCGCCGATGATTCCGGCATCGTGGTCGACGCGCTCGACGGGGCGCCCGGCATCTACTCGGCGCGCTGGGCCGGTCCGAACAAGGATTTTGCCGCGGCAATGGCGCAGATCGAGCGTCTGCTGCAGGAGCGCGGCGCGACCACGCCCGCCAAGCGCAAGGCGCATTTCGTTTCCGCGCTCTGCGTTGCATGGCCCGACCATCATCTCGAAGAGGTCGAGGCGCGCGTCGACGGCACGCTGGTGTGGCCGCCGCGCGGCACCGCCGGCTTCGGCTACGACCCGATGTTTTTGCCCGACGGCCACAGCCGCACCTTCGGCGAGATGGAGAGCATCGAGAAGCACGGCCTGCCGCCGCTCGGTCTCGGCCTGTCGCATCGTGCCCGCGCCTTCGTGAAACTGGCGGAGATCTGCCTTGAGCCGCGCTAGAGCGTTTTCGAGCGAAGTGGATACCGGTTCGCGCCAGGAAAACGCGTCAAAACAAGAATCCGAAGCCTTCGGCGTCTACGTGCACTGGCCGTTCTGCCTGTCGAAGTGCCCCTATTGCGACTTCAACAGCCATGTCCGCCACGCCGCGATCGACGAGGCGCGTTTTGCGTCAGCATTCGCGCGTGAGATCGAAACGACCGCGCAACGTTCGCCCGGCCGCGAAGTCACCTCGATCTTTCTCGGCGGCGGCACGCCATCCCTGATGCAGCCTGCGACCGTCGGCGCTGTGCTCGATGCCATCGGCAAGCACTGGACCGTGGCGAAAGACGTTGAAGTCACGCTGGAGGCAAACCCAACCAGCGTCGAAGCCACGCGCTTCGCCGGCTATCGCGCCGCCGGCGTCAACCGCGTCTCGCTCGGCGTGCAGGCGCTCGACGATGCCTCGCTGAAGGCGCTGGGCCGCATGCACAGCGCGCGCGAGGCCCTCGACGCGGTCGCCATCGCGCGCCGCTCGTTCGATCGTTATTCGTTCGACCTGATCTACGCCCGTCCCGACCAGACGCCGGCGATGTGGGCCGATGAATTGCGTCTCGCGATCGACGAGGCAGCCGAGCATCTGTCGCTCTATCAGTTGACGATCGAAGAAGGCACGCCGTTCTTCGGCCTGCATCAGGCCGGCAAGCTGAAGACGCCGGATGAAGCGATCGCACGCGCGCTCTACGACGTCACGCAGGAAACCTGCGACAAGCTCGGCCTGCCCGCCTACGAGATTTCAAATCACGCGCGGCGGGGCGCCGAGTGCCGGCACAATCTGGTCTACTGGCGCGGCGAGGAATATGCCGGCATCGGCCCCGGTGCCCATGGCCGGCTCGACATCGACGGCATTAGGCACGCGACCGCTACCGAGAAGCGTCCCGAGGCCTGGGTGATGCGGGTCGAGACCAACGGGCACGGCGTCGTCACTGACGATCTCCTCAACAGCGAAGAGCGCGCCGACGAATTTCTGCTGATGGGGTTGCGCCTTGCCGAGGGCATCGACCCCGAGCGCTACCGCGCGCTGTCAGGCCGCTCGCTCGATCCCAAGCGCATCACGCTGCTGCGCGAAGAAGGCGCGATCACCGTGGATGCAACGGGGCGGCTGCGCGTGACCAGCAGCGGTTTTCCGGTGCTGGACGCAGTGGTCGCGGATCTCGCGGCGTAAGGTCTCGACCGAATTCGGCGGTGCGCTCCCTCGCCCGCTTGCGGGAGAGGGTTGGGGAGAGGGTGTCTCCGGGACAACCGCTAGAGGAAAGAACCCTCACCCGGCGCTACGCGCCGACCTCTCCCGCAAGCGGGAGAGGTGAACCATCAAGCCCCAAAACTCTTCGGCGAGCCGGCCACGGCTACGCCGCCGCCCGTCGTGACCTTCATCACCGCGAGGCCCCGCTCATTGGTGCCGTCGGCGCGGAAGCGGAACAGGCCGTCGATGCCGGCGAAGCCGGAAGGATTGGTGAGCACGTCGGACGAGAAGCGCGTGGTGCCTTGCGTGCGCGCCAGCGCGGCGACCAGGGCAACCGCATCATAGGCGAGCGTTGCGGTGCGCACGGGCTCGGCGCCGTATTTGGTACGATAGCGGCCGGAGAAGGCGCGGAAGCCGGCCGGGTCCGGCGCGGCGTAGAGGCCGCCTTGCAAGCTTGAACTGGCATAGACGCGCGGACTGTCCCACAGGCCGGTGCCGAGCAGCTGGATATTGCGCAGGTTAGCACCCGCGGCGCTCAACGCATCGGCGACAGAGACGACGGCGTCGCCATCATCGGCGATGAACAGCGCATCGGCGCTGCCGAGCTGCTGCGCCACGGTCCGGGCCGGCGTGGCGCGATCGGCGCCGTATTTCTCGAATGCGACGATGCGCCCGCCGCGGCGCGGCACTGCCGCCTTCACCGCGGCCTCGACCACATTGCCATAGGCATTGTCCGGCACCAGAACGGCGACGGAGCGCTTTCCGATGCTGGCGGAATATTCGACGATGCGGTTGACGTCGGACTCCGGCAGGAAGCTCAGCAGATAGACACCGCGGCCGGCGATGCTGGAATCGGTCGAGAACGCTATCACCGAAATGCCGCGCGTACGCGCGATCTGCGCCACCGCAGGCACCGATTGCGCGAACAGCGGCCCCAGGATGATCTCGGCGCCCTCGTCGACCGCCTGCTGCGCGCTCGCCTGCGCGCCCTGCGGGCTGCCATTGTCGTCCTTGATCAGGAGCTGGATGTTGGGATTCTGGAACTCGGCCAACGCCATCTCGGCGGCATTGCGCATCGACTGCGCAGCGAGGCCGGCATTGCCGGATGCCGACAGCGGCAGGATCACGGCAACCTTCACCCCGCCGGTGCCGGCGGTCGTCGCCTGCTGCGGCGGGCCAGCCGGCTGGGCGGGAGGCGGAGAGGAACTACTGAACGGATTGGAGAACTGGCTCAGGCTCTGCTGCACGCCGGCGCAGGCCGACAGCAGCGGCGCGCCGAGCAACAGGCCGAGCGCGCTTCGCCGGGTCGCCCCTGACATCAGGGGCCCCTGAACGGGAGACTCCTCCGAAGAGGAATATCTGGGATCACGTGGGCCCGTCATGACAGTTTCTCTTCTGACCGACCGTCGCCAGCCGGTCACGACATCTTTCCACGACACCGGCCATGGATTCAGGCATATTGTCGGCAAATAGTTAACTCAAACAAAAGGATAATGCCCGCTTAACGCGGCTTCCTCTCAAGTTCTGGCTCGCTGTCCGCCGTCCGTCACCCAGCATCAAGGCGGCGTTTCCGCCGCGAATATGGCGCTGACGCTTCATTCCCTCGGGAATGTGATGTCGAGTGGATCACATTCCAGTCCTTCCTCGCCCCTTGCCTCGCCCCTTGCCCAGGCACGATCTTTTTCCGGGGACCGGTTCCCAGCCCCGGGGATCATGCCTAAGTTCGTCTGATTATGCGCGCAAAGCCGTCCCCGATAAATACACCTGAGACGACGGAGCCCGCCTCGCGCGGTTTCTCCATCGACGCCCATCGGCTTGTCGCGCCGAAGGCCGCACCGGGCCTGCACCTGGTCGCGACCCCCATCGGCAATCTCGGTGACATCACCCTGCGGGCGCTGCAAACCCTCGCCGGGGTCGATGTCATCGCCTGCGAGGACACCCGCATTACGCGACGTCTGACCGAGCGCTACGACATCTCCGCGCAGCTCAAGCAGTATCACGAGCATAACGCGGAAGCGGCCCGCCCGAAGATCCTGGAGCGGCTTTCGCAGGGCGGCTCGATCGCGCTGGTGTCGGACGCCGGCACGCCGCTGATCTCGGACCCCGGCTACAAGCTGGTGCGCGAGGTCTGCGCCGCCGGCCACGCGGTCTACGCGCTGCCCGGTCCGTCCTCGGTGCTGGCGGCACTGTCGGTCGCAGCGCTGCCGACCGACCGCTTCTTCTTCGAAGGCTTCCTGCCGGCGAAATCGGCCGCGCGGCGGTCGCGCCTGGCCGAGCTTGCGCGCATCGATGCGACGCTGGTGATGTTCGATTCCGGCAACCGCGTGCAGGACACGCTCGCCGAGCTCGCCGAGATCATGGGGACCCGCGAAGCCGCGATCTGCCGCGAGCTGACGAAACTGCACGAGCAGATTTCGCGCGCGACGCTGTGTGAGCTCGCGCGCGGCGCCGACACGCTGGAGACGCGCGGAGAATTCGTGCTGGTGATCGCTCCGCCTGCGGCGGATGCCGAGATGCTGACATCGGACGCGCTCGACGACGTCCTGCGCGAGCAGCTCGCCGCGAACAGCGTCAAGGATGCGGTTGCGCATGCGGTCGCGCTCTCGGGCCGGCCGCGCCGCGAGGTCTATGCCCGCGCGCTCGAGCTTGCCAAAGATCTGCGGGGCGGCGATGGCGAAGACTAACGCCCCGGCGGAACCGAAAATCGCCTCGCCCGAGCGCGTCGCCGCGTTTCGTACCGGCATCTCCGCGGAAAGCCGCGCCGCGGCCTATCTCATGGCCAAAGGTTACCGCATCCTCGCCAAACGCTACCGGACGCCGCATGGCGAGATCGACATCGTGGCGCGCCGCCGCAATTTGATTGCATTCGTCGAGGTCAAGGCGCGCGCGACGCTGGACGACGCCGCCTTCGCGGTGACGCCGCGCCAGCAGCAGCGCATCATCGACGCCGCGCAAGGCTGGCTCGTCGCGCATCCCGAGCATGCGGAATTTGAAATGCGATTCGATGCCATGCTGATTGCGCCGCGGTCACTTCCACGCCATGTGTTGGCGGCATTCGACGCCTCGACCTGAAAGGCAGACCATGAAACTGAACGTCGCCGTCCAGATGGACCCCATCGCCCGCATCAACATCAAGGGTGATTCCACCTTTGCGCTGCTCCTGGAGGCTCAGAAGCGCGGCCACGGCCTGTCCTATTACACGCCCGACAAGCTCTCGATGGTCGGCGAGGAGATCGTCGCTCCCGTTCAGCTGCTCACCGTGCGCGACGAGCCCGGCAATCATTTCACCCTGGGCGAACCCAGGCGCGAGGCGCTCAACGGCTTCGACGTGGTGCTGCTGCGCCAGGATCCGCCGTTCGACCTCGCCTACATCACCTCGACGCACCTTCTCGAACGCATCCATCCGAAGACGCTCGTCGTCAACGATCCCGCCTCGGTGCGCAACGCGCCGGAGAAGCTGTTCGTGATGAACTTTCCGCAGCTGATGCCGCCGACGCTGATCTCGCGCGACCTCGACGAGATCAACGCGTTTCGCGACAGGCACGGCGCCGTCGTCATGAAGCCGCTGCACGGCCACGGCGGCGCGGCGGTGTTCCGCGTGATGCCGCAGGACATGAATTTCGGCTCGCTGTTCGACATGTTCTCGGTGACATTCAAGGAAGCCTGGGTGATCCAGCAGTTCATCCCCGAGGTGAAGCACGGCGACAAGCGCATCATCCTGATCAACGGCGAGTTCGCCGGCGCCGTGAATCGCGTCCCGGCCGCCGACGACCTTCGCTCCAACATGGTGCGCGGCGGCGCAGCGCAGGAGACCGAGCTCACGCCGCGCGAGCGCGAGATCTGCGCCACCGTCGGCCCGGCGCTGCGCGAGCGCGGGCTGTTGTTCGTGGGCATCGACGTCATCAACGGCAACCTCACCGAGATCAACGTGACCTCGCCGACCGGCATCCGCGCCATCGCGCGGCTCGGCGGACCGGACGTTGCCGCAAAGCTCTGGGACGTGATCGAACAGAAGCGGGCGAAGTAGGGGAGCGCACTACCTCTCCAACGTCGTCCTGGCGAAGGCCGGGACCCATAGCCACAGGGCGTGGTTTGGCGAAGACTCGTCGTTGGTACTTCTGTCTTCTACAATCGAGAGATCACGCGGTATGAGTCCCGGCCTTCGCCGGGACGACAGCGATGGTGTGGCGCATTGCTTCCGGCTCTTAGCCATGACACCGCACCCGCACATCACTAACCACGCATTCACCATGACGCGGCGCGCATCGTTCGAACGCACGGGCCGCGACTGCGTGAAACTACGGGGCCAGTGGCCGACCGGCTAACGCGACGTTCACCATCTGCCGAAAGACCCCAGCGCGGCCAGCGCTCACATTCGGCCTCGCAACACCGCTTATACTTTTACTGCCTACTCATCGACGTTGGGGAACCCGCCAGGTGCGGTTCGAGTGCCCTGCGTAAGAGTAGAAGCGTATGAACACCGCACGCATTGTCGTTCTCGTCATCGCGCTGGGCGCCGGCGGCGTCGCTGCGTATCTGGCGAGCGGCTATGACAACAAGCCCGCGCCCGTTCTCCCCGTCGCCGAGAAGCTGCCGACGGTCGAGGTGCTGGTCGCCAAGAACGACATCCAGCTCGGTCAAGCCGTGAAGCCCGAGGACCTGCAATGGCAGGTCTGGCCGGCGGCGACCGCGAGCAGCGCCTTCATCCGCCGCGACAACAGGCCCGAGGCGCAGATCCAGATCGCAGGCTCGATCGCACGCGTGCCATTGATGCAGGGCGAGCCGATCCGCGAGCAGAAGCTGGTCAAGGCCGACGGCTCCGGCTTCATGGCCGCGATCCTGCCGTCGGGCATGCGCGCCGTCTCCACCGAGATTTCAGCAGAGACCGGCGCCGGCGGCTTCATCCTGCCGAATGACCGCGTCGACATCGTGCTGACCCGCCGCCTGAAGAATCCTGACGGGGCCGCCGGTAACGACCTCATCCTGTCCGAAGCGATCCTGACCAATATCCGCGTGCTCGCGATCGACCAGGCGCCAAAGGAAAAGGACGGCCAGAATGCCGTCGTCGGCAGGACCGTCACGCTCGAGCTCAAACCCGACCAGGTCGGCACGCTATCGGCGGCGCGCCAGGGCGGCACGCTGACACTCGCGCTGCGCAGCATCGTCGATGCCAACTCGGTCGACAGCACGCCCGAGGACCTGGCGAGCAAGCGGTCGGGCGGGGTCAACGTGATCCGCTACGGCGTACAGGCGCGGCAACTGACGTCACAGAAGTGATGGGGATATGATGAACTACGGGGATGATCGGACGGGCATGCGCATTCGGGGGAATCGCGCGCGCTCGTTCTGGACGGGGACGATACTGATCCTGGGGCTCCTCGCAGCCCCCGATATCGTCAGCGCCGCAGATGCGCCGGTCGGCGACCAGGCGCCGATGCAGGCAGCGGATCTCGATGTGTCGCCGGTCGGAACGATCGTGCCTGCGAAGACGCGCTTCCTGTCGCTCGGCGTCGGCAAGTCCGCCGTCATCGACCTGCCGCGCGACGTCAAGGACGTGCTGGTCGCCGATCCCAAGATCGCCAATGCCGTGATCCGCTCGGCCCAACGCGCCTATATCATCGGCGGACAGGTCGGCCAGACCAACGTCGTGTTCTTCGCCGCCGACGGCCAGCAGGTGGCTGCCTACGACATCGCGGTGAAGCGCGATCTCAACGGCATGCGCACGGCGCTGCGTCAGTCGCTGCCGGGCGTGCAGATCGAAGGCGTGGGCGACAGCGTGATGCTGACCGGCTCGGTGTCGAGCCCGGTCGAGGCGCAGCAGGCCGGCGACGTCGCCGCCAAACTGGTCGGCGGCTCCGAGAAGGTGGTCAACAACATCGTCGTGCGCGGCCGCGACCAGGTGATGCTCAAGGTCGTCGTCGGCGAAGTGCGCCGCGATATCGTCAAGCAGTTGGGCGTCGATCTCAGCGCCAGCCTGAACGCCGGCACCGCAGTGGTGAACTTCAACAATTCCAACCCGTTCTCGGTCAGCGGTGGACCGATCGTCAGCAACAACGGATTAGGTGTCGCCGGCCTCACCAAGGGCTTCGCGACCGTCAGCGCCACGATGCGCGCGATGGAAAGTGCCGGTGTCATGCGCACGCTCGCCGAGCCGAGCCTGACCGCGATCTCCGGCGAATCCGCCACCTTCATCGCCGGCGGCGAATTCCCCATTCCGTCGGGCTATGCCTGCGATCCTGTCACCCACGTTTGTACCACCCAGATCACCTACAAGAAGTTCGGCATCTCCCTGAACTTCACCCCGGTCGTACTGAGCGAGGGCCGGATCAGCCTGCGGGTGATGACCGAGGTATCCGAGTTGTCGAACCAGAGCGCCATCACGGTGACCCAGGCGCTGTCGTCGAGCTCGACCAACTCGATCACGATTCCCTCGATCCAGACCCGTCGCGCCGAAACGACACTGGAAATTCCCTCGGGCGGTTCGATGGCGATGGCCGGCCTGATCCAGCAGCAGACCAAACAGGCGATCAACGGCCTGCCCGGCGTCGACCAGGTGCCGATCATCGGCGCGCTGTTCCGCAGCCAGGACTTCGTCAACAACGAAACCGAGCTGATGGTGATCGTGACCCCCTATGTGGTGCGCGCGGTGGCTCAGAAGGAACTGTCCCGGCCCGACGACGGCTTTGCGCCGGCCTCTGACGCCCAGACGGCGCTGCTCGGCCGCATGAACCGCCTCTACGGCATCGCGCGCCGCGTCGATCCGATCGCGGGCACGCCCGGCGATTTCGGCTTCATCATCGACTGATGGCGAACGGACGGCTTGGGGAACGGGACAAGAGACGGGCGAGAGATGGGGCACGAGGGGACGAAGCGATGACGAAGACCATGGCCGATCGACGTCGCAAGTTGAGCGTCGCGCTGGCGCTGACGGGGCTCTCCGTCATGCTGGGCGCCTGCAACACCACCGGCGAGATCGTCACCCAGACGGTGCCGACCGACTATCGCCAGCGTCACCCGATCGCGGTCGAGGAAGCCAAGAAGTCGATCGTGATCTTCGTCGGCAAGGCTCGCGGCGGCCTCTCGGCCGCGCAGCACGCGGACGTCGCCGGCATTGCCCGGGACTGGGTGCGCGAAGGCACCGGCTCGGTCGTGGTCGACGTCCCCGCCAACGCCGCGAATTCGCGCGCGGCCGCAGCGACCTATCACGAGATCCGTTCCGTGCTCGCATCCGTCGGCGTGCCCTCGCGTGCCATCGTCCAGCACCCCTATCGGCCCGAGGATCCCGGACTGCTGCCCACCATCCGCCTGAGCTATTCCCGGATCGCCGCGGTCGCCGGCCCCTGCGGGCTGTGGCCGGAAGATATCGGCCCCTCCATCCTCGACCCCGGCTACAACGAGAACCAGCCCTATTTCAATCTGGGCTGCGCCAGCCAGCGCAACCTCGCGGCCATGATCGACAATCCGGCCGACCTCGAGCAGCCGCGGTCCGAGACGCCGGCCTATAACGCACGGCGCGACATGGCCTTCGAGCGCTATCGCAAGGGCACGCCGATCGGGACCACCAATCCAGACGCCGACAAGGCCAAACTCAGCGACACAGGCAGATGACACGCGTCCACGACGAAGAAGCGGACGATCCGCAGCACCCCGAGGAACACATTGCGCCGGTTCCTCGCATCTCCGTGCAGGCCTTTTGCGAGACCGAGCAGACGCTCGCCGCGGTGACCGCGGCCGGGCAGGATCGCCGTCTCGCCAAGGCGCATCTCACCGCCAAGGACGGCGGCCTCGCTGCGGCCATCGAAGTCTATGAAACGATGCCGACGCCGAACGTCATCGTGATCGAATCCGACGGCACGCGCGACATCCTCGAGGGCCTCGACGACCTCGCCGGCGTCTGCGATCCCGGCACCCGTGTGGTCGTGATCGGCAATCCCAACGACACCGCGCCCTATCGCGAGCTGGTCCGCCGCGGCGTCAACGACTATGTGGTGGGACCGGTCGAAACGCTCGACGTCGTCCGCTCGATCTGCAGCCTGTTCTCGGCGTCCGAAACCATCATCACCGGCCGCGTCATCGCGGTGGTCGGCGCCAAGGGCGGTGTCGGTGCCTCCACCGTCGCGCACAACGTGGCCTGGACCATCGCCCGCGACCTCGCGCTCGATTCCGTCGTGATCGATCTCGACCTCGCCTTCGGTACCGCGGGTCTCGACTACAACCAGGACCCGGTGCAGGGCATCGCCAATGCGGTGCTGTCACAGGACCGGCCGGACACGGCCCTGATGGAGCGTCTGCTCTCCAAATGCACCGAGCGGCTCAGCCTCCTTGCTGCGCCTGCCACCCTCGACCGCGTCTACGATTTCGGCGCGGAGGCCTTCGACGCGGTGTTCGACACGCTACGGATGACCACGCCCTGCATCGTGCTCGACGTTCCCCACCAATGGTCCGGCTGGACCCGACGCGCGCTGGTCAACGCGGACGACATCGTGATCGTGGCCGAGCCCGATCTTGCGAACCTGCGCAACACCAAGAACATGCTGAACGTGTTGAAGGCGGCGCGGCCGAACGACCGGCCACCGCTCTACTGCATCAACCAGGTCGGCATGCCCAAGCGTGCGGAGATCGAGGTCAAGGCCTTCGCCAAGACCATGGAGAGCCAGCCTATCGCGGTGATCCCGTTCGATTCGAAGCTGTTCTCGACCGCGGCCAACAACGGCCAGATGATCGCGGAGGTCTCCAAGAGCCACCGCACCACCGAGCTGTTCCAGAACATGGCGAACCGCCTTGCCGGGCGCGGCGAGGTGAAGAAGCCGAAGCGCTCGCTGCTCGGCCCGCTGCTGAAGAAGCTGAAGGGCAGGTCGGGGCGCGGATCAGCCCCGCATCGCAAGGCGTCGTAGGGACGAGAGCTGAACTCTCTCCGTTCCCTCCCCCCTTGTGGGGGAGGGAACGCACCTCCCTCGGTGCGCTCGGCGAGGCTCAATCTGTCGAGCTCAGGAACGAGCCGGTTACTTCTCCGCCCGCTGCTGCTTCTTCACCAGCAATTGCCGCAGCGCCGTGACCTTTGCCGCCGCTTGATCCGGCGGCAGGTCGGCCTTCACGATGGTCTCGGCCTCCGCCTGCTTTCCTTCCAGTCCCAGCACGAGCGCGAGATTGGCGCGCACGCGCGAATCGGCGGGATTGCGCGCGTGCGCACGGCGCATCGTTTCCTCCGCCCGCGGCAGATTGTTCTGCAGCATGTAGGACAGTCCGAGATTGGACAGCACCGACGGCTCGTCCGGCACGATCTTCAGCGCGGCGGCGTAGTATTGCTGCGCTTCCTCGTTGCGGCCGAGCTGATCGAGCGCGGCGCCCTGCGCCGACAGAATATGCCAGTCGGGATCCTCGGGCGAATGCGCGCGACCGAGGACGTCGAACGCCTGCTGGAAACTGCCGCTGTCGGCGAGCGCGCGGCCATAGCCGGCGAGCAGCGCCTTGTTGTTGGAATGGGTGAGCACGGCCTGCTCCAGCACCGCGAGCGCCTGCGCGCGCTGGCCGGTCTGACGCAACGCCTTGCCGTATTCGAGCGCGATGTTGGGATCGCCAGGTTTGGCACGATAGCGCTCGCGCAGCGCGTCCATGTCCGGCCTCACGTCGGGCTTGGTGTCGGCCCTGCCAGCCGTGTCCGACTTTCCGCCGAGCGCGCCGGTGATGTCTTCGATGCCGGTGGTCTGACAGCCGCCGAGGGCCAGGATCAGAAGCGCGGAAAACAGATATCTCGCCGGAGGAGAGGCGACGGACGAACGCTTGGACATACTCTGATCACTCGGCGACTGATCAGAGATGCTTACCGATTAACGCTAAAGTCCCGTTAAGGCGGGGCGCTTCCGATGGCTCAGTCGGTGAATTCAGCGCCGAACTCGCAGCCGATGCGCCAGCGCAGGCGGCACTGGCGGGAATAGTCGGGTGCGAAGATGATGGTGAATTGCGGCGGCACTTCCAGAAATTCCGCCACTACTTTCACGCCGCCATCCGAAATATCGGTGATCGTGCAGTCCCGCGGCAGCGAACCCGCGCCAAAATGAATCTTGGCGAGCCGCGTGCACATCCGTCGTTCGCTTCTCCGGCGATTTGCAAGCATTTGAATTGTTCACCCGTTAGACCACGGCCCATCCCGCACCCCTAGGAGTAGCGGACATTCGTTGGAATGTGCTGAGCAGAGCAGCTTGCATTCGAGGCGTAGTGTCTTCGTCGTGTTTACGATCGGTTAGGGCCTTCCAGGCCCCCTCAACACGTTCCCGTATTGTTCTTGCAAGGACTGGCCCGCTCTGCTACCCCTAATTGTGCAAAAGGGCAGGCTGGTTCGGGCATGGTTCAGCGGGTTTCTACCGTCGCCTTTGAGGGGATCGAGGCCCGCGCGGTCGACGTGCAGGTGCAGGTCGCGCCCGGTCTGCCGGCCTTCGCGATCGTCGGTCTCCCGGACAAGGCGGTGTCGGAGGCGCGCGAGCGGGTCCGCTCGGCGCTGATCGCCTCGGGGCTGGCGCTGCCGGCGCGGCGGATCACCGTCAATCTCGCGCCCGCCGATCTGCCCAAGGAAGGCAGCCATTATGACCTGCCGATCGCGCTCGGGCTGATGGGGGCGATCGGCGCGATTCCACCGGATGCACTGACCGGCTTCACCGTTCTGGGTGAGCTTGGCCTCGACGGATCGATCGCGCCGGTGGCCGGTGTCCTTCCTGCCGCAATCGGCGCCAATGTGCGCGAGGAGGGGCTGATCTGTCCGGCGGCTTGCGGCTCGGAAGCGGCATGGGCGAGCCCGGACATCCAGATCATCGCCGCAAGTTCACTGATCCAGATCGCGAACCATTTCAAGGGAACGCAGGTGCTGTCGCGGCCGGTGCCGAAGGTGCATGAAGCAGCAAGCTCGCCCCTCGACCTGCGCGACATCAAGGGCCAGGAGAGCGCCAAGCGGGCGCTGGAGATCGCGGCCGCCGGCGGTCATCACCTGCTCATGATCGGCGCGCCCGGCGCCGGCAAATCGATGCTGGCGGCACGCCTGCCCTCGATCCTGCCACCGTTGTCACCGGGCGAGTTGCTCGAGGTTTCGATGATCGCCTCTGTTGCCGGCGAGATCGAGGGCGGCGCGCTGACGGCGCGGCGGCCGTTTCGCTCGCCGCATCATTCCGCCAGCATGGCCGCGCTTACCGGCGGCGGCATGCGCGCACGGCCCGGCGAGATCTCGCTCGCGCATCAGGGCGTGCTGTTCCTCGACGAGCTCCCCGAATTCGATCCGCGCGTGCTGGATTCGCTGCGCCAGCCGCTGGAGAACGGCGAGGTCTCGGTCTCCCGCGCCAACCACCGCGTCACCTATCCCGCGCGCTTCATGCTGGTCGCCGCGATGAATCCCTGCCGCTGCGGCAATGCGTTCGAGCCCGGCTATGCCTGCAAGCGCGGTCGCATCGATCGCTGCACGGGCGACTACCAGGCCCGCATCTCGGGGCCGCTGATGGACCGCATCGATTTGCGCATCGAGGTTCCCGCGGTGACCGCGGCCGATTTGATCCTGCCGCCGCCGGCGGAGGGTTCGGCCGAAGTCGCCGCGCGCGTGGCCGCCGCGCGCGACATCCAGCTCGCGCGCTACGCGGACGCCGGCCTGCCGAAGGTTCGCACCAACGCCGAAGCCCCGGCCTCGGTGCTGGAGGAGATCGCCAAGCCGGATGCGCAAGGCCAGAAGCTGCTGCGCGACGCCGCCGAGACCATGCGGCTGTCGGCGCGTGGCTATCACCGCGTGCTGCGGGTGGCGCGCACGCTGGCCGATCTCGACGGCGCCGACAAGATCGGCCGGCTGCATCTGGCCGAAGCACTGTCCTATCGCGCACTCGCGGAGGATGTGCGGCAGCTGGCGTGATCATTCCGCGCATCAACCCGGCGGTAACGAGTTTCCTTTACGCTCTGCAAACCATAAGGCCCATCAGTTCCCGTACGGGGCCCGGCGAGTAGCGTGTCATGTTGCGTTTCAATATCCTGGCCTCGGTTATTCCCGTTTTGGCGGCCGCGGTGTTTGCCCGCAGCGAGATCGGATCGGTCTCGCATCCCTGCATCGCCCTCGGCGACACCTCGGTCGAGCTGACGTCGCTGTTCTGGACCGCCGGCGTGCATGTCGCCTTCACGGATGATCCCGCGCGCGCCACGGTGCGGGTTCAGATCACCGAGGATGCGGACGCTGCCGACTTCGCGGTCGTCGACGACGGCCTCGGGTCGGAATCGGAGTCCTGCCAGGCCAACCCCTCGACGCGCCTGATCTCGATTGCCGCGCAGCCCGTCGACGGCGGCCAGGTGGTCTATCTCTCCACCGAAGGGCCGGCGGATTACCGCGTCTATGTGCGCTCGAAAACCTTCTCGCAGCGCGAGGCCGCGGCGCTAATCGTCGGCGCCCGCGGCGGCCACCGTCATCTCCAGGCCGCCTCGCTTTGAGCCGCCTCGCTTTGCGCCGTTAACGCCTCGTCAACCCTGTTTGGAGGCGGTCGCGACACCTCAAACTGTTCGCAAGGTCGGCGGCACATCGTCGTTTACAGCGAGCACAGGTTTTTACGAAAAGAGTCGGGTCGGTGGCGATGGATCGGACGTTCCGGATCAAGGTGCGCATGCGCCGCTTCAGGCGACAGTACCCCAGAATCGCCTTCGCGATCCGCTCCATCATGATCTTCTCGGCGACCTTCGGCGGCGCCTATGGGTTTGTCTCCGGCAGCCGGTCCGAGACGTCCGGCTACGATCCCAATGCGTTTGCGATCGGCGTCAGCTTCCTGTTCGCGCTCGCCTGCCTCGGCCTCGCCACGCTCAGCATGCGCCTGCGCTTCGTCAACAAGCGGATGCGTGCACTGGCCGCCCACAACGAAACGCTGATCGACCGCAATTGGGAGCTGAAGGAAGCCGAAGAACGCGCTCGCAGCCTGTTCGAACAGCAGGGCGATCTGATCGTGCTGCGTGACACGAGCGGCCGCATCACGTTCGCCAACGACGCCTATTGCGCGCTTGCCAGACAGGCGCGCCGCGCGCTGGTCGGCACGCGCTTTGATTTCGACGTGCTGGAGCAGGGCGACAGCGCCCGCGAGAGCAACGGAACGCGGATTCACGACCAGAAGATCGCAACGCCGCTTGGCGGGCGCTGGATCGCCTGGCGCGAAGGCTATGTCCGCGTCGATGCCGGCCAACCCGCCGAATTGCAAAGCGTCGGACGCGATGTCACCGACCGCACCGAGACCGAGCGTGCGCTGTCCGACGCCCGCGATCAGGCCGACGCCGCCAACCGGGCGAAATCGCGCTTCCTGGCCATGGCCTCGCACGAGATCCGCACGCCGCTCAACGGCATCATCGGCATGGGCGGGCTGCTGCTCGACACCTCCCTGACGCCGGAGCAGTCGACCTACGCCAGGGCCGTGAAGACCTCGGGCGAAGCGCTGATGGCGCTGATCGAGGAGTTGCTCGACTATTCCAAGATCGAAGCCGGCAAGCTCGATCTCGAGCAGCGTCCCTTCGCGCTCTCAGGCCTGATCGAGGACATCACCGAGCTGCTCGCGCCCCGCGCGCAGGCGAAGCAGCTCGAGATCGCCGCCTATGTCGACGAACGGCTGCCGCTCGAAGTGGTCGGCGATGCCGCGCGGCTGCGCCAGGTGCTGCTCAACCTCGCGGGCAACGCCATCAAGTTCACTGCGAGCGGCGGCGTCGCGCTGATCGTCGAGCCCGGCATCTGGCCGAACGAGATCAGCTTTCTGGTGCGCGACACCGGCATCGGCATCGCAGCCGACGCGCAACAGCGCATTTTCCGCGAATTCGAGCAGGCCGACGAACGCGTCGCCCGCACCTATGGCGGCACCGGCCTCGGTCTCGCCATCAGCGAGCGCATCGTCAAGCGCATGGGCGGCCGCATCACGCTCACGAGCGAGCCGGACAAGGGTTCGACCTTCGAAGTCGCGATTCCGCTCGCGTCAAAGCACGTCGATCCGGAACAGACGGCATTCCCCAGTCCCGATCTCGCGGGCAAGTCGATCCTGCTGATTGCCGACGGCATCGAGGCGTCACTGATCGCGCGGCGACTCGAGCGCTGGGGCGGCCAGACCTGCATGGTGACGGACGCCGCGGTGGCGGAAGCGCTGCTGCCGGAACGCTCATGGCATTCGGTGCTGATCGATCGCGCGCTCGGCGCCGCCATCGCCGACCGCCTCGGCGAAGCCGCACGCAGCCATGCGACGCAACGCCTCGTGCTGCTGACGTCCGGCTCGCGCCACGAGAAACTCTCGCCGGCCTTCACCGGCTTCCTGGTGAAGCCGCTGCGCGCGGCCTCGCTCGCTGCACGCCTCGCGCTGCCCCCGGAGGTCGCCTCGCCCGATCTCGCGCCAGAGCCATCGGCCTCATCCACCGGCCCGGTACCGGCGAAAGGCCTGTCGGTTCTCGTCGCCGAGGACAACGAGATCAATGCGCTGTTGATGCGCTCGCTGCTGACGAAACTCGGCCACCGCGTCGTCATCGCGATCAATGGCGAGGCCGCGTTGGAATCCTGGCTCGGCGCGTCATCAGCCGGCACGCCCTATGATCTCGTGCTGATGGACATCCAGATGCCGCAGCTCGATGGCATCGAAACGACGAAACGAATCCGTGCGCATGAGGCCACCAAAGGTGGCCACCACACGCCGATCCTGGCGCTCACCGCCAATACGCTGGTGGAAGATCGCTATGCCTGCTTTGAAGCGGGCATGAACGGGTTTCTGATCAAGCCGCTCGATCGCGAGAAGCTGGAAGAGGCGCTGGCCGGACTGGCGGCGGCGCGGCAGCTGGCGGTTTGATACAGGACCGCTCGACGTTTCCGCGCATGGGAACTTCATATCCATCGGCATTCGAGAATTGAAATCGACCCCGCTGCACGTCACCATCCTCCAAGGGGCGTTTTCAAGAAGAGGATGTCGGACATGAAACTGCTTTGCTGCCTCGCCATTGTCCTGCTCTCTGGATCCACCCCCGCCGCGGCCGATAGCTCGGAACTGATCGCCTCGCTCAAGCAAGGCGGCTACGTGCTGGTGTTTCGGCACACCGCCACCGACGACAGCCAAAAGGATGTCTACCCTTTCAAGTTCGACGACATGAGCGCCCAGCGGCAGCTCAGTGAAAAGGGCCGCGACATGGCGCGCCAGATCGGGACGGCCATCAAGGAACTCGCAATTCCGATCGGCGACGTCTACACCAGCAAGCTGAACCGCGCGATCGAGGCGGGCAGGCTGATCTCCGGCCGCGAGGTCAAGCCGGTCGATGCGTTGACGGACAGCAGCAACGCGAGTGCGTCGGGCATGGCAAATCCGACCGGTGCAAACGCAAAGGCGGGCCAGGCCGTGCGGCAGCTCGTCGACGCGCCGCCCAAAGCCGGCACCAACACCTTCCTGGTCACCCACAAGACCAACATCGCCGATGCCTTCGGCAAGGAAGCCGGGGACGTGCAGGAAGGCGAAGCTTTCGTCTACAAGGCCGGCGGCTCGGGTCCCGCAACCTTTGCAGGACGCATCAAGTTCGCCGACTGGACCGCGAAAGCAGACAAGTGACGGCCCGGACTTCAGGTCCGGATCATACTTCTTGCAACAGAAGGGCTGGCGAACACGTGAGAACATCGGAAGACCGCTCATTCCTCATCTTGCTCGCCGCGATCTCCCTTGCGTTCGGGTGGGTGTTCTGGCCGTTCTCCGGCGCGTTGTTGTGGGCCACGCTTCTGGCGATCATCTTCGCGCCGCTCTATCGACGCGCCATGGAAACGCTTCCGGGAAGGCGCAACCTTGCTGCATCGTTCACTGTCGTCGTCGTGATCGTCATGGTCCTCATCCCCGTGGCGGTCGTCATCGCCTCGCTCATCGACCAGGGTGGGGAGCTCTATCAGCGCGCTCAGAGCGGGGAGATCAGTTTCGCTCATCCCCTGCAGCAGCTGAAATCCGCGCTGCCCGCCTGGGCTGCGTCCCTGTCGGATCGTTTGGCCGGCATCGATTTTTCGGCCCTGAAGGAACGTCTGTCGAGTCTGGTCGTTCCTGCCGGCCAACAGCTGGCGGGACACGCCATCAACATCGGTCAGTTGACGCTGGAATTCGTCGCAAGCTTGCTCGTGATGTTGTACCTGCTGTTCTTCCTGCTCCGCGACGGTGACGAGCTCAATGCACGGATCCGCGACGCGCTGCCGCTGCGGCCAAGCCACACCAGCGAGATTCTGAATGCGTTCACCCTCGCGGTTCGCGGGACGATCAAGGGGATCGTTCTCGTTGCGCTGATTCAGGGAGCGCTTGGCGGGCTGATTTTCTGGGTGCTCGGCTTGACTGCCCCACTGCTGGCGGGCGCCCTGATGGCGCTGCTCTCGCTGCTGCCCGTGCTCGGCTCCGCCCTGGTTTGGATTCCGGTCGCACTATACCTGCTGGTGGCAGGCTCAGTCACGAAAGGGATCATCCTGCTCGCTTTCGGGACCTTCGTGATCGGTCTTGCGGACAATTTTCTCCGCCCGATCCTGGTCGGCCAGTCGATCCAAATGCCGAGCTATGTCGTGCTGCTCGCCACCGTAGGCGGCCTTGCGGCTTTCGGAGCGAACGGGTTCGTCATCGGCCCACTCGTCGCCGCGATGTTTCTCACGGCGTGGCACATCTTCATCGGCTCGAAAGCGCGACAGGAGGTCCGGAAATGATCGTCATGTCGAGTTACTATCCGGCGGTCAGCCGAGCGCTGAATCCGGTCACCCCCGAATGCTATGCGGCGTGAGCAGGAAACCGCGGCGCAGAGAGCTTATCCGGCCGCACCGGCGTGCCCTCGAATTTGGTGTCTGCCTGGGCCGCGCGCTTGCAATGCGGGCACACGAAAAGATGCGCGATGATCGGGGTCGGCTCGTCGGCCAGCAGCTCGGAACGGAACCACTTCATCTCGATATGGCAGTCCGGGCATATCGGTGCTTCGAGATGCTCGGCAGCGCTTCTGAGACGATCAACCATGGGGTCCGTGTGCGTTTCCGAAAGCCATAACCAAATACCCCTCGCCGGTCTGCAACAAAAGATACTCAGCCCGAAATTTAACAAGGGCTGCGTTCGTCAAGGCTGTTACAGCCGCCTGAGCGCCACGCTCGCCACCGTGTGATCGGCGCCCTTCTTCAGGATCAGGGTCGCGCGGGGGCGGGTCGGCAGGATGTTGTCCTCGAGATTGGCGAGGTTGGTGCGTTCCCAGATCGCGATCGCGGTGGCGGTGGCTTCCTCGTCCGACAACAGCGCATAGCGGTTGAAGTAGGATTTTGGATTGGTGAACGCGGTGTCGCGCAGCGACAGGAAGCGCCTGATGTACCACTGCCGCAGCGCGGCCTCGTCGGCGTCGATATAGACCGAGAAATCGAAGAAGTCGGAGACCACGGGCACGGCCTTGCCGTCGCGCGGCAGCTTGCCGGTCTGCAGCACGTTGACGCCCTCGACGATCAGAATGTCGGGCTGGTCGATCTCGGCCCACTGGTTCGGCACGATGTCGTAAGTCAAATGCGAATAGACCGGCGCGCGCACATGGCGGCGGCCGGCCTTGATGTCGGAGAGGAAGCTCAGCAGCAGCGGCAGGTCGTAGCTCTCCGGAAAGCCCTTCTTCTGCATGATGCCCTGCCGTTCCAGCACGGCGTTGGGATACAGAAATCCGTCGGTGGTGATCAGCTCGACCTTGGGACGCGGCGACCAGCGCGCCAACAGCGCCTGAAGCACGCGGGCCGTGGTGGATTTTCCAACCGCGACCGAACCGGCGACGCCGATGATGTAGGGCATCTTGCGGTCGCGGATGTTGAGGAACTGGCGCTCCGCGTAATACAGCCGCTGCATCGCATCGACGTAGATCGACAGCAGGCGCGACAGCGGCAGGTAGATGTCCTCGACCTCCTGCAAGTCGAGGCGGTCGTGCAGCGAGCGCAGCCGGTCGAACTCGCCCGGCTCCAGCGTCATCGGCGTGTCGTCGCGCAGTCGCGACCACTCCTCGCGCGTATAGACGCGGTACGGATTATACTGCTGCTCGGGTGCGCGGATATCCATGACGCGACTCTCCACCTCGGCTAGCTGCCGCCCTTACGCGACGCCTTTTCTTCCAACCCTGACATATTGGTCCGCTTGTCCAATGCGGCCTCGACCTCTTCCAGCTTTACGCCGCGGGCCTTGAGCAGCACAAGGAAATGATAGAGCAGGTCGGCGCCTTCGGCGATCAGATGCGCGCGATCGTTTTCGACTGCTGCGATTACGGTTTCGACTGCCTCCTCACCGAACTTCTTGGCGCAATGTTCGGCGCCCTTGTCGAGGAGCTTGCGGGTATAGGACGCCTCGCCACCCGCCGCCGCGCGGGCGTCGATGGTCTCGGCGAGATCGTGGATCGTGAAACGCGGCATACAAAATACTCGGATTGGCCGGTTATCTGGCGGGACAAGCCGGTTCTCGCCGATGATGTAGCATTTTTAGGAACGGGAGTCGTCAGGCATCGAGGCGCATGGGCAGCCCGCGGCGGGACATGTGCTCCTTGGCTTCGCGGATGGTGAATTCCCCGAAATGGAAGATCGAGGCGGCCAGCACGGCGGTGGCGTGGCCGTCGCGAATACCGTCGACGAGGTGGTCGAGATTGCCGACGCCGCCCGAGGCGATCACGGGAACGGGAATGCTGTCGGCGATCGCCCGGGTCAGCGGGATGTCGAAACCCTGCCTGGTGCCGTCGCGGTCCATCGAGGTGAGCAGGATTTCACCGGCGCCGAGCGAGACCACCTCCTGGGCATATTCGACGGCGTCGATGCCGGTCGAGTTGCGGCCGCCATGGGTGAAGATCTCCCAGCGCTCGCCGCCACCGGCGCGCTTGACCCGCTTGGCGTCGATCGCGACCACCACGCATTGCCCGCCGAATTTCTCGGCGGCTTCCTTGACGAACTCACGCCGCGACACCGCGGCGCTGTTGATCGAGACCTTGTCGGCGCCGGCACGCAGCAGCGTCTTGATGTCGTTGACCTCACGCACGCCGCCGCCGACAGTCACGGGCATGAAGCAGGCTTCAGCGGTGCGCCGGACCACGTCCAGCATGATGCCGCGATTCTCATGGGTCGCGGTGATGTCGAGGAAGGTGAGCTCGTCGGCGCCGGCGGCGTCGTAAGCGATCGCCGCTTCAACGGGGTCACCGGCATCGCGCAAATCGACGAAGTTGACGCCCTTGACGACGCGGCCGTCCTTGACGTCGAGGCAGGGGATCACGCGCACCTTGAACATCGGATGTCTCCTAGGCCGCGGCGCGGATCAGGGTGAGGGCGGCTGCGGGATCGAGCCGGCCATCGTAAAGCGCGCGGCCGGCGATCGCGCCGGCGAGCTTTTTCGCGCGCGGCGTCAGCATCGCCTTGACGTCCTCGATCGAGGCGAGGCCGCCGGAGGCGATGACGGGGATGGATATGGCGTCGGCAAGCGCAATGGTCGCATCGAGATTCAGGCCCTTGAGCAGGCCGTCGCGCGCAATGTCGGTGAAGATGATGGCGGCGACCCCGGCATCCTCGAAACGCCGTGCGATCTCCAGCACCGTCACCTGCGAGGTCTCGGCCCAGCCTTCGACCGCGACCTTGCCGTCGCGCGCGTCGAGCCCGACCGCGACGCGACCGGGGAATTTTTTGGCGGCCGCCTTCACCAATTCGGGGTCGCGCACCGCGGCGGTGCCGATGATGACACGGGTGATGCCCTTGTCGAGCCAGGCTTCGACAGTCGCGAGATCGCGAATGCCGCCACCGAGCTGCACTGGAATCGTGATCGTCTTCAGCATCGCCTCGACGGCCTGCGCGTTCACAGGCTTGCCGGCAAACGCGCCGTCGAGATCGACGACGTGGAGATACTCGAAGCCCTGCGCGACGAAGCTCTCCGCCTGCGCGGCGGGATTGAGATTGAACACGGTCGCGCGCGCCATGTCGCCCTGTTCGAGGCGCACGCATTGGCCGTTCTTGAGGTCGATCGCGGGAAAGAGAATCACGGTTTCCATCGCAAAAAGTTCGAGATCAGAGCCAGCCCAAAACGCTGGCTCTTCTCGGGGTGAAACTGCGTCCCGATGGCGGTGTCCTTGCCGACGATCGCGGTGACAGGCCCGCCGTAATCGGCGCGCGCGAGCACGTCCGCCTCGTTGGCGGCGTTGAGGTGGTAGGAGTGCACGAAATAGGCGTGCTGGCCCTTGGGGCCGAGCGGCAGCCTGTCCAGCACCGGATGCTCGCGCAGCACATCGAGCGTATTCCAGCCCATGTGCGGGATCTTGAGGCTATCGTCGCGAGGCGTAATCTTCTCGACGTCGCCGCCGATCCAGTTCAGGCCTTGCGTGATGACATGCTCCTTGCCGCGGGTGGCGAACAGCTGCATGCCGACGCAGATGCCGAACATCGGCCGCGCCTTGACGCGCACCGCTTCGGTGATCGCCTCGACCATGCCGTTGACGGCATCGAGCCCACGCCGGCAATCGGCGAAGGCGCCGACGCCCGGCAGCACCAGACGATCGGCGCTGTAGGCCTGGTCCGGATCGCTGGTGACGAAGACCTTTTGCGGGTTCTCCATGCCGCGCGCGGCGCGCTCGAACGCCTTGGCGGCCGAATGCAGATTGCCGGAACCGTAATCGATGATGGCGACGCTCATCTTGACCCTCCCGGTTCTGGAAACAAACCAATGATGCCGCCCGCCGGCATCGGTGGCGGGCTGGAGAATTGCTGGCCCGGCACGTTGCGGGTCGGCGGCGGGCCGCCGCGATCGACGGCCCATTGATCGTTGACGATGCCGCGCTGCTTCTGGCTCCAGCGCTCGAAGAAGCGGCGCTCGGCGGTGTCCTCATCGTCGGAAATGACCACGTCGAGCTGGCGCCATTTACCGCGCGACAGCGTCCAGCGGCGCAGGCTGGAGGCTTCGAATCCCATCAGCAGCGCGACGATGACGTCGGCGAAAAAGATCGACGAACGGCCGACGCCGAGGCTGGACAGCCCGACGTTGAACGCGGCAACGAAGATCACCCAGCCGATCAGCGCCAGCCATAGCCGATTCCACAGCAGCCAGAGCGGGCCGAAGATCATCGCCCAGAAATGGAAGCCGTCGCGCACGAAGACGAATCTGTCGGTCGCGCGCAGATCGGCTCCGACAGGGGAGGGAGCATGAACTGTGTAGACGGACATGGCGATGCCCCGTTCCCAAGAATTCAGTGATACCGCAAGCGGCGCGGGCCGCGGGCCGAAGATGTCAGCCGCCGAGCGAGCCCTTGGTGGACGGGATTTCGCCCACCGCCTTCGGGTCGATCGCGACCGCCGTCCGCAGCGCCCGCGCCAGACCCTTGAAGCAGGACTCGGCGATATGGTGACTGTTATCGCCATATAGGGTCTCGACGTGAAGAGTCACGCCGGCGTTCATGGCGAAGGCCTGGAACCATTCGCGCACCAGCTCGGTGTCGAACTCGCCGATCTTGTCGCGGGGGAAGTCGACCTTGAACACCAGGACCGGGCGGCCCGAGATGTCGATGACCACGCGCGACAGCGTCTCGTCCATGGGCATGTGCACGCCGGCATAGCGGGTGATGCCCGCCATGTTGCCGAGCGCCTGCTTGACGGCCTGGCCGAGCGCGATGCCGGTGTCTTCGGTAGTATGGTGATGATCG
The DNA here is from genome assembly GCF_055811355.1 of Bradyrhizobium sp. WSM4873. Taxonomy (NCBI): domain Bacteria; kingdom Pseudomonadati; phylum Pseudomonadota; class Alphaproteobacteria; order Hyphomicrobiales; family Nitrobacteraceae; genus Bradyrhizobium; species Bradyrhizobium sp. WSM4873. The sequence goes on along the minus strand of NZ_JBVVPS010000020.1, from coordinate 46,233 downwards.
ATGTGCAGATCGCCGACCGCCTTGACCGTGAGGTCGATGCGGGAATGGCGGGCGAGGAGATCGAGCATATGGTCGAAAAAGCCGATGCCGGTCGCGATATTGGACACACCGGTGCCATCGAGGTTCACGGTGACCTCGATGTCGGTTTCCTTGGTCTTGCGCTTGATCGTCGCGGTGCGCATCAAAACTGGCTTTCATCCTCGTTCGGGGCCGAAAACGCCGGTCTTTTAACAGCCAAATGACGCCTTCGCTACTGCGGGAACGGCTGGCCGGGCCTCTACTTCTGCCTATGGTGAGCGAAATTGGTCCCGGAGCGGCCCGTTGTGCCCCCGCTCCCGACCGCCTAAATCAGCCCGGACAACGAGGATCATTCATGCAGGCTTCCCAGAACAGCTCGCCGGTCTGGCACGGCACCACGATTTTGACGGTCCGCAAGGGCGGCACGGTGGTGGTCGGCGGCGACGGTCAGGTCTCGATCGGCCAGACCGTGATCAAGTCCAACGCCAGGAAAGTCCGGAAACTCGGCAAGGGCGACGTGATCGGCGGCTTTGCCGGCGCCACGGCCGATGCCTTCACGCTCTTTGAGCGCCTGGAAGCCAAGCTCGAGCAATATCCGGGGCAATTGACCCGGGCCGCGGTCGAACTCGCCAAGGACTGGCGCACCGATCGTTATTTGCGACGGCTGGAGGCCATGATGATCGTGGCCGACAAGGACGTTTCCCTGGTGCTGACAGGCACCGGCGACGTGTTGGAGCCCGAAGCCGGCGTGATGGCGATCGGCTCCGGCGGGAATTACGCACTGGCGGCCGCCCGCGCCCTGCTCGACACCGACAAGGACGCCGAGACCATCGTCCGCCGCTCCCTCGACATCGCCGCCGACATCTGCGTCTACACCAACCGCAATGTGACCGTCGAAGCGCTGGCGGCCGGCTAGGGCTGTGGGGTTGGACTCGGGCCAACGTTCCGACGAAGGTGCGTTCCCTCCCCCCTTGTGGGGGAGGGCTAGGGAGGGGGGTAGCCCAGGAAAAAGTGCCGGTTTTGGATGATGCAACGAGCGCGGGCGCGCGACGGAAAGAGTCCCCGTGTGGCACCCCTCTCCCTGCCCCTCCCCCACAAGGGGGGAGGGAACGGAGAGAGCGTTACTATCGGCCGAACTCATGACGTCCGCCTACACCTTCCGCTCGATGACCGCGGCTGACCTGCCGCTGATCCGGCGATGGCTGGGCGAGGCACATGTGCGGGACTGGTGGGGCGATCCGGACGAGCAGTTCGCGCTCGTGAGCGGCGATCTGGATGAGCCGGACATGGACCAGTTCGTCGTGTTGGCCGATGGCAAGCCGTTCGGCTATCTTCAATGCTACCGCCTGACCGCCTGGAATACGGGTCTTGGGCCGCAACCGGAGGGCACCCGTGGCATCGATCAGTTCATCGGCGAAAGCGACATGATCGGGCGCGGGCACGGTTCGGCATTCATCCGCCAATTCGCCGACGCGCAGTTGCGGCAGGGCCTGCCGCGCATCGTCACTGATCCTGATCCGCTCAACGCGCGCGCCGTGCGTGCCTATCAGAAGGCCGGCTTTGTCCGCGAGCGCATGGTCGAGACGCCCGACGGGCCCGCACTCCTGATGGTGCGCGAGCCATGACGCTGGCAACCACGCATGAGAGCAAGGCCGGGTTTCCACCGCTCGCCTGGGTCGGCATCGCGCTGCTGCTGCTGGCGATGCAGGCCTCGATCCTGCTTGCGATGGGCCGGGTGCCGATCTGCACTTGCGGCTATGTCAAGCTGTGGCATGGCGTGGTGAACAGCTCGGAAAATTCGCAGCACATCGCCGACTGGTACACCTTCTCGCACATCCTGCACGGCTTCCTGTTCTACGGACTGACCTGGCTGCTGTTCGCACGCCTGCCATTCGTATCTCTGTCCTGGCCGGCGCGCCTGATCGTCGCGATGCTGATCGAAGGTGCCTGGGAGATCGTCGAGAACTCGCCTTTCATCATCGAACGCTACCGCGCCGGCACGATCTCGCTGGATTATTTCGGCGACAGCATCGTCAATTCGGTTTCTGACAATTTGTCCATGATGCTGGGCTTCCTCGCCGCGCGCCTGCTGCCTGTATCGGTGACCGTCCTGTTCGGGCTCGCCTTCGAAATCATGCTGGCGCTCCATATTCGCGACAATCTGACGCTCAATATCCTGATGCTGATCCATCCGATCGAGGCCGTGAAACAATGGCAATCGGGCCCGCCGATCATCTGACGGCAAAAAAAGCGGCTTGTCCCGCCCCGCATCTGATCCTAGCTAAGGTCTCATGACAGACTTTTCTCCCCGCGAAATCGTTTCCGAACTCGACCGTTTCATCGTCGGCCAGGCCGATGCCAAGCGCGCCGTCTCGATCGCGTTGCGCAACCGCTGGCGGCGGCAACAGCTCGAAGGTTCCTTGCGCGAAGAGGTGCTGCCGAAGAACATTTTGATGATCGGCCCCACCGGCGTCGGCAAGACCGAGATCGCGCGGCGGCTCGCCAAGCTCGCCAACGCGCCGTTCCTGAAGGTCGAGGCGACGAAATTCACCGAGGTCGGCTATGTCGGCCGCGACGTCGAGCAGATCGTGCGCGATCTCGTCGAGGTCGCGATTTCTCAGGTCCGCGAGCGCAAGCGGAAGGACGTGCAGGCACGCGCGCAGCTCGCCGCCGAGGAGCGCGTGCTCGATGCCCTGGTCGGCGCCAATTCCAGCGCGGCAACGCGGGACTCCTTCCGCAAGAAGCTGCGCGCGGGCGAGCTCAACGACAAGGAAATCGAGATCGAAACGCAAGGCGGCGGCAGCGGCTTTCCGATGTTCGAGATCCCGGGCATGCCAGGCGCGCAGATGGGCGCGGTTTCGATCGGCGACATCTTCGGCAAGCTCGGTGGACGCAGCAAGACGCGGCGGCTGACGGTGGAGAGCTCGCACGAGATCCTCGTCAACGAGGAATCCGACAAGCTGCTCGACAGCGATCAGTTGACGATGGAGGCGATCAGTGCGGTCGAGAACAACGGCATCGTGTTCCTGGACGAGATCGACAAGATCTGCGCCCGCGAGGGCCGCGCCGGCGGCGACGTCTCGCGCGAGGGCGTGCAGCGCGACCTGCTTCCGCTGATCGAGGGCACCACCGTCTCGACCAAGCACGGCGCGGTGAAGACCGACCACATCCTGTTCATTGCCTCCGGCGCCTTCCACGTCGCCAAACCGTCCGATTTGTTGCCGGAACTGCAGGGCCGCCTGCCGATCCGCGTCGAGCTGCAGGCGCTGACCCGCGACGACATGCGCCGCATCCTGACCGAGCCGGAGGCTTCGCTGATCAAGCAATATGTCGCGTTGATGCAGACCGAGGGCGTCACGCTCGACATCACCGACAACGCCATCGACGCGCTTGCCGACGTTGCGGTGGCCGTGAATTCCACCGTCGAGAACATCGGCGCGCGGCGGCTGCAGACGGTGATGGAGCGGGTGCTCGACGAGATCTCCTTCACCGCCCCCGACCGCAGCGGCGAGACCGTCAGGGTCGACGCCGATTTCGTGCAGAAGCACGTCGGCGACCTCGCCAAGAACGCGGATCTGAGCCGGTTCATTTTGTAAATCCGGGCGGCCCGCGCTATGGATGCGGCGTGACCGCACGCATCCTGCAAAACCCCTGGCGTCTCCTGCTCGCGATCAACGCGGCAATCATGGTCGGCGTCTTCGTTCACAAGATCCAGCTGCCGCCTTACGTCCCCTACATCCACCTCCTCGTCGACTATCATTTCGGCTTCATCAAGCGCGCGTTGATCGGGGCGATCGTCGCGCTGTTCACCGACAAGGTGCCGCTATGGCTAGTGTTCGCGCTCGGCGGCGCGGCATGGCTGGTGACGCTCGGTCTTTATGTAAGACTATTCGAGAAGACGTTCGGCTTCACCGTGAAGACATTGCCGCTGTTCGTCTTCATCGCGGGCTCGCCGTTCTTCCTCAAGAACTTCATGCACACGCTCGGCCATTTCGACATCTATGGCTGCGCGCTGGCGATCGTCCTGCTGTTGGTGCCCGCCGGCTCGCTGCTGTTCGTGGCGCTGGCTGCGCTGTTCTCGATCGTTCTCGTCCTGATCCACCACATCCATCTTCTGATGTATGTGCCGACCATCATCACCATCGTCGTGATCAGGCATTATCTGACGCACGGCTGCGATCGCACCAATGTCGCGTTCGGCATCATCGCCCTGCTTGCCGTTTCCACGCTGTTCTTCACGGCGCAGTTTTTGGGAACGATGCCGATCCCGGAGGCGGATTTCGTCGCCTATCTGAAGAGCCGGATGGTCGATCCGTCGCGGACCGACCTGCTGCAGTTCGCCTACATCTGGTATCAGCCGCTGGCGCAGGAGATTTCCGACACCTGGGGCCGCCTGCCGCACAACATCCTGGGCGTCCCCGTGTTCGTGCTGTTGATCTGGCTGCACAATCCGCTGTGGCGCTATTTTGCGAATTTGATCGGCGCGCTCGCCAACGACACACATCGCCGTCTCGTGGTCGCGGCGCTCGCCGGCGTCAGCCTCGCCTGTCTCGTGATGTTCGCGATGATCTTCGACTATTCGCGCTGGATCTCGAACTGGGCCGTCTGCATGTTCCTGATCCTGCACGCGGTGAAGATGCTGCCCACCGCTCACGAGACGCCGTTGATTCCGGCGGAAGACCGCAGCGCGAATATTTCCGGCATGATCCTCACCCTGATCCCGCGCGTAGGGATCGTGCGACCGTTTTAGACGATGCGCTCCCTCTCCCGCTTGCGGGAGAGGTTGCAGCGAGCCCCGCGGCTAATATCTAGCCCGCCTGATCCGCACGTAAAGCGCGCCCTCGCCGCCATGGCCGATGCCGGCCTCTTCGAACCCCACGACGAAGGCGCGGAATTCCGGCAGGCTCAGCCATTCCGGCACCTGACGGCGCAGCACGCCGCTTTCGCCGCCGCTTCGGCCCTTGCCGGTGATCACGAGCACGAACGTCAGGCCGTCATGATGGGCGCGGTGCAGGAAGCCGGTCAGCGCGCGATGGGCACGCATCTGGGTCATGCCGTGCAGATCGAGCCGCGCCTCGATCTCGCTGCGCCCGCGCGACAGCTTTGTGCGCTCGCGTTTGCCGAGCGGCGCAAGCGGCGGCACGGCGGGTTTCGCTGCACGCGGTGCCGGGACGGCGGCAATCGGACGTGGCGATGACGCAGGCCGCGTGGCGGGCGCTGCGGGGGAAGGCTCGGCGCGCGGCGCAGCTTGCGCCTTCGCCGCACGAGGCTTCCTCAGCGGCTTGACCTGCTTTGCGACCGTATCCCACAGCGCGCGCTCTTCCTCGCTCAGCGCGCGACGGCGCGGCGAGGGACGAGGCTCCAGCACGGGCGGACGGGACGATCGCTTCATTGCTGGTGGGAACGACTCTTCGGGTGCCTGCGCGGTTCGCGGACAGGTTCTATCACGGGACGCGGCGCCGGCAGCGGCACCGGGCCGGCGATAGCGACCGTGTCAGTCTTGTTCGGCGCGACAGCTCCGGCAGGAGCAGCGGTCTTCGCAGGCTCGGTTTGCGGAAACAGCTTTGCAATTCTCTCCGACGGCCGCGGATCCGGCACAGGGAGCCGCGCGCCGCGCGTGGTGGGATCGAGGCCCTTCGGCACCAGCATCACGAAATGCATGGCATGGCGCAGCCGCCCGGAGACGCGGCCGGCCTCCTGACCCGCGCCGAAATAGAGATCGGCGCGCGCGGGCCCGATGATGGCCGAGCCGGTATCCTGCGCGATCATCAAGCGATGGAATGGCGTCTTCGACCGATCGGAATCGATCGGCAGCTCGCCTTCGATGAAAAACGGAGTGCCGTAGACGTGCAGCGATTTGTCCACCGCGATCGAGCGGCCGGCCGTCAGCGGAATGCCCTGCGCACCGACCGCCTCTTCCTTGTCGGACAGATTGACCTCGCGGAAGAAGATGTAGGAGCGGTTCTGGCGCCGCAGCTCCTTGGCGCCGTCAGGTGTCTGCGCCATCCACTCCCTGATCCTCTGCATCGACATCTCTTCCTTCGGAATGATGCCGCGCTCGATCAGGATGCGACCGACGGCGGTGTAGGGATAGCCGTTATAGGCGTCGTAGTTGAGCCGGACCGTGCCGCCGTCGTCGAACTTGATCCGCGCCGAGCCCTGGATCTGGGCGAACAGCAGATCGGTCGGGTCCTTCAGCCAGGCAATCTCGAGTCCGCGGCCGGCGATCTTGCCGTCCTCGATCTCGGCGCGGTCGTAATAGGGCACGAGCTTGCGGCGGCCGATCTTGCGATAGACCGGGCCCTTGTTGGGCAGGCTGACCGAATCCTGCTTGTAGCCGCGCACGAACAGGTTGGAGGGGCGGCGATAGACCGGGACGTTGTAGACCTCGGTCTGCGTGCGCGATCCCTCCAGCACCGGCTCGTAATAGCCGGTGACGAAACCGTCGGGCTCGCCGAGGCGCGAGATCCGCAGCGGCGCGAAATTCTCCTCGAAGAAGATCTTGGCCCTGGCATCGTCGGTAAGCTCGAGCGATTTGGCGACCCGGCAGGGTTCGCCCAGCGACGCGCCCAAAGCCTTCGGTTCGGGCGCGCCGGTCTGCGCGCTGATCGGCCGGCAGCTCGCGCGAAAGGTCTTGTAGGCGGCGAGATGATTGTCGTCGCCCCAGCCCTTCACATCGGCCCAGGCCAGCGGCAGATATTGCGCGCCGGGAATTTCGAGCGGCAGGGGGAGCTGCGGATACGGCAAGGCCCGCGGCGGCGCGGCGGGCAATTCCGGAAGATGATGGTGATGGCTGCGATAGTGGCGCCGCGCCGCCTCGGCACCGAGTGAAAACGACGACAGCGCGACGGCACCTGCGCAAAGCGCCGTCGCGCAGGTCTTCAGGAAAGCCTTAATTCGCGCTTCCGGTGCCAACCAGCTTCCAGTTCGGATCGCGAGAGGTGATGTCGCGGGCGAAAGTCCAGATGTCGGTGATGTCGGCGACCGTGTCGGCGCTGCCGTCGACGATGTTGCCGGCCTTGTCCCGCGTGGCTGAGATCATCTGCGAGACGAAGCGGATCGTGAGCTGGGCCGTGCGGTCGCGCAGCTCGGCGCCGACGAGCTCGGCCTTGTCGATCGAGACAAAGCGCGTCTCGGTCTTCTGCTCGTTCTTCTCGCGCTCCTTGATCGCGGCATCGAAGCTCTCATAGACCTCCGACGACAGCAGGTCGCGCAGCGCGCGGCGGTCGCCATTGGCAAAGGCCAGCACGATCATCTCATAGGCGCCGCGGGCGCCGGAGATGAAATGGCGCGGATCGAAGGTGGAATCCTTTTCGACAATGGAGTCGAGACCCTGGGCGAGCACGGTGCCCGGCTCGGTCAGGCCCTTCCAGCGGTCGGAGGGCGGGGTCGGCTCGGCCGTCGGCGCCAAGGGGGCCTGGTCGATGACCTTGCCCGGCATGGTGACGACGTTCTTGTCCTGGGCACCCTGGAGCGCGTTGCGGTCGAACGGCGGCCGCTCGTTACCGGTGCGCTGCCCCAGCACACTGCGCAGCCTCAGAAAGATGAAGACCGCAAGCGCCAGGAAGATGATGGTGTAGATGTCCACGTCGTATTCGCTTTCTGGTCGTCTGTAGAAGGGGCCGTCTCGAAGGATCGTGCCGGGAAAATCGATCCGGCCAGTAGACCGTTCCAGACCGGAACGGCAAGTCTACATCACCATTTCGGGTCCGCGCGTCAGGTCCGTGGGATGTAGGCACGAAATCTTGCCCGGCCAATGGCGCCTTTTGGCACAGCACCGAGTGTAGCGCGTTTTATGCTTAAGGGGAAACCCGATCCTGACCGGAAATCGCGCATCTTCAATCGTTTAAGCCGCGGTTACGCGGGATCGACGGGGTGAACGCCATAGTTGTGGGCGTGGCCGGAATTCCCCATCCGGGACCGTTCGTCCTTGTGGAACGAGGTGGCCCTATGTTAGCCAACCGCCGCGAAATTCAGCCCCAATCGGGTAAGGAGACACTCTTATGACCAACGGTAACGGCACCCCTCCCGAGGCGGCCCAGGCTCCCCAGCTCAACGTCCTGGCGCAATATACCAAGGACCTCTCGTTCGAAAATCCGAATGCGCCCAGCTCGCTCCAGCAGCAGAGCCAACCGCCGCAGATCAACATCCAGATCAATGTCAGCGCCAACAACCTGAGCGAACAGGAGTTCGAGGTCACGCTGTCGGTCGAGGGCAAGGCCGAGACCGCCGGCAAGATCATGTTCTCGTTCGAGCTCGCTTATGCCGGCGTGTTCCGCATCTCCAACGTGCCGAAGGACAATTTGCATCCGCTGGTCATGATCGAATGCCCGCGCCTGCTGTTCCCGTTCGCCCGTGAGATCATCGCTACTGCCGTGCGCGACGGCGGGTTCCCGCCCTTGATGCTGGACCCGGTCGACTTCGTCGGCCTCTATCGGCAGAACATGGAGCGGCAAATGGCCGCTCAGCCGAGCGGCCAGGCCTAACCAGCCGAAGCGACAGCTGGAGCGGGCAAGAACTCGTTCCAGATCGCCTTGTCGCCGAGCGTCGCGATGAAGGCCCGGTGGGCCTCGTGCTCGGCGTCTGAGATTCGCGGCGCGAGCGGCGCTGGCCGCTGCCGCCGTGGCGCATCGGCAGCCCCATTGGCGCGAGTCTCTTCGGATTCCGAAGCGAGCAGCAGCTGCGATTGCCGCGCGCCGACGAGATCCACATAGACTTCCGCAAGCAGCTCGGCGTCGAGCAATGCGCCGTGCTTGGTGCGGCGTGAATTGTCGATCGCATAGCGCGAGCAGAGATCGTCGAGCCGGTTAGATACGCCGGGATGCTTGCGCCGTGCCAGCAGCAGCGTATCGACCAGCCGCTCACGCGGGATCCCCGGGCGCTTGATCCGGTCGAGCTCGGCATTGATGAAGCTGATGTCGAACGAGGCATTGTGGATCACCAGCGGCGCGTCGCCGATGAACTCCAGAAAATCGTCGACGACCTCGTGGAACAGCTGCTTCGTCGCCAGGAACTCGGCCGACAGCCCGTGCACCGCAAAGGCTTCTGCCGGCATGTCCCTTTCCGGATTGATGTAGACGTGGAAACTCTGCCCCGTCGGCATGCGATTGAGCATCTCGACGCAGCCGATTTCGACCAGGCGGTCTCCCCGCAGCGGATCGAGGCCGGTGGTTTCGGTGTCGAGAACGATTTCGCGCATGATCCAAGAAGCCGTGTCAGGCGGCGAATCAGGCGCGCCGCTGCGGCATCTTAACGACCTCGGCCAGGATGTGCGCGATTTGGGCGCGCACCGGCTCGAGTCCATGCGACGTATCCACCACAAAATCAGCACGCTTGCGCTTGTCCGCGTCGGGTGTCTGCTTGGCGATGATGGCGTCGAGCTTGGCCTCGTCCATCGTGCCGCGCGCCAGCACCCGCTCGCGCTGCAGTTCCGGAGACGTGGTGACGACGACCACGGCGTCGACCCGCGTCTCGCCGCCCGTCTCGAACAGCAGTGGAATGTCCAGCACCACGACCGGCGCGTTGGCGGCTTCTGCGTCGGCGAAGAATTTTCTCCGGGAAGCGCCGAGCATCGGATGGACGATCTGCTCGAGCTGCTTGATGGCAGCGGCATCCTGCACCACACGCGCCGACAGTTTTGGCCGATCGACCTTGCCGTTCGCGGTGGTGCCGGGGAACGCGGCCTCGATCGCGGGCGCAGCCTCGCCCTCATAGAGCTGATGGACGGCCGCATCGGCATCGTAGACGGGGACGCCGGCCTCCGCGAATAATTTCGCGGTGGTGGATTTGCCCATCCCGATCGAGCCGGTCAGTCCCAGGATCCGCATCAGCGCCCAGCCATCTCTGCCAATTACACTGCAACTAGCCGCTCGCGCCGCAGGAACGCAAGCAGCGGCAGCAACGGCAAGCCGAGAATGGTGAAGTGGTCGCCCTCGATACGCTCGAACAAATGAATGCCCAGGCTTTCGAGCTGATAGCCGCCGACGCTGGTGGTGACGGCATCGCCGGCGATGTCGAGATAGGCCGAAAGCTCGGCCTCGGTCATCTGCCGCATGGTGAGGCGGGCGACCGAGACCTCCTCGAAGATGATCTCACCATTACGTGCTATCGCCACGGCGGAATTCAGCTCATGGCATTGGCCGGAGAGATCGCGCAGTTGCGCCAACGCCTGGGCACGGCCCGCAGGCTTGTTGAAGAGCCGATCGCCAAGCGCCAGCGTTTGATCCGCACCGATGACGGTGCTTCCAGCGTGATGGACCGAGACCGCTCTGGCCTTTTCGCGCGCCAAAAGCAACGCAATCTCGCGCGGATCTGAAAGCCCGGAGGCGGCCTGGATACCGCGCTCGTCGATATCAGCCGTGATCGCCTTGAACTCGAGCCCGGCATTGGCCAGCAGCATCTTTCGCGCGCTGCTCTGCGAGGCCAGGATCAACGAGGATTTGCCGAGCCACAGACCCATTGCGAAACTATTCCCAAGACTATTCCCAAGGATATTCCAAAGACTGTTCTCAAGTTTATTCAGACGGCCGGTTACGCTGGCGATCGCTGTAGAGTTTCATGATCGCCGCGGCGGTTTCCTCGATCGAGCGCCGCGTCACGTCAAGCAGCGGCCAATCGTGCTTGGCGCTCAGCTTGCGGGCAAATGCGACCTCCTCGGCGACCGACTGCTTGTCCGTGTAGGTGTCGCCGCTGGAATCGGCGCCCATGGAGAGCAGGCGGTTCGTGCGCACCTGAATCAAGCGTTCCGGCGTCGCATGCAGGCTCACCACCAGCGGTCGCGTCAACGTTTCCAACTGCGACGGCACCGGAATGCCTGGAACCAGCGGCACGTTGGCAGTGCGGATGCCACGGTTGGCAAGGTAGATCGACGTCGGGGTCTTGGAGGTGCGGGAGACACCGACGAGCACCACGTCCGCGTCGTCGAGCCCTTCGACATGCTGGCCGTCATCATGGATCATCGTGTAGTTCAACGCGTCGATGCGCTTGAAGTATTCGGCATTGAGGACGTGCTGGGCGCCGACCCGGCCGGTCGTGGCAGCTCCAAGATACGCCTCGAACAGCTGCATCACCGGGCCGATGATCGACAGGCTCGGAACATTGATCCCCTTGCACTTGTCCTCGAGCCTGGAGACCAGATCCTTCTCGAGCAGCGTGAACAGCACGATTCCCGGCGCTTCCTCGATCTCGTCGAGCACACGATCGAGCTGTTTCTGGCTGCGCACCAGCGGATAGACGTGCTCGACCGGCGTCACGTTGGCGTATTGGGCGGCAACGGCCCGCGCGACCGTGATCAGCGTCTCACCGGTGGAGTCGGACACGAGGTGCAGATGGAAATAATTGCTCGAGGTCGGCACAAAAGACCTTTGTATGAAACCCGTGTGGTTTGTGGATTTCTGTGGACCTTAACCCCTCGGAAAGGGATGTGCGACACCGCGGGCGGGACAAGTGCCAATTTTCTTCACACCACTGCCCGTGAGAACAAGTTCGGCGCCCCGTCGAAAGAGAAACGGGATTGTGCCGATAACCCTCTTGATAAGCTGCCGACAGAAACGCGCAAGCCTTTGAAGCTGACCGCCTTATCGAAAGCGGCCAGCGCAATCAGGGATATGTTGATGGATGTGAACAAGCGCGTGTGAACGGGCGGACGGAATTGTGTGAGTCCAATTCACCGTCACATAGACTCAAACCTTAAGAATCTAAGATTCTTATTGGAGAAGGGCGCTACGGACGGATATGTGTGCAGGCAAGACCTTAACGAGTTCTTACTATCCCCAGCGTTCCCCCTCGGCTGGGTAGAAATCCGGACCCCAGACATGTTTGAAGACGTCTATCTCTGGATCAAGGCGCTGCATGTGATCGCGGTCATCTCCTGGATGGCCGGCATGCTCTATCTGCCGCGGCTGTTCGTTTATCATTGCGAGGCCGAAATCGGCTCGAAGCAGTCGGAAACGTTCAAGATCATGGAACGGCGGCTGTTCAAGGCGATCATCAACCCCGCCATGATCGTGACCTGGCTCGCCGGGCTCTATCTCGCCTGGGCTGGACACTGGTTCAGTTTCGGCTGGCTGCACGTAAAACTGGCACTGGTCCTGGCGATGTCCGCGGTCCACGGCTTTTTTTCGCGCTGGCTGAAGGATTTCGCGGCGGACCGGCGCCCCCGGAGCCAAAAATTCTATCGAATTATCAATGAGGTACCTACTGCCTTGATGATTCTGATCGTCATCATGGTGATCGTGAAGCCGTTCTAGGCAGGGGTCGCGAACAATCGCTCAGTGCTTCTGCTTGCGGAGTGAGAGGCGATTTTCTATATTAGCAATATCCCACCCAACGCAGGCGGATGTGGTCGTGTCTGAGCTTTCCAGAGGCCGGACACCCCATCAGGTTTGAAGCCTCACCGGCGCTCTCCTTGCCAGACCTGCGGACCTTACCTTTTCGCGTCCGCATTTCAGAGCCTCCTCGCACCCCCTCCCAGGTTACCCCACAGGACCACCCCAATGCGGGAAATCAAACTCCAGGACCTCAAGTCGAAGACGCCGGCCGAGCTCGTCTCGTTCGCGGAAGAGAACGGGGTCGAGAATGCCAGCACCATGCGCAAGCAGGAGCTGCTGTTCGCCATCCTCAAGCAGCTTGCGCTCGCCGAGACCGACATCGTCGGTGAAGGCGTCGTCGAGGTTCTCTCCGACGGCTTCGGCTTCCTCCGCTCGCCCGATGCGAATTATCTGCCGGGCCCGGATGACATCTACGTTTCGCCCTCGCAGATCCGCCGTTTTGGCCTGCGCACCGGCGACACCATCGAAGGCCACATCCGCAGCCCGAAAGAAGGCGAGCGCTATTTCGCGCTGCTGAAGGTCAACACGCTCAATTTCGAGGACCCGGAAAAGGCCAAGCACAAGGTCAATTTCGACAACCTCACGCCGCTGTTTCCGAATCAGCGCTTCCGCATGGAAATCGACGACCCAACGCGGAAAGACCTGTCTGCAAGGGTGATCGACATCGTCGCACCGATCGGCAAGGGCCAGCGTGCTCTGATTGTCGCGCCGCCGCGCACGGGCAAGACCGTGCTGATGCAGAACATCGCGCATTCGATCGCGCATAATCATCCCGAGTGCTATCTGATCGTGCTCCTGATCGACGAACGTCCGGAAGAAGTTACGGACATGCAGCGTTCGGTGAAGGGCGAGGTCGTCTCCTCGACCTTCGACGAACCGGCGGTGCGCCACGTCCAGGTCGCCGAGATGGTGATCGAGAAGGCCAAGCGTCTGGTCGAGCATGGCCGCGACGTCGTGATCCTGCTGGACTCCATCACGCGCCTCGGCCGCGCCTACAACACCGTGGTGCCGTCATCGGGCAAGGTGCTGACCGGCGGTGTCGACGCCAACGCGCTGCAGCGGCCGAAGCGGTTCTTCGGCGCGGCCCGCAACATCGAAGAGGGTGGCTCGCTGACGATCATCGCGACCGCGCTGGTTGATACCGGCAGCCGCATGGACGAAGTCATCTTCGAAGAGTTCAAGGGTACCGGCAACTCCGAGCTGATCCTCGACCGCAAGGTTTCGGACAAGCGGACCTTCCCGGCGATCGACATTTCGCGCTCCGGCACCCGCAAGGAGGAGCTGATCACCGATCCGGTGGTCCTGAAGAAGATGTACGTGCTCCGCCGCATCCTGAATCCGATGGGGACGATGGACGGAATCGACTTCCTGCTCGACAAGCTGCGCTCGACCAAGAGCAATTCCGAGTTCTTCGACTCGATGAACACCTGATTGCAGTGCAATATGACCAAAGGGCGCCTTCGGGCGCCCTTTTTCGTTGTGCGGCTTTGCTGCAGCGAAGGTGCAGCATTGTGGGGCGTCTGCCGCTTTTAGCGGATGTCGCCTAATACATTGATATGATTTGCGAATAGCGAGATCAGGGACGTCGCTCATTCCGTTGGAAGTGGTTCTTGCAACAGACGCTCGCGAAATTGTTGCATCGCAACACGGGCTTTGCTGCAGGAATTGGTGCAGCAAATCGCGCGATTTGTCTGCCGAAACAGATGTTTGCCTTTTCGCTTTCAGCCGGACAAATAGGTCATGCATCCGCGAGACCACACCATCTTTGCGCTGTCGTCCGGCCGTCCGCCAAGCGCGCTCGCGGTGGTGCGCGTCTCCGGGCCAGGCGCCAGCCTGGTGCTGACGACGCTGGCGGGCAAGCTGCCGGCGCCGAGGCAGGCAAGTCGCCGGCTCCTTCATGACGACGCGGGCCAGCCGATCGACGATTCGGTGGTGTTGTGGTTTCCAGGCCCCGCCAGCGCGACCGGCGAGGACGTCGCCGAATTCCACGTCCATGGCGGCCGCGCGGTGCTGGCGGCACTCTTCGCCGCTATTTCCGTAATTCCGAATACGCGTACCGCCGAGCCCGGCGAATTCACCCGGCGTGCCTTCGAGAACGGCAAGCTCGACCTGACCGAAGCGGAGGGCCTCGACGATCTCATTCACGCCGACACCGACCGGCAGCGCCGCCAGGCGTTACGGCAGCTGCAGGGTCTCCTTGGCAGTCGCGCGCGCGACTGGCGCGAGCGCATCATCGAGGCCTCGGCCTTGATCGAGGCCGGCATCGATTTCTCCGATGAGGGCGATGTGCCCGCCGAGTTGATGGCGCCTGCGGTCAAGGCGATCAGTGCGCTGCACGACGAAATCGCAGAAGTCCTTGCGGCACAGGGACAAGCTGAACGCTTGCGCGACGGCCTCGTGGTTGCGATCGCGGGCGAGCCGAATGTCGGCAAATCGACGCTGATCAACCAGCTCGCGCGTCGCGACGTGGCAATCGTCTCGCCGCATGCCGGCACGACACGCGATGTAATCGAGGTGCAGCTCGATCTCGACGGCTATCCCGTCACGGTGATCGATACCGCCGGCATTCGGGAGACCGACGATCCGGTCGAGCAGGAGGGTGTACGCCGGGCGCGAGCCCGAGCCGAAGACGCCGACCTCGTGTTGTGGCTGGTGGAGGCGGGGCGCGCTGTTGATCCGGCTGCGATACCGTTGCTGGGGAAGTCCGGCAACGCAGGCAATCGCTCCGGCTCGGTCTGGACCGTGCGCAACAAGGTCGATCTCGGCGGGGTCGAGGACGTCGGACCGCGCGGTGAGTTCCGAATCGCAGCGAGCCGGGGCGACGGCATTCCCGAACTGGTCGATGCCCTCGTGAAATTCGCTGCCGTCTTCTTCGGAACGACCGAGGGGGCATTGGTGACCCGGGCCCGGCAGCGGGATCTGCTGCGCCGGGCATCGGACAGCTTGCGTCGGAGTCTGGAGCTTGTAGAACACGGCGAGGAGCTTGCCGCCGAAGAGCTGCGGGCTGCCGCCTATGCCTTGGGCCGGCTGCTGGGTCGGGTGGACGTTGAGGACGTCCTGGGGGCCATTTTCCAGAAGTTCTGCGTTGGAAAGTAGCGCTAGTTCTTCATTGTAGAACTAGCCTTTGTTCCACTTCTTCCGTTTCACGTGAAGCGTCTCCATCACCCAATTCTCCGGTCTGAAACGTAGCAGCTAAGGAGCGGGTGAGCGGAGAGACCGGGATCACCCCTCTCGCGCCGATAGGGGTATGCCGCTGCCATCGCTTCGGAGACCGGCCGGCATCTGGGCACTACGACCTCCGGTCCATGTCCTTATCCTTCGAGAGTCCCGTTTTCTCGCATTGAAAACCGCAATCTTTCCAAGGGCCATTCTACTGTGCATGGGGTTGTTTTCGCGAAAACACTCGGGCATCGCTTGCCCCGTTTCACGTGAAACAGCCGCCTCTCCAGTTTCCACTTCCGGCTTGCCCGCCTCTGAGTTAGAAGTCCGCCCATGCGAACAGAGCGAGAGAGCTTCGACGTCATCGTGATTGGCGGCGGCCACGCCGGCTGTGAGGCCGCTTCTGCCTCTGCCCGGATGGGCGCGGCCACGGCCCTGGTGACGCATCGTTTCTGCACGGTTGGCGCGATGTCCTGCAATCCCGCCATTGGCGGTCTCGGCAAGGGCCATCTGGTTCGCGAGGTTGACGCGCTCGATGGTCTGATGGGCCGGGTCGGCGACGCGGGCGGCATCCAGTTTCGCGTCCTCAATCGCCGTAAGGGACCGGCGGTGCGTGGTCCGCGCGCGCAGGCCGACCGGAAGCTCTATGCCGCCGCAATGCAGTCGGCGATTCGGGAGACCGACGGTCTTTCGGTGATCGAAGGCGAGGCCGACGAGCTGATCGTGGTCGAGGGACGGGTGATCGGCCTGCGCCTGGCAGATGGCCGCGAACTTCGGGCAGGGGCTGTCGTCGTCACCACCGGCACCTTCCTCCGCGGTCTGATCCATCTTGGAGAGAAGAACTGGCCGGCCGGCAGGGCTGGCGAGGCGCCTGCGATGGGTCTTTCGACCTCCTTCGAGCGTGCCGGGTTCACCCTTGGACGGCTCAAGACAGGGACCCCGCCGCGACTGGACGGCTCGACGATCGACTGGTCCGCGGTCGAAATGCAGCCGGGGGACGAGCCCCCGGAGCCGTTTTCGGTGATGACCCAGCGGATCACGACCCCGCAGATCCAGTGCGGGATCACCCGGACCACGCCTGCGACGCACGAGGTGATCCGGGCCAATGTCCATCGCTCTCCGATGTACTCCGGCCAGATCAAGAGCTCCGGACCGCGCTATTGCCCTTCGATCGAGGACAAGATCGTTCGCTTCGGCGATCGCGACGGTCACCAGATCTTCCTGGAGCCGGAAGGGCTCGACGACAGCACTGTCTATCCCAACGGCATCTCGACCTCGCTGCCGGAGGAGGTCCAGCTCGCCATCCTCGCAACCATTCCCGGCCTGGAGCGGGTGAAGATGGTCCGGCCGGGCTATGCCATCGAATACGACCACATCGATCCGCGTGAGCTCGATCCGACCCTCCAGACCAAGCGTCTGCGCGGCCTGTTCCTGGCCGGGCAGATCAACGGCACGACCGGATACGAGGAAGCCGCCGGCCAGGGCATCGTGGCCGGCCTGAACGCGGCTTTGGCTGCGAGCGGGTCCCCGTTGACGGTGTTCGACCGGGCCGATGGCTATCTTGGTGTGATGATCGACGACCTCGTCACCCGCGGCATCAGCGAACCCTATCGGATGTTCACCTCCAGGGCCGAGTACCGGCTGACGCTGCGGGCGGACAATGCCGATCAGCGTTTGACCGAGAAGGGCATCGCCCTGGGATGTGTTGGGAGCGCCCGGACCGTGCATCATCGCGCCAAGATGAATGCCCTGAATGCGGCTCGAGCGCTGTCGAAGTCGCTGACGATCACCCCGAACGAGGCTATCAAGCAGGGTCTCACCCTGAACCGGGATGGTCAGCGTCGCTCGGCCTTCGAGCTGATGGCGTATCCCGAGATCGGCTGGAGCCAGGTCCGTGCGATCTGGCCGGAGCTCGCTGCCATCGATCCTGTCATTGCCACCCATCTCGAGATCGACGCGAAGTACGACGTCTATCTGGAGCGCCAGAGCGCCGACGTCGAAGCCTTCAGGCGGGACGAGGGGATGGTCCTGTCGGACGTCGATTACCAGCAGGTCCCCGGTCTCTCCAACGAGGTGAGGGCCAAGCTGGAGAAGGCGCGGCCGTTCACCGTTGGCCAGGCCGGCCGAATCGACGGCATGACGCCGGCCGCGCTCGGGATCCTTGCGGCCTATCTCCGCCGCGAAGCGCGGAAGACTTCCAAAGCAATCGCATAGGTTTCACGTGAAACAGCGCGCGCCGGGCGGCGGCGGATCGTCATCGAGAAAATCCTCGGCGGGTGAGGGCGCCGGCGGTCGCCCCGAACCGGCGCCGACCGGACCGAAGATCGACAAGGCCAGCGCCAACGACCGGTCTTTGGACTCCGTCATCGCGGCCGACAAGATTGCAGCGCTCAAGCTCGCACCCGTTTCACATGAAACGGAGGCCCGGCTTGATCGCTACATCGCACTGCTCCGGGAGTGGCAGGCCAAGACCAACCTGGTCGCGCCCTCGACGTTGCCGCATCTCTGGACCCGGCACATCGCCGATTCACTTCAGCTCGTCGCTCTTGCCCCGTCGGCCAAACGCTGGGCCGACCTTGGTAGCGGCGGCGGCTTCCCCGGCGTAGTGCTGGCCTGCGCTATGGCAGGAACGGCCGGGGCGAGCGTCCATCTGGTCGAGCGAATCGCCAAAAAGGCGGCCTTCCTGCGCGAAGCCGTCCGCGTCACGACATCTCCAGGAGTCGTACATCTCGCTGAGATCGGGGATAATGTGGATAGAATCACCGGCCCGGTCGATTGCGTCACCGCGCGTGCGCTGGCTCCGCTACACCAACTCATCGGCTTTGCGGAGCCGCTGATGCGCCAAGGCGCAAAGGCGTTGTTTCTCAAGGGTCAAGATGTAGAGTCTGAATTGACCGAAGCCACTAAATATTGGAATGTTCAGCCGCAGCTCCACCGAAGCCGAACAGGCGACGGTTGGATCGTTGAGCTGGCTTCCGTCGAACGGCGCGGGTGAGGCGTCAGGGGCCGAGTGGGGAATTTGCGATGAGCGTGATTGACGAACCGCAGCAGGAACAGACCGCCGCCGTCCCGCAGGGCCATCCGCGCATCCTGGCGCTGGCGAATCAGAAGGGCGGCGTGGGAAAAACAACCACGGCGATCAATCTCGGCACGGCGCTCGCTGCGATCGGCGAACGTGTCCTGATCGTCGATCTCGATCCGCAGGGCAACGCCTCGACCGGACTCGGCATCGATCGCCGCAACCGCTCCTGCTCGACCTATGACGTTCTGGTGGGCGAGGCGAGCCTGCGGGAAGCGGTAGTGTCGACGGCAGTGCCGCGGCTGCATATCGCGCCCTCGACCATGGATCTCTCCGGCCTCGAGCTCGAGCTCGGCACCACGCCCGGTCGTGCGTACAAGCTGCGTGACGCGATCAGCGTGCTCAACAACAACGTCTCGCCCGACGCCGATTACACCTACGTGCTGATCGACTGTCCGCCCTCGCTCAATCTGATCACCGTGAACGCGATGGCGGCTTCCGACGCGATCCTGGTGCCGCTGCAGTGCGAATTCTTCGCGCTCGAAGGTTTGTCGCAACTGCTGCAGACGGTGGAGCAGGTGCGCTCGACGCTCAATCCGAACCTGTCGATCCACGGCATCGTGCTGACCATGTTCGACTCGCGCAACAATCTCTCGAACCAGGTCGTTGCCGACGTCCGGCAGTTCATGGGCGAGAAGGTCTACAAGACCATGATCCCGCGCAACGTGCGCATCTCGGAGGCACCGTCCTACGGCAAGCCGGTGCTGGTCTACGATCTCAAATGCGTCGGCAGCGAAGCTTACCTGCGGCTCGCCACCGAAGTTATCCAGCGCGAGCGCGAGCTGCGAACGACGCATTAGAGGTGCTGTAGGGTGGGCAAAGGCGTCTCGCCGTGCTCACCATCTTCCGCACATAACTAACTGGTGGGCACGCTTCGCTTTGCCCACCCTACGACAATTCAGTTCTGGAGTGCTGCAGCGTGAATCCAAGGGAGCTGGCGATGGCCGACGAAGCGCGTTCGCGATTGGGCCGGGGTCTTGCGAGTCTGATCGGTGATGTCGGTGGCGAGGCCCAGCATGTCGATCGCCCGCGCGCGCAACGCAAGGTGCCGATCGAGTTCATCAAGCCCAATCCGCGCAACCCGCGCCGCACCTTTTCGGAAGGCGAGCTTAGGGAGCTCAGCGATTCGATCAGGCAGCACGGCGTGATCCAGCCGATCGTGGTCCGCCCGGTGAAGGGGGCGCAGGACCGCTTCGAGATCATCGCCGGCGAGCGGCGCTGGCGCGCCTCGCAAATGGCCGGCCTGCACGAAGTGCCGATCGTCCCCGTCGACATCAGCGACAGCGATGCGCTGGAGTTCGCGATCGTCGAGAACGTGCAGCGCGAAGACCTCAACCCGATGGAAGAGGCGCTCGGCTATCACGCGCTCGCCAACGAGTTCAAACGCAGCCAGGACGACATCGCCAAGGTCGTCGGCAAGAGCCGCAGCCACATCGCCAACATGATGCGGCTGACGAAGCTTCCCGCGGAGGTGCAAGCCTTGATCACGAGCGGGAAGCTGACCGCCGGTCACGCCCGCGCGCTGATCGGCGTGCCTGATCCGCTCGCGGCCGCCAAGCGCATCGTCGAAGAAGGCCTCAACGTCCGCCAGACCGAGGCGCTGGCGCATGAAGAGGGCGTGCCGGAGCGCAAGCCGCAGAAGGCGCGCACGGGGGCGAAGGAAAAGGACCCCGACACGGTCGATCTGGAGAAGCGCGTCAGCGATGCGCTGGGACTCAAGGTCACCGTCAGTCACCGCGACCCCGGTGGCTCCGTGCAGATCAACTACCGCAACCTCGATCAACTCGACGAGGTGATGCGGCGGCTGGCGAAGGGCGCGATCTAGACGCACCCTCGATGTCGTCCTGGCGAAGGCCAGGACCCATACCGCGTGATGTCTCGATTGGAGCTGGTCGCCATACCGGACTCCGAATCTTCGCCCAACCTCTCCTTGGGATAATGGGTCCTGGCTTTCGCCAGGACGACATTGGGAGACTCAGCGCCGCCGCTTCGCGTTCGCGGCGATCGCCATCAGCGTGCGCTGGGCGATGGCGGCGGCTAGCGTCGATTGCTTGCGGGTGTCGAGCGCGGCGGTCGCGAGCTGCTCGATGATGGCGGCGAGCCTCGCCACGCTGAAATTGCGCAGTGCGGTTTCGACCGCGGGTTTCCGCGAAAAATGCAGGCGCGGATAGCCGCTGTCGAGCACCGCGGAAGCGGGCGTGCCGTCGGCGATCGCGAGCGCCGATTTGTGCAGCCACGCCGCCTGACGCTGCGCCGCGGAGATGATCACCCCGGGGTAGGTGCCAGCGATCATGGCCTTGGCAAACTCGTTCTCGACGATCTCGGGTCGCCCGGCGAAGGCGCCATCGACGATCGGATCGAGTTTCAGCTCCGACGCATCGGCGACCACGGCCATCACGTCATCCAGCGTGATCTCGCCCTTGCCGTGGGAATAGAGCGTGAGCTTGCGTAGCTCGTTGCGGGAGGCCTGGCGGTCGCCGCCGAGGAACGACATCAGCGCCGCGCGGGCATCCTGCGCGATGCGCAAATTGGCGATGCGGAGCTCGTCTTCCATCAGCTTGGCGAGGTCGCGCTCGGTATCGGGATAGCAGGCGATCGCGACGGCCGTCTTGGCGCGTTCGCAAGCCTTGCGCAGTGGCGATTCCGGGCGCAGCTCGCCGGCCTCGATCACGATGCGGCAATCCTTCACGCCCATCTCCGCCAGCGTGTCGATAGCGCTGGCAAAGCTGCGCGAGCCGGCGCGCACGCGGATGGCGCGACGGCCGCCGAACAGCGGCACCGTCATGGCTTCGTCGACGAGGCGCGACGGCTCGGCGGAGAGCTCGTCGCCATCGACCTTGACCAGTGAGAACGGATCGTTGGGATCGTCGACGGCCGAGGCGATCAGCGCATCCGCGCGTTCGCGGACCAGGCCGGCGTCAGGACCATAGAGCAGGATAATCGGACGGCCCGCATCGGGGCGGGCGAGAAAGGCGTCGATCTCTTTTCCGCGCAGCGCAACCATGGTGCCTGGGAATCGTCATTCCGGGTGAACCGGAAGGGCGGGATGAATTAAGTGCCCGCGGTGAAGAACGAGGCGAGCCGGGTATTGATGTTCTCGGCGATCTCGTTGGCGGCACGATCCTCGGCATCGCGCACTGCGCGGTTGCGCGAGAAGCGCTGGTAGGAGCCGGGCATGTCATAGGACACGCGCGAGAACGTGGTGCCGGTCATCACCGATTTGCCGGTCGCGACCTCGACCAGATTGTACTGACAGTCGATGCCGTAGTTTTCGCTGCTCGGCAGACCGGTGCTGGGATCGACGATCAGGGACGATTTGCTCGAGTTGAAGCGGATCACCAGGCGGTGGGTCGGCGGCATGCCGGTGGCGGTGCCATAGAGCTTGAAGGCCAGAGCATTGCGGACCTCGACGCCGACGCGGGCCTCGCGGGAGGCATTTGGCTTGTCGACAGGAGGCAGCTCGACCCCCATCAGCTTCTCGCGCAGGCCGGGGGTTCCGTCGGTATGCTCGGCATACATCGGCTGGAAGCAGCCGGCCGTCATGGCCGCCAGTGCGGCCACCGCCAGCAAGCGGGCTGCGATGCGGATCCTAGCCGACAACATTCACGATCCTCTTGGGGACGATAATCACCTTGCGGACGGGCTTGCCGTCCAGCGCCAGTTTTACCGCATCGAGGGCCAAAACGGCAGCCTCGATTTCCGGATTCTCGGCCCCTGTTGCAACTGTGACCTCGCCCCGCTTCTTGCCGTTGACCTGGACCACCAGGGTCACACTGTCTTCAACCAGCAAATCGCGTTCGATTTGGGGCCAATTGGCCTCGGAAACCAACCCGCCGTGGCCGAGAACCTGCCAACACTCCTCGGCCAAATGCGGCATCATCGGGGAGAACAGCTGGACCAGGATCTGGCTGGCCTCCCGGATCGCCCAGGCCAAATCTGGAGCCGGCTGGCCGGGACGCTGCAAGATCTCCGCAAACGCATTGGTGAATTCGCGGATATGGGCGAGGCAGACGTTGAAGTGCAGCCGCTCGATTCCGGTGGTGACCTTGTCCAGCGCCCCATGGGCGGCCTTGCGCAAGGCGGTGGCGTCCGGGCCGAAGCTGGCGGGCCGGGCCGCCGGCGCGGCCTTGCCGCCTTCGACAGAGTCGTTCACCAGCCGCCACAGCCGCTGCACGAAGCGCGAGGCGCCCTGGACGCGCTCATCGCTCCAGATCACGTCGCGCTCGGGCGGGGAGTCCGACAGCATGAACCAGCGGGCGACGTCGGCGCCATAGGTCTCGATGATGTCGTCGGGGTCGACCGTATTCTTCTTCGACTTCGACATCTTCTCGATCGGGCCGATCTGGATGTCTTCGCCTGACGTCAGCAGCGTCGCGCGGCGGCCGTTGGCGCCGGTCTCGACCTTCACCTCGACCGGCTGGACGTAGGTGCCGTCGGCCTTCTGATAGGTCTCGTGCACCACCATGCCCTGCGTGAACATGCCGGCGAACGGCTCGTCCAGTGCGATGTGACCGGTCGCCTTCATGGCGCGCGTGAAGAAGCGGCTGTAGAGCAGATGCAGGATCGCGTGCTCGACGCCGCCGATATACTGGTCGACCGGCAGCATCCGGTTGGCGACCTCTGGCGTCGTCGGCGCGTTCTCGTTCCAGGGATCGGTGAAGCGCGCAAAGTACCAGGACGAATCCACGAAGGTGTCCATGGTGTCGGTTTCACGCTGCGCCTTGCCGCCGCATTTGGGGCAGCTGACGTGCTTCCAGGTCGGGTGATGGTCGAGCGCGTTGCCGGGCTTGTCGAAGGTTGCATCGTCCGGCAGCTTCACCGGCAGGTCTGCGTCAGGCACTGGCACCACATCGCATTTGGGACAATGGATGACGGGGATCGGGCAGCCCCAATAGCGCTGGCGCGAAATACCCCAGTCGCGCAGGCGGAAATTGACCTGACGCTCGCCGACCGGCGCGTTGCCGCGCAGCTCGGTCTCGAGACGCTTCGCCACCTCGTCCTTGGCCTGATCGATTGTCATGCCGTCGAGGAAGCGCGAATTGATCATGCGGCCGTCACCGTCATAGGCGGTATCGGTGATGACGAACGATTTCGGATCCTGGCCCTCAGGGCACACCACCGGCGTGTTGCCGAGAGCGTACTTGTTGACGAAGTCGAGGTCGCGCTGGTCGTGTGCGGGACAGCCGAAAATGGCGCCGGTGCCGTATTCCATCAGCACGAAGTTGGCGACATAGACCGGCAGCTTCCAGCTCGGATCGAACGGGTGAACCGCGCGGATGCCGGTATCGAATCCCTGCTTCTCGGCGGTGTCGATGATCTCCTGCGCCGTGCCCATCCGCTTGATCTCGCCGATGAACTCGGCGAGCGCAGGGTTTTTGGCGGCGGCGGCCTGCGCCAGCGGATGATCGGCCGAGATCGCCATGAACTTCGCGCCGAACAACGTGTCCGGGCGCGTCGTGAAAATCTTCAGCTCGCTCTCACCGGCCGGTGTTGTCGCCGTATCGAGCGCGAAGCGGATCAGCAGCCCCTCGGACCGGCCGATCCAGTTGCGCTGCATCAGCCGCACCTTGTCGGGCCAGCGATCCAGCGTATCCAGTGCCGACAGCAGCTCCTGCGAGTACTTCGTGATCTTGAAGACCCACTGGTTCATTTCCCGTTGTTCGACAACGGCACCCGAACGCCAGCCCTTCCCGTCGATCACTTGCTCATTGGCGAGCACGGTCATGTCGACGGGGTCCCAGTTCACCTTGCGCTTCTCGCGCTCGGCGAGGCCTTCGCGCAGGAAGTCCAGAAACATCTTCTGCTGGTGCTTGTAATAGGAGGGATCGCAGGTCGCGACCTCACGGCTCCAGTCCAGCGACAGCCCGATCGAACGGAGCTGCTTCTTCATCGCGGCGATGTTGTCGTAGGTCCAGGCCTTCGGCGCCACCTTGCGCTCGATCGCGGCGTTCTCGGCCGGCAGGCCGAAAGCGTCCCAGCCCATCGGGTGCAGCACGTTGAAACCCTTGGCGCGCATGAAGCGGGCCAGTACGTCGCCGAGCGTGTAATTGCGGACATGGCCAATATGGATGCGCCCCGACGGGTAGGGGAACATCTCGAGCACATAATATTTCGGCCGCGGATCGTCGTTCCTGGAGACGAAGATCGCCTGTTGGTCCCAGGCGGCTTGCCAGCGCGGTTCGGCGTCGCGGGCGTTGTAGCGTTCGGAGGTCATGGAATCGTTGGGGTTTTCGTGGATCTGGGCCGGCTAAAGACGGCGGACTAGGCCATAGAAGTCCTCAAGGGGTCAATGGGTTGCCGCAATTTGGGAACCTCCGCGACCGTCCCGGGTAAATAGTGGGGCCGCCATTGGGGTGTGATTAAAAGGTTGCTACGGGTTACCCCTCAACCCGCCATCATCATTTCCGCCGCGCCGTTGTCGATCACCGTGATGCCGTGCTCGACGACGTTGTTGCGGCCGCGGTGCTTGGCGGCGTAGAGCGCGGCGTCGGCGGCTTCGATCAAATCGCCCGGGCGCAAGCTCTCGTTGGGCTTTGTCGCGGCAACGCCGATCGAGACGGTGACGATCATGTGGTCGGAGGTGATGTGCGGCAGGCACAGCTTCAGCACGGCCGCGCGCGCCTGTTCGCCGATTTCGACGGCGCGCGCGACGTCGGTGTTCGGCAACAACAGGCAGAATTCCTCGCCGCCGTAGCGGGCCGCGAAGCCCATCGTGTCGGCGGCGATACCGGACAGCGATTCGCCGAGCCTGGTCAGGCAGGAATCGCCTTCGAGATGGCCGTAGGTGTCGTTGAACAGCTTGAAATGGTCGACGTCGATCATCAACAGTGCGAGGTCGCTGCCATATTGCTGCGCGCGCATCCATTCGAAGTCGAGGCGGCTCTGGAAGCCGCGGCGGTTGGCAAGTCCCGACAACATGTCGATCGAGGCCATCACCGTGAGCCGGTCATTGCTCGCCATCAGCTCGCGTTCGCGCTGGCTGAGCTGCGCGGCCATCGCGTTGAACGCACGGGCCAGCGGCACGAACTCGGACGGCAGGCGGTTGCGCGCGGCACGCGCCGAGAGATCGCCCTCGCCCAGACGCTTGGCCATGTCGGCGAGCATCCTGATCGGCTTGATCACCAGTTTCTCGGCTGCGATCAGCGCGCCGAGCAGCACGAATACGACGACGAAAGCAAGCTGGAGATAGGCGGTGCGGATGTCGCGGCTCACGGCGGCGGACACCTTGTCCTCGTCGATGCTGGCGATCAGGCGGGCATTGGTTCCGGCAATGCGGATATAGCTGACCGCGCGGCGGGAGCCGTCGGCAGCGAGGAAAGAGAGGGAACCTTCGTCCTGATCCGACCTCAGCGCCTTGTCGGCGATCGCGGACATCAGCGGCATGTTGTCGAGTGGACGTCCGATCGCACTATGCTGGTCGGCCGGTGCGGCCAGCACGGTGCCGGTGCTGTCGACCAGCACGGCCGTGATGCCGGCGCGACCCCCCAGATTGCTCATGACCTTCGACATCCAGTCGAGGTTGACGGTGGCGAGCACGACGGCATCTGCTGCGCCGCTGAAGGCGGATACCGGGTAAACCGCCATGACGGTCGGTGTCGGCACCGGGCGCGACATGATGAAGTCGCTCAGCACGAAGCGGCCGGTTTCTTGCGCCTGCTGGAAGTACGGCCGATCGCTGAGGTCGAGGCCGACATACATGTTGTTGGTGGCGCACTGGATGCGTCCGTCCTGGCCGGCGATCAGAAGCGTGCGGATCCAGGGGAGATTCGACGGCAGGCTCGCGCGCAGCACGTCACAGCTCTTGCTGATGCCGCCGGCGGAGGCGCGGATGAATGCTTCCGATTTCAGGATGGTCTCGACCGACGAGATCACCTCGCGCTGCGCGTCGGCGCTGTGTCTTGCGACGGTGGTGAATTCGGCCGTGGCCTGCGCGATCTGCCGCGTGCGCGTGTCTTCGAGCGAACGGATGCGCTCGAACATCAAAGGCGTCACCAGAATGACCGCGAGCAACGCAAGCCGCGCCCGGATTCCGAGAACCTGCTTGAGTTTCACTCGTTTGCGGTTGAAACTGACGTTTGCCATCTTCGCTGCCCACCCCGCGGCTAAGGTAAAGCGAAGGGTTCAAAAACTCTTTCTTGAACTCGGTAAAATTAGAACTACCTCCGCAACAATCAGCCCCGATGCGACATCATGACCGAAGCCAACGCCGCGCCGCTAACCGGCCATTCACCAAACGCGCTCGCCGCGGTCGAAGCCGAAATCGCGCGCGCCTGCAAGGATGCGCGGCGCGAACGTGGCTCCGTGACCTTGATCGCGGTGTCGAAAACTTTCGCCGCGGATGCAATTACCCCGGTCATCGACGCCGGACAGCGCGTATTCGGTGAAAATCGCGTGCAGGAGGCCAAAGCCAAATGGCCCGCGTTAACGTCTGTTTACTCCGAAATCGCGCTGCATCTGATCGGGCCGCTGCAATCCAACAAGGCGAAAGAGGCGGTCGCGCTGTTCGATGCCATCCATTCGGTCGACCGCCCGAGCATTTGCCAGGCGTTAGCCAAGGAAATCGAATCCCAGAACAAGCACCCGGAATTGTTCGTCCAGATCAATATCGGTGAGGAGCCGCAGAAGGCGGGCATCGCCCCCGGCGAGGCCGATGCCTTCATCGCGAGCTGCCGCGACACCTACGGGCTGACGATCTCGGGGTTGATGTGCATCCCGCCGGTGGACGAGCCGCCGGCCGCGCATTTCGCGTTGACCGCCAAGATCGCCGCGCGCAATGGATTGAAGAAGCTCTCGATGGGCATGAGCGCGGATTATGCGACCGCGATCATGCTCGGCGCCACTCATGTGCGCGTGGGCAGTGCGATCTTCGGGCACCGGTGATCATAGGCGAATTTGTTTTTGGTCGTCCTGGCGAAAGCCAGGACCCATTACCCCGATAGTCTGTTTGACCAAGACCGTGGCAACGACCGTTCTGCCCTTTGCGTAGATCACGCGGTATGGGTCCTGGCTTTCGCCAGGACGACGATGGGGATGAGCCTATTCGAACCTCACCGACACCGTCCCCAGCACGCCGAAATCCGCGGCGAGATGATCGCCGGCCTGGATCGGCAGCGGCGGATGGCACGTGCCCGTGGTCACCACCTCTCCTGCCCGCAAGCTGATGCCGAGCCCACGCAGCTCGTTGGCCAGCCAGGCGAGCGCAATGCGGGGATCGCCGAGCACGTTCTTGCCGTGGCCGAGATAGCGCTGGCCACGCAGCGTGATCTGCGGCCGCTGCTCGACGAGATCCATGGCGCGCCAGTTCGCGTTCGTCGCTGCGCCCAGCACGAACAGATGCGCACAGGCGTTGTCGGCGATCAGCTGCGCCTCGCCGGCGCTGGCGAAATCGGCAAAGCGTGAATCGGGAATCTCGATCGCGGGATGCAAGCTGTCCACGGCGGCGAGCACCTCGTCGACAGTATAAGGTGCCGTGCGCGGCGGCAGATCGCGTCCCATGCGGAAAGCGAACTCGGGTTCGCCGACGCGCATTGCGTTGCCCTTCATCGAGGCGGTGCCGCCATCGGCGATCACGGTGTCGCTCATGATCCGACCGGCCAGCGGTCCCGCGACATTGATGTGCTTCTGTCCGGACTCGCTCGTCGCCGCGATCTTCCAGCCGAACAAGGTCCCGCCGAGCGCTGCCTGTACGGCGTAACCCTCGGTCCGGTTCTGAGGCCGCAACCCCGCCTCCAGCGCGTCAATCTTGGTGCCGTCGCGCCAATGTCGGATGAGGACGCGCGATGCGGCGGCGATCTGATCCCTGTCGAGCATGTGTCCTCACCCGATGATGATTCTTGTTTTTGGTCCCAGCCGCCGCAGCAATTGTCGCATCGCCGCTTGGGTCATCGAGACGCAGCCTGCGGTCGGGCCGAAATTGTCGCGCGCGAGATGCAAGAACACCGCGCTGCCCCGGCCGGCGATCCGCGGCCTCGTATTGTGGTCGATTTCGATGATGAAGTCATAGAGATGGTCGGCCCGCTTCAGCCTGTCGCCGCCCTGCCCCTCGCCGAGGCGGATTCCCTGATTGTAGTGACGGTCCTTGGGATCCTCGCACCAGGCGTCCTCGCCGGTGATGATCCGGGCCGGCAGGAAGGTCTGCGGGCGGCTGTACCGGTCGCCCCGCCACCACAATCGCCTGGGACGGAAGCTGCCCCTCGGGGTGCCGCCATCGCCCTCGCGCTTGTTCGCCAGAATGCCGCCACGTCCGAGCGCCACCGGAATCGTCAGCGCTCCGGCGGTCAGCCAGCCCCGGCGCGGATTCCCGGCGGCAGCCTTAACGCGGATCGCCGAGAGCGGCCCGGCGCTTCGGTTCATGGTGTAACTAGCTGAAGCAGCTTTATTTTTCATATGAACGTGCGATGTCGAATTCATTACAGGACATTCATCAAAACGGCCTGCTATTCTGGGTTAGAGTGGTTCTGGCTTGTGAATCGGTAACAGCCCACTACTTCAAGACGAACAACAATAATAATTGCGACCCCTAAACTTCCCTCTCGGCTGGGTGCAGCATGGATGCGCGCCGCGCCGGACCCCAAAAGGATGACCCCCTATGGCCAATGCCCGCAAGATCCTGATCGTGGATGACGATACCGATCTGCGCGATACGTTGGTGGAGCAATTGTCGCTGCACGAAGAGTTTGAAGCCTCCGCGGTCGATACCGGCGCCAAGGGCGCGAGCGCCGCGAAGGCCAATGCCCCCGATCTCGTTCTGATGGATGTTGGCCTGCCCGACACGGATGGCCGCGAAGTGGTCCGTTCATTGCGCAAGGGCGGGTTCAAGGCTCCGATCATCATGCTCACCGGGCATGACACCGATTCCGACACGATTTTGGGGCTGGAATCCGGCGCCAACGACTATGTCGCAAAACCCTTCCGCTTCGCCGTGCTGCTGGCGCGCATCCGCGCCCAGCTCCGGCAGCACGAAGCCAGCGAGGACGCGGTGTTCTCGGTCGGCCCCTACTCTTTCCGGCCCGGCTCCAAGATGCTGACCGCCGCCAATGCGCGCAAGGTCCGGTTGACGGAGAAGGAAACCGCCATCCTTCGCTTCCTCTACCGGGCCGGCCAGATGCCGGTCTCACGCGAGACCCTGCTCCAGGAGGTCTGGGGCTACAATTCCGGCGTCACCACCCACACGCTGGAAACCCACATCTACCGGCTTCGCCAGAAGATCGAGAAGGACGCCGCCAACCCGGAGATCCTGGTCACGGAAGCCGGTGGCTACAAGCTGGTGCCGTGATACGCTTTGGCGCGTGCGAATCGTTTTAGATTGCGTGCCCTTGAGCCCCGGACCTGAATGTCAATCGACGACGATGTAGCGCTTCTCGAGCGTGTCCCGACACTGCGCCTGTTGGGAGACGCTTCGTTGCGCATGCTGGCGATCGGTTCCGAGCAGCGTAACTTCGTCCGCGGCGACGTCTTGTTCAATCTCGGCGACGATGCCGATGCCGGCTTCGTGGTCCAGCGCGGCGCCTTCCGGGTCGACGACGGCGCCGGCGCGGAGATGATCGCAAGTCCCGGTGCGCTGATCGGCGAGCTCGCGCTGATCGTGCCGATGAAGCGGCCGTCGAGCGCGATCGCGATCGAGCACGCCTCCGTCATCCGCGTCGCGCGCAGCCTGTTTCAGCGCGTGCTCGAAAGCGACCCGCCCGCCGCCGTTCGCCTGCGCGATGAGTTCGCGGTGCGCTCCAGCCAGATCGCCAGCGATATATTGATGGCTGGTGCGAAGTTGACGAGCTAGCAGTGCAGTAGCCCGGATGGAGCGCAGCGTAATCCGGGATTCTCGCCTACGGAAAAACTGCCCCGGATTACGCTGCGCTCCATCTGGGCTACAGATCACACCTCGAGCGTCACTGTCACCGGCACATGGTCCGACGGCCGCTCCCAGCTGCGCGCATCGCGCAAAATCCTGAAATCACTGACTGCATCTTTCAGCGCGCGCGAGACCCAGATGTGGTCGAGCCTGCGGCCGCGGTCGCCGACGGTCCAATCGGCGGAGCGGTAGCTCCACCAGGTGTAGACCTTCTCCGACATTGGAATGCGCTCGCGCGCGACGTCGACCCACTCGCCGGCGGCGAGCGCGGCTTGCAGCTTCTCGGTTTCGACGGGCGTGTGCGACACCACTTTGAGAAGCTGCTTGTGCGACCAGACGTCGTTCTCATGCGGGGCGACGTTGAGATCGCCGACCAGGATGTGGCGATCCTCGCCGCGCGGATGCAACGGCTCGCACGCCTTCATCTCGTCGAGGAAGCGGAGCTTGTGATCGAATTTCTCGTTCAGCGCGGGATCGGGAATGTCGCCGCCGGCCGGCACGTAGAAATTATGCACCACCAGGGGCTTCGCGATCCCGGCCTTCTCACCGAACGATACCGAGATGTGGCGTGAATCCACCTTGTCGCAGAAGGTTCGGATGTCCTTCGACTCGAACGGTATCTTCGAGACGATGGCGACGCCGTGATAACCCTTCTGACCGTTCAACGCGACATGCTCGTAGCCGAGCCGCTTGAAGCGCTTCAGCGGAAAAGCGTCGTCGATGCACTTGGTCTCCTGGAGACACAGCACGTCCGGCCGTGCGCTCTTGAGAAATTTTGCGACCAGATCGATGCGTAGCCGCACCGAATTGATGTTCCAGGTTGTCAGGGAAAAACGCATGAGGGATGCGTCTTAGCATGGATTGGCGTGGGGAAAATGCTTGTCCACAGGGGCGGAATCGTATGGTGGGTTAGCGCAGCGTAACCCACCATGCTTCCACATTTGCGGACCGAGATGGTGGGTACGTCTTCGGCTAACCCACCCTACGGCACCTAGCCCGGCGACGGGCCGTAATTGGTGAAGTCGATCTTGAACATGCCGGGATCGAGCTTCTTGCTCGTATCCAGATTGTAGACCGCGATCGTGGTGTCGTAGCCCTGCGGATCTGTGACGGTCCACTGCTTCAACTGGCCGTCCTTGGCGCCGAACATCAGCAGAAGGCGACTGGTGCCGACCAGCGCCTGCTTCTCCTCGATGGTGACGCTGACGAAGACGTCGTCGGCCGAGACGTTGACGACGTTGGTGTCCTTCATCAGGTCGATGCGGTCGGACAGCAGGAAACGCAGCGGTGTTTGCGACAGCGGATAGACGTCCTGCGTCGCCAGCTTGCGGTCGCGCACCACCAGCGAAGATCCGTCGGCGACGATGTCGATCGGGCTAGGCGCGTCATATTCGAAGCGCACCTTGCCCGGCTTCTGGATGTAGAAGTCGCCTTGCGTCTTGCTGCCGTCGGGGCCGACCTGGACGAAATTTCCGACCAGCGTCGACAATGACGACAAATAGGCGCTGACCTTGGCGGCCTGGGCCTTCTGGTTCGCATCGAAGGTCTGGAAGATGCTGCTCGGCACATTGCGGCGCGGATCCGGGATCACCGGATTCGGCGGCGTCTGGGTCGCGCCGGTGACCGCGGGCCCTCCACCTGCCGGACCACCATCGCGGCCCTTCGGCGCGGGCTTCGGCACGGGAACGGTCTGCGCAAAGGACGCTGCACTCACCATCGCGGCGGTGACTAGAATCACGCCGGCCATGCGCGCGCTTCGCGCGGCGACGATGGCAGCGAATCGAATGTCCGGATGTCTGATCAACGCGTCGTCCTGTGTGGCTGGGCGCCCTTTTAGCGTGATTTCGGCCAAAAGCAGATAACGTTTTTGCGTGAAATGGTGGTCTGGGGCGGCTCGCCTCACATATGGCTGTCTTCTTCCTCGACCAGAATCTCGCGCTTGCCGGCGTGGTTGGCGGGTCCGACGATGCCCTCCAGTTCCATGCGCTCCATCAGCGATGCGGCGCGGTTATAGCCGATCTGCAGGCGGCGCTGGATGTAGCTGGTCGAAGCCTTGCGGTCGCGTTTGACGATCGCAACGGCCTGCGAGAACAAATCGCCGCCGCCATCCGCGCCCATGGCGGACGCGTCGAACACCGCGCCGTCCTCGTCCTCGCTGGGTTCTTCGGCCGTGACGGCTTCGAGATATTCCGGCTGTCCCTGAGTCTTGAGGTGGCGCACCACCTTCTCGACTTCCTCGTCCGAGGCGAAAGGTCCGTGCACGCGGCTGATGCGACCGCCGCCGGCCATGTAGAGCATGTCGCCCTGGCCGAGCAGCTGCTCGGCGCCCATCTCGCCGAGAATCGTACGGCTGTCGATCTTGGATGTCACCTGGAAGGCGATGCGGGTCGGGAAGTTCGCCTTGATGGTGCCGGTGATGACGTCGACCGATGGACGCTGCGTTGCGAGGATCACGTGCAGCCCGGCGGCGCGCGCCATCTGCGCGAGGCGCTGCACCGCGCCTTCGATGTCCTTGCCGGCAACCATCATCAGGTCGGCCATTTCGTCGACGATGATGACGATGTAGGGCAGCGGGTCGAGCGAGAGCTTCTCTTCCTCGTAGATCGCCTTGCCGGTTTCCTTGTCGAAGCCGGTGTGCACCGTGCGGGTCGGCTCTTCGCCCTTGGCCTTCAATTCGAGCAAGCGCGTGTTGTAGCCGTCGATGTTGCGCACACCGAGCTTGGCCATGTTCTTGTAGCGCTCTTCCATCTCGCGCACGGCCCATTTCAGCGCGACCACCGCCTTCTTCGGGTCGGTCACGACGGGCGTGAGCAGATGGGGGATACCGTCATAGACTGAGAGTTCGAGCATCTTCGGATCGACCATGATCAGGCGGCACTGGTCCGGGCGCAGTCGATAGACCAGGCTGAGGATCATGGTGTTGATGGCGACCGACTTGCCGGAGCCGGTGGTACCGGCGATCAGCATGTGCGGCGTGCGTGCGAGGTCGATGATGACGGGATCACCGCCGATGGTCTTGCCGAGGCAGAGCGGCAGCTTCGCAACCGAATCGACGGTCTCCTTGGCGACCAGCAGCTCGCGCAGATAGACCTTCTCGCGATGGGCGTTCGGCAGCTCGATGCCGATGGCGTTGCGGCCGGGCACGACGGCGACGCGCGCCGACAGCGCGCTCATCGAACGCGCGATGTCATCGGACAGTCCGATCACGCGCGACGATTTGATCCCCGGCGCCGGCTCCAGCTCGTACAGCGTGACCACAGGACCAGGATTGGATTTCACGATCTCGCCGCGAACGCCGAAATCTTGCAGCACGCCTTCGAGCGCGCGCGAATTGGTTTCCAGCTCGGCCTTACTGAGCGGCTGGCGATCGCCGGCCTTCGGTGCGGCCAGCACCGACACGGACGGAAGCTCGAACTTGTCGGAGGATTTCTTGGAAGCGGCCTTGGGCGCAGCCTTCTTGCGCGGCGCGCGGGCGGCGGGCTCCTCCTCCTCTTCCTCGTCTTCTTCGACCTCTTCGTGCTCGTCGTCGTAGTCCTCGTCCTGAGCCTGCGGCGAGATCGACGGCGCGGCGCGGCCGCCACCGAGCTTCGGCTCCTGGCGGCTGAATGCAACGGCCTTGGTCTTCGGTCCGCTCGAGACCAGCGAGCGGTAGGCCGCGCCAAGCAGCCAGATCAGCCGTGCTTTCGTGCTCATCAAGGCGTGGAACAGCCAGCCTAGCGATACCGAACCGCGATCGCTCTCCTCGTCCTGGTCGAGCGGCTTGTCGTCGTCCTCGATCTCCGCGAGTTCGTCGTCATGCTCGCGTGCGCCGAGGCCGCAGGCGATCAGGAAAGTCGCCGCCATCGCGGCGAACAGGATCGTGCCGAGCACGATTCGATAGATCATGCCCGGCGGTCCGAAGATCACCGCGGGCGCGCGAA
Source organism: Bradyrhizobium sp. WSM4873 (assembly GCF_055811355.1). Taxonomy (NCBI): domain Bacteria; kingdom Pseudomonadati; phylum Pseudomonadota; class Alphaproteobacteria; order Hyphomicrobiales; family Nitrobacteraceae; genus Bradyrhizobium; species Bradyrhizobium sp. WSM4873. The sequence goes on along the minus strand of NZ_JBVVPS010000020.1, from coordinate 11,880 downwards.
CCAGCGCATCGCCGACCACGCCGCCGAGGCCTGTCGGCAGCGGCCAGGCGCCGCCATGCGGCCAGCAACTGACGAAGCCCGCCGCGATCACCGTGCAGAGAATCCAGGAGCCGAGCCGCAGCGCCTCGCGGTCGAACGGGCGATGGGTCAACATGCGCCAGCCCCAGACCGCGACCGTCAGGACCAGCATGATCGCGCCGAGCCCGAGGATCTGCATCGCAAGGTCGGCGCCGATTGCGCCGGCATAGCCGAGAATGTTGCGGATCGGCCGCGACGTTGCATGGCTGAGGCTGGGATCCTGCACCGACCAGGTCATCAGAGCCGCAGAGGCGACGCCCGACAAAGCGATCAGGCCGAGCCCGCTGAGCTCGCGCACACGCCGCGCCAGACCCTCGCGGATCGAGGGCGGCAGATGGCCGACCAGGGGAATGACACGTTCGATTGTCGACATGCTCACGGGCCCCGCCTAACCCAGAGTCTCGACCAGGCGGTGCAGCGCCTGCGCCGTGGTCTCGCCATCCTGCACCAGCGCAAGGCGAATGTAGCCTGCGCCGGGATTGAAGCCGTCGGGCTGGAGCCGCGCCAGGTAGCTGCCGGGCACCACGCGCACGCCTGCTTCCGTGAAGAGTTTCAGGCACACGGACACGTCGTCGCCGATTTCTGACGTGTTGAGCCAGACGCAGAAGCCGGCGTCGGGCCGGTGATAGCCGTAACGATTGCCGATGATCTGGTCGGCGAGATCGAACTTGATCCGGTAGAGCCTGCGGTTCTCCTCGACATGCGCCTCGTCGCCGTAAGCAACGGTAGCGACATGCTGCAGGGGCACCGGCACCTGCGGCGCCGCGATGTTGCGCAGCTCGAGGAACATGCCGATGAGTTTTTTGTCCCCGGCGGCGAAGCCGACGCGCAGGCCCGGCAGGTTCGAGCGCTTCGACAGCGACTGGAACGCAACCACGCGGGTGAAATCAGGGCCGGCGCATTCGAGCGCGCTGCCGGGCGCTTCGCGGGTGTAGATCTCCGAATAGCACTCGTCGCTGAGGATCACGAAGCCGTAGCGGTCGGCGAGCTGCTTCAGGCGCGTGAAATAATCGCGAGAGGCGACCGAGCCCTGCGGGTTGGCGGGCGAGGCCAGATAGAATGCCACCGTGCGCGCCAGCGTCGCCTCGTCGATGGCGTCAAGATCGGGCAGGAAGCCGTTCTCGGCCGTCGTCGGCAGGTAGACCGGCTCGCAGGCGGCGGCGCGGGCACCGGCGCCATAGACCGGATAGAACGGGTTCGGCATCAGGATCGCCGGCTTGCCGGGACGCGGGCCGACATAGCGCGCCGCCGCGATCGCGGCGAGGAACAGGCCTTCGCGGCTGCCATTGAGGACGAGAATCTCGCTCTCGGCATCGAGGGTGCGCGGCAGCCTGAAACGCGACGACAGCCAGGCGCCCGCAGCCTTGCGGAACGGGTCGGTGCCCTTGTTCGCGGGGTAACGGCCGAAATCGGCGATATGCTTGGCCAGCACCGGGCCGACGAAGTCGGGCACAGGATGCTGCGGCTCGCCGACGGCAAGCGAAATCAAAGGCTTGCCGGGCTGATGCGGCGCCAGCAGTTCGTTCAGCCGGACGAAGGGAGAGCGTTCGCTATCGGAGCTTCCACTGTCCTGCGGCGCACGGGATGAAGCGGTCATAGCCATTCTGGACGCCAGCACTCTTGGAACAGCCGGTCGCGACCAAGGCGCCGGCGGGAAGCGGTTCAGTTCACCATAGATAGGGCGAGGTTAAGACGCGATTAACCATCGGTCGCCGGCTCCGTCCAGAGCAGGAATAATGAGGCCGGATAACATACGGGATGCGGGCCACGGGGGGAGCTGGTTCTTGCACCTCTCCCGCTTGCGGGAGAGGTCGGCGCGTAGCGCCGGGTGAGGGTTCTCTCCATCCAGGGACTGTCCCGATGTTGAGACACCCTCTCCCCAGCCCTTCCCCGCATGCGGGGGAGGGAGCGCGCCGTCATCGCGGCCTTTAATGCGCCGGCAGCTTCTCGAATGTCGCCATGCCCGCGGGGATCGCGTGGAAGTCCTGCTTGTCGCAGGTGTAGATCGCCATCTGCGGATGGAACTGCGCAGGCTCGTCCAGCGTGCCGACCTTCAGGATCGCAGCCGGCAGTCCGGGAACCTTGGTCACCAGATGGGTCCCGCATTCGGCGCAGAATTCGCGCGTGACGGCGCGTTCGAGGTCCTCGCGCGTGAACTGCTTGGGTTGCCCGGTGATGTAGCTGAAGCCGGCCGCCGGCATCGCGATGAAAGTGTTGGGCGCGCCGCCCGAGATGTACTGGCACTCACGGCAATGACACTGCGCCTGCATCATCGGGTCGCCCTCGGCGACATAGCGCACTTCGCCGCAATAGCATCCGCCTTCCAAACGCATGACGACCTCCCTTTTGTTGTTTGTTGTGGTCGATATTTCTGCGCCGGTTATCCGGAATGGCAATCCTTTTCTTCGCGCTTCTTTCCGCCCAGCCGGACAAAAAGAAAGGGGCTCCAACTTGCGCTGGAGCCCCTCAACGGTCGGGACATTGCCGGGTATGTGCCCCAAACCGTAGTTGTGAGCGCGACCCCCGAGGAGGTCGCGCCCGGGAGGAGACTTACATGTTGTAGGCGCGCTCGGTGTGCTCGGTGATATCGAGGCCTTCACGCTCGCTCTCGACATTGGCGCGGAGGCCAACGATCACATCGACGACCTTGTAGAGGATCGCCGAACCGATACCCGACCACACCAGCGTGGTGCCGACGCCCCAGACCTGGGAGATCATCTGCGCCGCGAAGTCGTAATCGGCAACCTTCGGCGGGATCGCGGTGTAGTCGATGATGCCCGCACCACCCAACGCCGGATTGACGAGGATGCCGGTGCCGAGGGCGCCGATGATGCCGCCGACGCAGTGCACGCCGAACACATCGAGGGAGTCGTCGTAGCCGAGCGCGTTCTTCACGACGGTGCAGAAGAACAGGCAGACCACGCCGACCACGAGGCCGAGGACGATCGCACCCATCACGCCGGAGAAGCCGGCGGCAGGCGTGACGGCCACGAGGCCCGCGACAGCGCCGGAGATGACGCCGAGCACCGACGGGTGACCCTTGATGATCCACTCCGCGAACATCCACGACAGCGCGGCGGCTGCGGTGGCGACGAAGGAGTTGGTCATAGCCAGGGCCGCGCCGCCGTTGGCTTCGAGGTTGGAGCCGGCGTTGAAGCCGAACCAGCCAACCCAGAGCAGCGAGGCGCCGATCATCGACATGGTCAGCGAGTGCGGAGCCATCAGCTCCTTGCCGTAACCGACGCGCTTGCCGATCAGCAGGGCGCCGACGAGGCCTGCGATGCCGGCGTTGATGTGCACCACGGTGCCGCCCGCGAAGTCGATCGCACCCTTCTTGAAGATCCAGCCTGCGTCGGCGTTGATCTCATCGAGCTTGGCCTGCGCCGCGGTCTTCGCCGCGCCATCAGCCGCAGCAGCCAGAGCCTTGGCTGCGTCCTGGATCATGTCCGGGCCGGGCCAGTACCAGACCATGTGCGCGATCGGGAAGTAGATCAGCGTGACCCAGAGCGGAACGAAGAGCGCGAGCGCGGCGAACTTCATGCGCTCGGCGAAGGCGCCGACGATGAGGGCGGGCGTGATCGCCGCGAAGGTCATCTGGAAGCACATATAGATGAGCTCCGAGATGTTAGCGTCGACCGAGAAGGTCGCGGCCTTCGAGTCGGTGGTAACGCCCATCATGAAGGCCTTGGAGAAGCCGCCGATGAAGTCGGAGCCGCCGGTGAAGGCGAGGCTGTAGCCGTACACGGCCCAGATCACGGTGACGACGCAGACGGTGTAGAACACCTGCATCAGGACCGAGAGCATGTTCTTGGAGCGGACGAGGCCGCCGTAGAAAAGCGCGAGACCGGGGATCGTCATCAACAGCACGAGCACTGTCGATGTCAGCATCCAGGCGTTGTCTCCCTTGTTGACCGTTGGCTCGGCGTAGGCTGCGGTCGCAGCGAACAGGCCGACTGCGAGAGCCGCCAATCCCGCGCCATAGGGACGCTTAAACGTCATTTCATTTACTCCTGATTGAATTTTGATTGAGCGCGAAATCAAAGGGCCGCAGCATCGGCCTCGCCGGTGCGGATGCGAACCGCATGGTCGAGATTGATGACGAAGATCTTGCCGTCGCCGATCTGACCGGTTTTCGCGGCGGTCGTGATGGCGTCGATGGTCTTGTCGACCTGGTCGGAGGCGACAGCGACCTCGATCTTGATCTTGGGCAGGAAGCTCACGGCATATTCGGCGCCGCGATAGATTTCCGTATGGCCCTTCTGGCGGCCATATCCCTTGACTTCCGTCACCGTGAGACCGTGAACGCCGATGGCGGTCAGGGCGTCACGGACTTCTTCCAGCTTGAATGGCTTAATAATCGCCATAACAATTTTCATGGGTCCTATCCCCGCTTGGGCCCGGTCCGGACGTGGCCGGGCGTTTCTCGACTGGTTCGCCACGAGGGAGAAAGTTCACTACGCGGGCACAGCCAGGACCCATAGAATCAAATGCCGTGCCAGATCGGGCGTGTTGCCTAACGGACTATGAAAACGGGTGTTTTCGCGTTTGACGCGTATTGCGGTGCAGTGCGCCATTACGCCGCGCTCAATAGCTGATCATGCCTGATTAAAATAAAGGCACGTCAAGCTGCCGACACATTGATGCCCACGCGTCGGGCAGTGGAAAGGTAATTTAGTAGCGCGAACGCCTGTTGCAGGGCCGTTCGTGCTGCGAAATATCGGGCTCCCCGTACTTCTGCTCACGGAATGCGCGCAACCGGCCAACCGGCTTGAGTAGGGGCGAGGCCTGCCGAGCGGTCGCCGGCAGAGACCGTCAGGCGGCGCTGCGTTCCGCGAAGACCCGGTCGATCAGCCCCCAGTCGACCGCCTGCTGTGCGGTCATGAAGTGGTCGCGGTCCAGGGTCCGTTCCACGTCCGGCTCGGGGCGCCCGCAATGCTGGGCATAGAGCCGGATGATGCGCCGCTTGGTTTCCTGCATCTCGGTGGCATGGATCAGGATGTCGGACGCCTGGCCCTGAAAGCCGCCGAGTGGCTGATGCACGTGAAGGCTCGCATTGGGCAGGGCGGCGCGGTGGCCGGGCTCGCCGGCCATCAGCAGGAACGAGCCCATCGAGCGCGCGGTGCCCATGCACAGCGTATGCACCGGCGCCTTGATGAATTGCATGGTGTCGTACATCGCGAGGCCGCTGGTGACCACGCCGCCATAGGAATTGATGTAGAGATTGATCGGCTTGTTCGGATTCTCCGCCTCCAGGAACAAGAGCTGCGCGCAGACCAGTCCGGACATCGCATCATTGACCTCGCCGTTGAGGAAGATGATGCGCTCGCGCAGCAGGCGCGAATAGATGTCGAAGGATCGCTCGCCGCGGGCGGATTGTTCGACGACCATAGGAACGAGCTGAAGCATGTCGCGCATCGGCGACCTCCATGTCTGCGGGTGATGAAGTGGTGTTGGTGTCAGGCGGCCGCGCGCATCAGGCAGCCATTGCTGTTGGCCGGCTGCGGCAGCTTCATGCGGATCTCGCAGGCTTGCTGGATGATGCGGAAGCGGGTGCCGCCGTCCTTGTTCGGCTCGATCCGGAAGATGACATGGCTTTCGCGAAACGGCGGCTCGGAATCGCGAAGCCGGTAGCGCACCTCCTGGCCCGGGATCGATGTCTCAGGCTCGGCGCCCGCAAGATCGCAATCCGGCAGCCAGCGCTCGCGCAAAGCCGGAATGGTCACCGCGCGCCAGACCTTGGCCGGCGGCGCATCGAATTGATATTCGAGCACGAGCGCTGCGTCGGAGGGATCAGGCTTCACGGCGTCACTCATTGATCCATCTCCTTCAAGAGATCGGCGAGGGCATCCATGCGTTTCGGCCAATAGGCGCGGTAGCGCGCAAGCCAGGTCCCGATGGCGGAGATTCCTTCGGGATCGACTTCGTAATTCACAAAGCGGCCCTGCCGCTGTTCGCGCACCAGGCCTGCCCCGCGCAGCACCGCGAGATGCTGCGACATCGCCGGCTGGCTGATCTCCAATCCGTCGCGCAAAGCGCTGGCATTCAGGCTTCCGCCGGCAAGCTTCTCAAAGACCTTGCGGCGGGTCGGGTCGGCCAGCGCCTTGAAGATGTCGGCTTCGATCATGGCAACATATAAGCATACGCTTATGTGTTGCGCAAGCCCAATTACTGCAGCGCCTCGCCGTGCTGCGAAATATCCAGTCCTTCGAGCTCGTGCTCCCGCGAGACGCGCAGGGGCACGAAAAGGCTGACCAGCTTGAGCAGGATGAAGCTCACGCCCGCCGACCAGACGAACGTGACGGCGACCCCGTAGAGCTGGCTCAGAAGCTGCTGCGGATGGCCTTCGAGCAGGCCGGCGGTGCCGCCGATCGCGCTGGTTGCGAACACGCCCGCCAGCAGGGTGCCGGTCAGCCCACCGATGCCGTGGACGCCGAACACGTCGAGCGAATCGTCATAGTCGAAGCGATGCTTCAGCCACGTGCAGGCCCAGTAGCAGACGAGGCCCGCGATCACGCCGATGACGATGCCGTGCCAGGGCGCCACGAAGCCCGAGGCCGGCGTGATGGTGCCGAGGCCGGCGACCGCGCCGGAGATCATGCCGAGCACGGATGGCTTGCGCCGCGTCGACCATTCGATCGCGCCCCAGGTCAGCGCGCCGGAGCAGGCGGCGAGATGGGTCGCGATGATCGCCAACACCGCGCGCGAATTGGCTGCGCCCGCCGAGCCGCCGTTGAAGCCGAACCAGCCGACCCACAACAGGCCGGTGCCCATCACCGCGAGCGACAGATCGAACGGCGAGAGATTTTCGGTGCCGTAGCCGTGGCGGCGTCCCATCACCTTCGCTGCGACGAGGCCGGCGGTGCCGGCCGACAGATGCACCACGAGACCGCCGGCGAAATCCAGCACGCCCATGCTGGCGAGGAAGCCGCCGCCCCAGACCCAATGCGCCAGCGGAATGTAGACGAAGATGAACCAAGCCACCGAGAACAGCAGATAGGCGGAGAACCGCATCCGGTCGGCCACCGCACCCGCGACCAGCGCCACCGTGATGATCGCAAACGTCATCTGGTACAGCATGAACAGCGCTTCCGGGATCGTCTTCGCCGCCGGGTTGACGCTGTCCATGGTCATGCCGGCGAGAAACCAGCGGTCGAGCGTGCCGATCCACGGGCCGTCGCCGACGAAGCACAGCGAATAGCCGAACGCGACCCAGAGAATGGAGATGATCGTCACCGCGGCGAGGCTCTGCGCCATGGTCGCGAGCACGTTCTTCTTGCGCACCATGCCGGAATAGAACAGCGCGAGCCCCGGGATCGTCATCATCAGCACCAATGCGGTGGCGACGATCATCCAGGCGGTGTCGGCGGTGTTGATCTCGGAGCCCGCGGCACGCGCCGGCGAAGCCATGATCGACACAAGCCCGATCGGCGCGGCAATAGCAGCCGCGCGGCGCAACAATCCCGCCATGTCGTTTCCCCCAGCTATTGATTGCGTCGCACGCTGTGGCGCCGTTGCCCGGTGCGATCGAAGAAGAGCGTTTTCGAGCGAAGCGGATACCGCTTCGCGAAACGAAAACGCGTCAAGGCAAAAATCTAGAGCGCGTCGCTGTCGGTCTCGCCGGTGCGAATGCGGGTCGCGTGATCGATCGGCGTGACGAAGATCTTGCCGTCGCCGATCTGGCCGGTGCGCGCGGTCGCGGTGATGACGGCGACGGCCTTCTCCGCGATATCGGAGGCAACCGCGATCTCGATCCGCAGCTTCGGCAGGAAATTCACGACATATTCGGCGCCGCGATAGATCTCGGTGTGGCCCTTCTGGCGGCCATAGCCCTTCACTTCGGTCACGGTCATGCCGTGGACGCCAATCGCCGTCAGCGCCTGGCGGACTTCATCGAGCTTGAAGGGTTTGATGATCGCGACGACGAGTTTCATGGTCAGGCCTATTCCCCGGGATGCGCCGCGCCGTATGTCCCCGGCGCTGCGTCAATCTGGCATCTTTCCGGGCAAATGGCATAAAAAAGTTGCAGATTGAAGCGGAAAATCGTTGGGCCATGTGAACGGCCGCCTCTGTACAGGGCAGCCGTTCATCCTCCACAATGCGTTTTTGGCATGGATGCGATGAACCCAAGCGTCGCGGCCGGTACAAAACTATGTTCGAGGGGGACGCTTCATGGCGAGTTGGTTCTACGCATCCGAGGGCAAGCAGCAGGGGCCCTATCAGGAAGGGCAATTCCGCGACCTCGTCGCCCAGGGAGTCGTGCGCCCGGATACGCTGGTGTGGTCGGAGGGCATGGCCGGCTGGCAGAAGGCGGCCGAAATCCCCGGCCTGATCAGCGGCGGCGGTGCACCCCCGATGATGCCGGCTGGCGGCCCGCCGATGATGGGCTCCGGGGGCTACGGCGGCGGTGGCGGCGGAGGATCGCTGGCGGTCGATTTCGGCATCCTCGAGTTCACCTGGCGCAGCATCGTGATGCTGATCGGCATGTGCTTCATCATCCCGGTGCCGTGGGTGTTCGTCTGGTACACGAAATGGATCGTGTCCTGCGTGAAGGTCCCCGGGCGGCCCAATCTCAGCTTCACCGGCAATGCGATGGCGCTGGTGCCCTGGTATTTCGGGTTCATCGTTCTGGCGATCGTGATCGGGTTGATCGGCGTCCCCTTGCTGAGCAATTTGCTGTTCATTGCCCAGATCGTTCTGTACTGGCTCCTGATCAAATGGATGGTCGCGAACCTCGCCTCCAACGGGCAGCCGCTCGGCCTGAGCTTCACCGGCACGGTCTGGGCCTATGTCGGCTATAGCCTGCTGTTTGCGATCTCCATCATCACCATCATCGGCTGGGCCTGGGTCGCCGCGGCTCAGATGCGCTGGTTCTGTCGCAGCATCGAAGGCACGCGGCGCGAGATCGTCTTCAACGGCAGCGGTCTCGGAATTCTCTGGCGGGGCATCGTGGCCGCATTCCTGTGCGGCTTCATCATCCCGATCCCGTGGGTATATCGCTGGATCATGAACTGGTTCGCGTCGGAGACCGTTCTGGCTCCGCGCGGATCGCTCAGGGCATGACCTCGAGAGGCATAAGCGCGATCGATCGTGCTTGTGCCTCCTAGGCCTTCCGTTCGCGCACGGAGCCTTCCTGCGCGACGGAAGCCACCAGCGTGCCGTCGGGCTTGAAGATCGAGCCGCGCGTCAAGCCACGGCCGCTTCGCGCGCTCGGCGAATCCTGTGCGTAGAGCAGCCATTCGTCGGCGCGGAACGGGCGGTGAAACCACATCGCGTGGTCGAGGCTCGCGGGCATCATGCGCTTGTCGAACAGGGTGCGGCCGTAGCGCGCCATGATCGCATCGAGCAGCGAGAAGTCGGACGCGTAGGCCAGCGCGCACATGTGCAGCGCCGGATCGTCCGGCAGCGTCGCCGCGGTCTTGATCCAGACATGGATGCGGCCGTCCTCGATCCTCTCCCCGAAATAGCGGCCGAGCTCGACCGGGCGCAGCTCGATCGGACGGTCGGATTCATAGTAGCGGCGGATGAACTCCGGCATCTCCTTGAACATCGGCTGCTTCGCCACCTCCTCCGCCGTCAGCTTTTCCGGCGGCGGCACGTCGGGCATCTTGTCCTGGTGATCGAACGCGCTCTCCTCCTCGGCATGGAACGACACCATGATCGAGAAGATCGCGTTGCCGTGCTGAATCGCGGTGACGCGTCGCGTCGAGTAACTCTTGCCGTCGCGCAGGCGCTCGACCTGGTAGATGATCGGGATCTGCGGATCGCCGGGCAGGATGAAATAGCAATGCAGCGAATGCGGCAGCCTGCCCTCGACGGTGCGGCACGCCGCAACCATCGCCTGCCCGATCACCTGGCCGCCGAACACCCGCTGCCAGCTGGTCTTCGGACGGTTGCCGCGGAACAGATTCACCTCGAGCTGTTCGAGGTCGAGGATCGAGATGAGGTCGATCAGGCTCTTGGACATGGAATTCAGCTTTCGCCTTGCCGCCCCGGGTTCGCTGCTCCGGAATGACACAATGGGGGCTTTCCGCCCTTGTTTCACCGCACTGTTTCGCCCACCTCAAGTCTGCTAGCAAGACTAAGAAACGCGAAGACTTAGCCGGGAATTGGGTATGTCGGTACAGGGTAGCATTGTCATCGGTGGCGGCGCGTTTGCAGGCCTGGCGCTGGCCCTGGCGCTGCGCCAGGGGCTCGGGCCCGAGATCCCCGTCATCGTCGCCGACCCCGCGCTCGGGACCCGTCCCAGCCGCGACCCGCGCGCCACCGCGATCGTGGCCGCCTGCCGCCGCCTGTTCGAGGCGATCGGCGCCTGGGATGACGTCAGGGGCGAGGCGCAGCCCATCCTCGACATGATCGTCACCGATTCAAAGCTCGAAGACGCCACCCGTCCGGCGTTCCTCAACTTTGCCGGCGATGTCGCGCCGGGCGAGCCCTTTGCGCATATGGTCGAGAACCGCCGCCTGATTGATGCGTTGGTGGTGCGCGCCGAGGCCGAGGGCATTGATCTCCGCGCGACCACAGTGTCGTCTTACGACGCGCGGGCCGAAGGCATCGACGTGACGCTCGGCGACGGCAGTGTCATCGCGGCGAGCCTCCTGGTCGCGGCCGACGGTGCGAAGTCGAAACTGCGCGAACGCGCCGGCATCGCTACCCATGGCTGGGAATATGATCAATCCGGCATCGTCGTCACCGTCGGCCATGAGCGCGATCACGAGGGCCGCGCCGAAGAGCATTTTCTGCCGGCGGGTCCGTTCGCGATCCTGCCGCTTTCGGGCAAACGCTCCTCGCTGGTATGGACCGAGCGCCGCAGCGAAGCCGCGCGTATCGTTGCGTTGAGCGACGAAGAATTCCACGGCGAGCTCGAGCAACGCTTCGGCCTGCATCTCGGAGAGGTGAAGGCGCTCGACAAGCCGCGCGCGTTTCCGCTGTCCTATTTCGTCGCACGCTCCTTCATCGCCGAGCGCCTCGCGCTGGTCGGCGATTCCGCCCACGTCATTCACCCGATCGCGGGCCAGGGTCTCAATATGGGGCTGAAGGACGTCGCCGCGCTGGCCGAAGTCGTGGTCGATGCCGCGCGGCTCGGCATGGATATCGGCGCCGCCGACGTGCTCGAACGTTACCAGCGCTGGCGCCGTTTCGACACGATGGCCATGGGCGTTGCCACCAACTCGCTCAACTTCCTGTTCTCGAATCAATCGACGCTGCTGCGCACCGTGCGCGACATCGGCCTCGGCCTGGTCGACCGCGCCCCGCCGCTGAAGAACCTGTTCATCCGCCAGGCCGCGGGTTTGACCGGTGAGATACCGCGGTTGCTGAAGGGCGAGGTGCTGTAGCGCGTTTAGGGAGCGCTCCGTCCCACTCTCCGCGTCGTCCCGGACAAGCGCGCCTCAGGCGCGCGCAGATCCGGCAACTGTTATGTTGGCTTGGTGTGCAGGTACGGTTTCCTGTCGCGCATGATGGCATTGAGGACTGTGAGCAGCTTCCTGGCGACGGCAATGAGGGCGAGTTTGGCTGGTTTGCCGGTCTGTCGCAGTCGGGTGTAGAAGGCTTTGAACGGATCGGCGCGGCGAACCGCGTTCAGAGCGGCCATGTAGAGGGCGTCACGCACGCGCTTTCGGCCCCCGGCGATCTTGCGTTTGCCACGGAAGGCGCCGCTGTCAACGTTGAAGGGGGCCAGGCCGGCAAGCGCCGCAATTTGTTTCGGTCCGACCCGGCCGAGTTCCGGCATCTGTGCGATCAGCTGCATGCAGGCTACGGGACCTACGCCGGGAAGTGACCGTATCAACTGCGCATCATCCGAGA
>NZ_JBVVPS010000019.1:0-151858 GCF_055811355.1 Bradyrhizobium sp. WSM4873 | reverse complement strand
GAGGGAGGGCGGGAGTTGGAGAGAGTGTAGTGAGCGATGCGCCGATTGCCAGCCGCGCGGCGGGCATGGCGGCTCGCGGGGGATGCATTGCGGCTACTCCACCAGCGCGAACTGCAGCAGCAGCGTGCGCTGGAGCATCGAGAAATTGTCGTCCGACACCAGCGTCAGCACGGTCTCGCCCTCGGGCGTGAAATGGGCGTCGATGCCTTCCATGTTGTCGATCTCGTGGCCGAGATCGGCCTTGAACAGCACGGGGCCGTCGACCAATGCGCCCGGCGCGATCGATTTCAGGGGAATTGCGCGGATGCGGATATCGACGCCGGTGAACCAGGAGAATTTGCGTTCGAGGATCAGGAGGTCGCCCGAGGGCAGCAGCACGGCGTCGCTGATGAGCTGCTGGTCGGTGCGGCGAATGCTGAACTGGCCGGGCGTGGGGCCGCCGAGCAAAAATCCGATCAGATTGCCGTCGGCATCGAAGCCGCCCTCCGACAGCGCGATCAAGGTCCCCGCGAGCGGCTGGCCCTTTGATATGTCCTTGGGGACAAACACCAACGCCTCGAGCCCCTTATTATAGGGCAGCTTGCGCACCGCCGGCGGAGTCGGCAGCACCTCGCCGCGGGCGCGTGTGCCGCCCTTCGCAAAATCGAACCGCATGATCTGGTTGACGCGCTCGAGCCCGACATAGACGAGGTCGCCGTCGCGCGCGAGCGACTCGGTGTCGTACCACAGCCGCTTCTCCGTGATCGGCCGCCCCTCCGCATTGAGCACCGGCGCGGCCTCGACGTCGTCGAGACCGGTCATGCTCCGCCCGGAATAGCGGATGCGACCGGTGAACCAGGTGCCCTGGTCGGAGATCGCGAGGAAGCGCTCGCCTTTGCTGTCGAGGAAGCGGAAGCCGGACAGCCCGCCGAAGCCGCGATGCGGCGAGGTCAGCACCAGGCCGCCGCGATAGTCCAGCGAACCGAAGCGCGTGCGCACGCGGTCGCGCGGCTCGAAATTGGGAATCCGCCGCGCATTGACCTCGATGCCAACGGGCGCGGCGACGGCGTGCTCGATCAGCGCCGGCTTCGGCGCGGGCTGTGCCTGCGCCAGCCGAGACAGTGCGAGAGTGGAAAATCCCGCCGCCGCGTGGCCGATAAAGCTGCGGCGGGATCGATATTTGCTCACGAATGCAGTTTGCGTCGCGGGCGACCGGCCGGCTGCGTCGGCGCGGTGTTGGTCTCGCTGAAGAGTTCGGCGAGTTTTTCGGTGATCGCGCCGCCGAGCTCTTCGGCATCCACGATCGTCACGGCGCGGCGATAATAGCGCGTCACGTCATGGCCGATGCCGATCGCGATCAGCTCGACCGGCGAGCGGGTCTCGATCTCCTCGATGATGTGGCGCAGGTGCCGCTCGAGATAGTTGCCGGGATTGACCGACAGCGTGGAATCGTCGACCGGCGCGCCGTCCGAGATCATCATCAGGATCTTGCGCTGCTCGGGCCGGCCGAGCAGGCGCTTGTGCGCCCAGTCGAGCGCCTCGCCGTCGATGTTCTCCTTCAGCAGCCCCTCGCGCATCATCAGGCCGAGATTCTTCCGCGCACGACGCCACGGGGCGTCCGCCGATTTGTAGATGATGTGGCGGAGATCGTTGAGGCGGCCCGGACTGGCCGGCTTGCCGGCGGCAAGCCACGCCTCGCGCGATTGCCCACCCTTCCAGGCGCGCGTCGTGAAGCCGAGAATCTCGACCTTGACGCCGCAACGCTCCAGCGTGCGGGCGAGAATGTCGGCGCAGGTCGCCGCGACCGTGATCGGCCTGCCGCGCATCGAGCCGGAATTGTCGAGCAGCAACGTCACCACGGTGTCGCGGAACGTCGCCTCCTTCTCGTGCATGAAGGACAGCGGGTGATAGGGATCGGTCACCACGCGCGACAGCCGCGCGGGGTCCAGGATGCCTTCTTCGAGATCGAACTCCCAGGCGCGGTTCTGCTGCGCCATCAAGCGCCTCTGGAGGCGGTTGGCGAGACGGGCGACGATGCCCTGCAGATGCGCGAGCTGCTTGTCGAGATAGGCGCGCAGGCGCTCCAGCTCGTCATGGTCGCAGAGGTCCTCGGCGGCAATGATCTCGTCGAACTTCGGCGCGAAGGCATGATATTCCGGCCCCCGCGGCTCGTTCTTGCCGTGCGAATTCGGCCGCGTCGCCTCGCCCGGCGTCTCGTCGTCGCCGAGCTCGCCGTCGTCGAAGGTGTCGGAGGTCGAGGCCTGCGCGCTTTCCATCGCGCTCTCGCTCATCTCCTCGCTCGACGCCTGGGCCTGATCGGCGCTCATCTCCTGCGCGGCGTCGGAATCGGGCGAACCCTCGGCGCCGGACTGATCGTTGTCGCCGTCCTGGTTCTCGTCGTTCTCGTCATTGTCTTCGCTGTCTGCGCTGCGCTCGTCGCCGATTTCGAGCGCCGTCAGGAGATCGTGCACGGCATCGCCGAACCTGGTCTGGTCCTCGACCACGGTATCGAGCCGGTCGAGCCGCCTGCCGATCTTGTCTTCGAGGATAGGACGCCAGAGATCGACCATCTTCTTGGCGGCCGTCGGCGGCGCCATGCCGGTCAGGCGTTCGCGCACGAGCATCGCCAGCGCGTCGGCGAGCGGCGCGTCGGCGCGATCGGTGATCTCGTCGAACTTGCCGCGATGGAAATGGTCGTCGAGCATCGCGGTGAGGTTTTTCGCAACGCCCGCCATGCGCCGCGCGCCGATCGCCTCGACCCGGGCCTGCTCCACCGCCTCGAACACGCCGCGCGCCTGCGGATTGCCCGGCATCAGCTTGCGATGCACCTTTGGATCATGACAGGCGAGCTTGAGTGCGATGGAATCGGCATGGCCGCGCACGATCGCGGCATCCCGCCTAGTCATCTTTCGCGCTGGCTCGGGCAGCCGCGCCTTGCCCGGCGCGAGCCCTGGACGCTCGGCGGCGAAGCTGACGTCGAGCTCGGGCGCCTTGGCGATCGCCTTCAGGCAGGAGGCCACCGAGCGCTTGAACGGCTCGGTCGGCGCTTCCTTGGTGTTGCGGAATTTGGAGTTGGAGGTGGTGCTCATCTCGCCCTTACCCGTCGTCCCGGCGAAGGCCGGGACCCATAACCACCGGCGATCATTGCGTCAGGAGAATTAGCAGCGTCGCTTCACTCGAGACATCACGCGGTATGGGTCCCGGCGTTCGCCGGGACGACATATCGCGAGAAATCAGCTGAGCGCCACGTTCACCGCCGATTCCGGCAGCTCCGCGTTGAAGCAGCGCTGGTAGAACTCGGCGACGAGGGGCCGTTCCAGCTCGTCGCACTTGTTGAGGAAGGTGACCCGGAACGCAAATCCGATGTCGCCGAAGATGTCGGCGTTTTCCGCCCAGGTGATCACGGTGCGCGGGCTCATCACTGTCGACAGATCGCCATTGGCGAAGGCGTTGCGGGTGAGATCGGCGAGGCGAACCATCTTGTTGACGATGTCGCGGCCCTCCGTGGTGCGATAGTGCTTGGCCTTGGCCAGCACGATCTCCACTTCCTCGTCATGGCTGAGGTAGTTCAGCGTGGTCACGATCGACCAGCGGTCCATCTGGCCCTGGTTGATCTGCTGGGTGCCGTGATAGAGGCCCGAGGTGTCGCCGAGGCCGACGGTGTTGGCGGTCGAGAACATGCGGAATGCGGGATGCGGCTTGATCACCTTGTTCTGGTCGAGCAGCGTCAACCGGCCGGAGACTTCCAGCACGCGCTGGATCACGAACATCACGTCCGGGCGGCCGGCGTCGTATTCGTCGAACACCAGCGCGACGTTATGCTGGAGCGCCCAGGGCAGGATGCCGTCGCGGAATTCGGTGACCTGCTTGCCGTCGCGGACCACGATCGAGTCCTTGCCGACGAGGTCGATACGGCTGATGTGGCTGTCGAGGTTGACGCGCACGCAGGGCCAGTTCAGTCGCGCGGCGACCTGCTCGATATGGGTGGACTTGCCGGTGCCGTGATAACCCGTGACCATGACGCGGCGGTTGTGGGCGAAGCCGGCGAGAATGGCGAGCGTGGTGGCGCGATCGAAACGGTAATCGGAATCGACTTCGGGGACGTGAGGATCGACTTCGGAATAAGCGGGGACTTCGAGATCGCTGTCGATCCCGAACACCTGGCGCACCGACACCTTCATGTCGGGCAAACCGGAAACTTCCTCAACTTTGGACATCGCGGCGGTCGTCATCAATCCTCCGAGGTCCCGGGCGATCCCGAGACCAGTTATTGCACGTTGGCTGCGGCTGGGTGCTGTTGCGAACCTATCAGAGACAACGTGCGGGCAGAAGCCCGCCCCCCAATCAAAGTTCCGTTGTCTTTTCATTTAGATAGGCAAGGAACGCGATTTTTGGAAGGCTGCCCTGCGAATCACGCCTGAATTTCGTGCGGAGGCACGGTCCTGCCTACGCGGCTGGCACTTTTGCCGCCGCTCGTTACTTATGTAGGGTCCGAACCCCGAGGCCAATCTCCTAGGCCCAATCCCACCACAGAGACGATGTGACGTCCTTTCTCGATCCCCTCATTTCATTCGTCTCGGCCCACGCGTGGCTGGCCTATCTGACCCTGTTCCTGGCGGCCCTGCTGGAGGCGGTTCCAGTGGTGGGGTCCGTCATCCCGGGCTCGACCATCATCCTGGCGCTGAGCGCCCTGGTCCCAGGCGGCGAGCTTCGGCTGCAATGGGTGTTGCTGGCGGCAGCGCTGGGCGCAGTGCTCGGCGATGGTTCGGCCTACTGGATCGGGCACCGGCAGCAACGGGAGATCCTCAACACCTGGCCGCTGACCAATTATCCGCGGGTGGTCGAGCAGAGCGAGACTTTCTTCCACCGCTTCGGCACCTGGGCGGTGTTCTTCGCCCGCTTCGCGCCGCCGATCCGGGCCTTCGTCCCGGTCACCGCGGGTGCGCTCGGCATGCCCCCGGCCCGCTTCTACGCCATCAACATCCCGGCGATCCTGGTCTGGGCGCCGGCGCATGTGCTGCCGGGCGTGCTGGCGGTGTCGGCCCTGCACGAATATGCCGGGCTGCATCACCATGGACATGTCGGCAAGCACATCTGGATCCTGACCGTGATCGGCGGCGCGATCGTTCTGGGCCTGGCGGTCTGGATCTATCGCCGCCGAAACGGTGGCGATGTGGCGGTGGCGAAGCCGCGGGGGTGATTGACCGTATCCAAGCCCACCCTCCTCATCCGGAGGACCCGCCAACGGCGGGCGTCTCGAAGGATGGCCGTGGGCGAAAGCCGGGCCTGCATGGTTCGAGACGCGCGTTCCGCGCTCCTCACCATGAGGGTTTTTGATTATCCCTTGGAGTCCGCGCCCCCTGCCCTTCGCCCCGGTGCAGGCCCAACATAACGCGCTCTAGGCCTGATCAGCTTGCCGAACTGTAATTGCTCGCTCGCATGAGCGATCCAGCCGACGCTGCGGGCCATGGCGAACAAGGCGAGCTCGCTGCCTGCGGGCAGGCGCAGCGCGTGTACGAGCACCGCGAGCGCGTAGTCGATGTTGACGAGCTCGCCGGTCGCCTCCGCGATGCGCTCGGGCACCTCCTTGGTGAATTTGCGCGGTGCGCCGGTGCGGGCCAGGGCATTCAGGAGCGACTGCGCGCGCCGATCGCCCCGCTTGTAGACACCGTGACCGAAGCCCGCAAAGCGTTCGCCGAGCGCGACGCGTTCGCGGACCATTGGCTCGACGTCACGATCCACCAGCGCCTTGACGAGCTGCGAGGCGAGCACGCCGGCGCCGCCGTGCTTCGGTCCCTTCAGCGCGGCGAGGCCGGCGATGGCGGAGTCATAAAGATTGAGGCCGGTCGAGGCTGCGCAACGCGCGGTGAAGGTGGACGCGTTCAATTCATGCTCGGCGAGCAGAACCAGCGCGCGGCGGATGAGATCGGCCGCGTGCTTGTTGTCGGGCGCCCAGGCCCTCGCGATCTGCTGGTGCAGTGGCTCGGCGGACGGCTCCGTATTGAGCATGGTCGCGACCAGGAGTCGGACGATGCGCGCACCGACCATCGCGCGTCCATCATGCGCGCGGGTGAAGGCGCGGGGATCGGCGCTCGATGCGAGCGCCAGCACGGCAATGGCGCGATCGATCGGCGCGGCGCGGCGTGCCGCCTGCGCGATCAGGCGCATCTCATCGGACACCGCGGGCTGATTATCCGGCGCAAAGGGATCGACGCCGGAGACGTCCCACAGAAGCGTCGCCGTGTGCTCCAGCGTGTCGTTCTCCGCGAGATCAACGCAATTGACGCCGCGATAGATCGCGCCGTCCTCGGTGATGGTGGAGATCTCGGTGTCCATGACCGGCAGATCGGCATCGAAGCTGCGCAGGCCGCGCGGCTCCGGCGTCGGCACCCGACGCTCCTTCAGCGCCCGGACGTCCTCGGCGCGATAGCGGTTCTTGCGCGAGTCCGGCGTCGGCTCGGACCGGACCAGGCCGCGGCTGACATAGGCGTAGAGCGTGGCCGGCGAGATCGCGAGCTCGGCTGCGGCTTCCCGGGCGGAGAGGTAGAGACCTTCCGAATTTTTCATATTGATTTATGTAATCAAGATTGATCAATCTGTCGAGAGGCCCGACCTTTGGCTGGTGCAAAGGAGATTTGGGCCATGAACATCCACCTCACCAAGAGCCAGATCGGGCTGGACGGCGTTCCCGCGGCAGAAACCGTGCTGAGCCATGTCGACGGCGAGCGCGGCGAGTTGATCATCGCCGGCGAGCATGTAGGCACCCTCGCCAGGCAGTCGAGCTTTGAAGGCGTCACCGCCCGGCTCTGGAACGGCGCCTGCATAACCACGCTGAACGAAGCCAATGTGCGCGCGAGCCTCGGCGCGGCACGCGAGCGCGCCTTCGCGCGGCTGGATGAGTTGCTGCCGGCAACGCGCGGCATGGGTGTCGTCGACGGGTTTCGCGCGGCGGTCGCGGGACTTCGCGCCGAGCACGGCCTCGCCCACGAGGCGACGATCGTCGGCGCATTCCCGGTGATTGCGGGCGCGCTCGTCCGCCGCGCCAGGGGTCTCGATCCCGTGGCGCCCGATCCGAACGTGAGCCAGGCTGCCGATACGCTTCGCATGCTGCACGGGCGGGCGCCTGAACCCCGCGAGGTCACGGCCCTGGACGCCTACCTCGTCACCGCCAGCGACCACGGCATGAACGCCTCGACCTTCACCGCGCGCGTGGTGGCCTCGACGCAGGCAGATCTGTTTGCCGCCGTCACCGCCGGCTATTGCGCGCTGACGGGTCCGCTGCATGGCGGCGCGCCGGAGCCGGTGCTGGAAATGCTCGACGCGATCGGCTCGCGCGAGCGCATCCAGCCCTGGGTGGACGCAGCACTTGCCCGCGGCGAGCGGATGATGGGCTTCGGCCACCGCGTCTATCGCGTGCGCGATCCGCGCGCCGACGTGCTCAAGACCGCGATCGAGGCGCTGGCCTCGGACGGCGCCGATTTGCCGTTCGCCGGCGAGGTCGAGGCCTATATCCGCGCAGCCTTGCGCAGGAAGAACCCGGAGCGGCCGCTGGAGACCAATGTCGAGTTCTTCACCGCAATCCTGCTCGATGCGCTGGCGATCCCGAGGCAGGCCTTCACGCCGATCTTCGCGGTGGCGCGCGCCGCCGGTTGGACGGCGCATGCGCGCGAGCAGCAGCGGACCGGACGGCTGATCCGGCCGAGTTCGTCATATGTGGGGGCGATGCCGAAGATGTGAGGGACCGCGGATATCTCCGCGAGCCGGGAATCGTAGGGTGGCCAAAGGCGCACTTGCGCCGTGCCCACCATCGATCCAACACCGCAACAGAAGTGGTGGGCACGCTTCGCTTTGCCCACCCTACGATACTGCGGCGCGGGGAGAGGCCTCAGGCCTCGCGCACCACGGTCTTCAGATAATTATACGCCTTGATGATCTCGATCAGGCGATCCTCGGTGGAGCGGTCGCCGCCGTTGGCGTCGGGGTGGTGCTGCTTCACCAGCGCCTTGTACTTGGACTTGACGTCGGCCAGCGTGGACTCGGGGCCGAGGCCCATCACCTGGAGCGCCTTGCGCTCGGCATTCATGATCTTGCGCGTCTCGGCCTTGGGCGCGGCCTGCGGGCCGGCGCGCCAGCCGGTGCGGCCGTTGAGCTCCTGGAACATGCTGAACGGATCGAAGGCGCCGTCGATCTCGGCCTCCGCGCCTTTCTTGACGCCGCCATTGGCGCCCATCTTCCAGGTCGGACGATGACCGGTCAGCGCATCTTTTTGATAGCGCGCGACAGCGTCGGCATTCATGCCGGAGAAGAAATTGTAGTTCTGGTTGTACTCGCGCACATGGTTCAGGCAGAAGTGCCAGTACTCACGCTGGTTGTCGCGACCCTTGGGCGCACGATGGGCGCCCTTGTTCTGGCACCCGGTCCATTCGCAATTGACCACGGCGTCGCGCGGCTTCACGTCCGGCTGCTTGCCTTTCGGCTTGACCCGGATGGAGTCGAAGAACTTTGATGAATCGATCGGCATGGCTGACTTTGACTACGCAATGCAAAAACCTTCAAGTCTTGACATTGCAATTAGCTGAAAACACATACCCGAAGCTTCGCCTCGGCGTTCTCAAGAACGGCCGCCAAAGGCGACCTACGGAATTGACGGAGTGCGGTCGCGCACCTTAATGGCACACCCATGGCTATGAGAGACACTATCAGCAACAAGTTGCAGGAAGCTTTCACGCCGGAAAGCCTGCAAGTCGTCGACGAGTCACATTTGCATGAGGGCCACGCCGGCCATCGGCCGAGCGGCGAGACGCACTTCCGCGTTTATATCGTGTCTCAGGGCTTCAAAGGGAAGAGCCGGGTCGATCGCCACCGCATGATAAATTCGGCGCTGGCCGCGGAACTCGCAGGCAGCGTGCACGCGCTGGCGATCCACGCGCAAGCGCCGGGGGAAGGCTGAGGCTTCTTCACTCTCGGCTGGAGGCCTCGTGCGTCATCGAAATGGTCGTCATGCCCGGGCATAGCCGTACGAAGGACGGCGTCGCTGCCGCTCGCCTATGTCCCGGGCATCCACGTTCTTGGTGCGGCCAGTGAGACGTGGATGGCCGGGTCAAGCCCGGCCATGACGATGTGGAAGCTTCAGAGCCAAAGCTACCGCGTCAAAACGACGTCCCCGCCCGCCGCCGCTTGGCTTCCTCCATTTCCGTCTCGCGCGGCACCGGTGAAATACGGAGTGCGGTGATGCGGTTGCGTTCGCGGCGGAGGACGCGGAAGCGGAAGCCGTGAAAGGTGAAACTCTGGCCGCGGTCGGGGATCGAGCGCGCCTCGTGAATGACGAGGCCGGCGACCGTCGTTGCCTCTTCGTCGGGCAGGTGCCAGTCCATGGCGCGGTTGAGATCGCGGATCGGCACCGAGCCGTCGACGACGACCGAGCCGTCCGGCTGGGCGCGCACGCCCGCGACCACGACATCATGCTCGTCGGAGATGTCGCCAACGATCTCTTCCAGAATGTCTTCCAGCGTCACGAGACCTTCAACTTCGCCATACTCGTCGACGACCAGGGCGAAATGGGTCTTGCGGCGGCGGAACGCCTTGAGCTGCTCGGAGACGGGCCGCATCTCCGGCACGAACCAGGGCGGCAGCGCGATGGTGGAGACGTCGATGCGCGAGGTCTCGCCGTCGGCCGCGCGGATCGCGCGCAGCAAATCCTTGGCGTGGAGCACGCCGATGATGTTTTCCGGCTTCTCGCGCCACAACGGTATGCGGGTGTATTCGGCCGCCAGCACCTCGCGCACCAGATCCTCCGGCGGCAGGTCGGCGTTGATCATCGTCATCTCGGTGCGATGGATCATGACGTCGGAGACCTGGAGCTCGCGCAGATCGAGCAGCCCGCCGAGCATGTCGCGGTCGTGCTTCTCGAACTTGCCTTCGTGGTGCAGCAGGTCGACCGCACCGCGCAGGCGCTCGGTCGGCGACAGGATCGCCTGGTGCTCGCCGGCAAGGCCGAACAGGCGCATCAACAGCCGCACGATGACTTCCACGATCCGCAGCAGCGGCCCCAGCACGTACATCGTCAGCCGCATCGGGCGCGCGACCGCCAGCGCCATGCGGTCGGGCGCGTTGATCGCGATGGTCTTGGGCAGCACCTCGGCGAAAATCACGACCAGTGCGGTCATCAGGCCGGTGGCATAGAGCACGCCGACATCGCCGAACCAGGCCGTGAAGATGCTGGTGGCCAGGGCGGATGCACTGATATTGGCGATGTTGTTGCCGAGCAGCAGCGCGCCGATCAGGCGCTCGCGCATGTCGAGCAGCTGCGAGACCACGTCGGCGTCGCGATTACCCTGCTTGGAGAGCCGCAGCATGCTGGCGCGCGAGGCGCCGGTCAGCGCGGTCTCGCTCGCGGCGAAGAAGCCGGAGACGAGCAGGCAGAGAATGACGATGGTGAATCCGAGCCAATCCATGAACCACTCTGGTTTCTTGTTTTGACGCGTTTTCTTGACGCGAACCGGTACCCACTTCGCTCGAAAACGCTTTAGCGCCGTTCAACCGCGTGTCACGCCTTGTGGGCGAGCTTGTCCTTGAGGAAGTCGCGCACCGGAGCCGGTTCGACATCCTTCACGATCACGGCGCGTCCCACGGCCTCCAGCAGGATGAAGGTGAGCTTGCCGCGCACGACCTTCTTGTCCTGCGCCATCAGCGCCATCAGCGCGTCGGCATCGGCAAGCCCCTCCTGCGCAAAGCCCGCGATGTCCTGCAAGCGCGTCGGCAGGCCGGCCTCAATCAGGTGACGCTCGACGCGCGTCGCATCCGCTTCGCCGATCATGCCGAGCTTCGCGGAAAACTGCGCCGCCAGCGTCATGCCGATCGAAACGCCCTCGCCGTGAAACAGGCGGTCGGAGAAGCCGGTCGCGGCTTCCAGCGCATGGCCGAACGTATGGCCGAGATTGAGCAGCGCACGCTCGCCTGTCTCGCGCTCGTCGCGCGAGACCACGCCGGCCTTGGCGCGGCAGGAGGTCGCGATCGCATGCTCGCGCGCCGAACCGCCTTTGGCGATGTCGGAATGATTCTTCTCGAGCCAGGCGAAGAAGGCCTCATCACCGAGCACGCCGTATTTGGCGACCTCGGCATAGCCGGCGCGGAACTGCCGCGGCGACAGCGTGTCGAGCACGGCGGTGTCGGCGATCACCAGCACCGGCTGGTGGAAGGCGCCGAGCAGATTCTTGCCCTGCGGCGAGTTGATGCCGGTCTTGCCGCCGACGGAGGAATCGACCTGCGCCAGCAGCGAGGTCGGCACCTGCACGAAATCGACGCCGCGGCGCAGGATCGCCGCCGCAAAGCCGGCGAGATCGCCGACGACACCGCCGCCGAGCGCGATGACGAGATCGTTGCGCTCGATCTTCGCGGCGATCAGGGCTTCGCTGACCTTTTCGAGACCGGCATAGGTCTTGGATATCTCGCCTTCCTCGACGACGATGCGCGATGTCGGAATGCCCGCGGCGGCCAGTGAGGCCTCGGCAGGCTCGAGCCAGTATTTCGCGACGGTGCGATCCGTCACGATCGCAGTGCGCACGCCGGGGCGCAGGCGCGCGACGCGTTCGCCGAGCGAAGCCAGAACGCCGCGGCCGATGACGATGTCATAGGCGCGATTCTCCAGCGCGACCTCGACTGTGACGGGATCAGAATGTTTCAAGGGCGCGGTCATCGTGCGGCACTCGCGACGTCGGCTGGTGGCGTGGACGCCCGTTCGCCGCAAAGATGCGCACGCAGCGTCTCGATGGTCTCGTCGACGATCTTGTCGTGCGGCACGTCGCGCGAGGCGATGGTGAGGTCGGCATGGCCGTAAACCGGCTCGCGCTCGGTGAGCAGGCGCGTCACGGTTCCTTCGGGATCGGCGGTCTGGAGCAGCGGACGGTCGGCGCGCCGGCGCACGCGGCGCATGATGACGTCGTGATCGGCCTTGAGCCAGATCGAGATCGCCTTCGCGGCGATGCGCGCCCGCGTCTCCTCGCGCATGAAGGCGCCGCCGCCGGTCGCCAGCACGATGGGGCCGCCGTCGAGCAGTCGCGCGATCACGCGGGCCTCGCCGTCGCGGAAATGCGGCTCGCCGTGGCGCTCGAAGATTTCCGGTATGGTCATGCCGGCCGCGGCCTCGATCTCGGTGTCGGCATCGACGAAGGGCAGCTTGAGCCGGAGAGCCATGCGGCGGCCGATGGTGGATTTGCCCACCCCCATCATGCCGACGAGCACGACCGAGCGCGTCCCCAGCGCCGACAGGATGTCGGCCTCGGGCGAGGCTTGGATCGGCAACGCGGCGTCGGGCATTTGTCTCGCTCGAATGGGTCTCGCTCGATCTGCCGCCAAAGGCGGCATCCTTTGGCCACCTATACGACCCCGCAGGGGCCCTCGCCAGAGGACTCTTGCCACGAAACGGCGAACGTGTTGGATGATTTCATTGGTTAATTTGCCCGCCAAGCCGCCTGACCGAGACCCGCTCCGAGATCCTGCCGATGCCCAGCCTGTTCCGCTTCCTGACGGTCGTCGCCGTGATCGCCGGCATCGTCTATGGCGTGGTCTTCGCGCTGGCGAACTTCGTCAATCCCAAGCCGCGGGAAATGACGGTGACGATCCCACCGGATAAGTTTCTCAAGAAATAGCAGCTAGGCTGCCGGCATGCGTGCCAGATCTTCCGCCAGCAAGCCCTCGGACACAAAACTCACCGGCCTCTTCCTCGACATGCTCGCGGCGGAACAGGGCGCCGGCCCCAATACGCTCGATGCCTATCGCCGCGACCTCACCGATTTCTCCGAGTTTCTCGGCCGCGTCGGCCGTGCATTCGCGGACGCGGAAACACAGACGCTGCGCGACTATCTCGCCGATCTCGACACGCGCGGTTTCAAGTCCACCAGCGTCGCGCGACGGCTGTCGGCGATGCGGCATCTCTATCGCTTCCTCCTGAACGAGCGAATCAGAACCGACGATCCCGCGGCGATCCTGTCAGGCCCCAAGCGCGGCCGCGGCCTGCCGAAGGTGCTGTCGATCGCCGATGTCGACCGCATGCTCCGCCGCGCCAAGGAATTGAGCGAGGCGGAGGATGCCTCGCCCTCGAAACGGCTGCGCGCCCTGAGACTCTATTGCCTGCTCGAGGTGCTCTACGCCACCGGCCTGCGCGTCTCCGAGCTGGTGGCGCTGCCGCGCACGGCGGCGAAGCGCGACGCCCGCATGATCGTGGTGCGCGGCAAGGGCAACAAGGAACGGCTGGTGCCTCTCAACGAGGCCTCGCGCCAGGCGATGGCCGATTATCTCGCGGCGACGGAGGCGGCAAAGACAGACAACAAGAAGAACAGCGTGGCGGCCTCGAAATGGTTGTTCCCCTCGTTCGGCGAGAGCGGACATCTGACGCGGCAGCATTTTGCGCGCGACTTGAAGGAGCTCGCGGTCGCCTCGGGCCTCCAGGCCCGGCTGGTCTCCCCCCACGTGCTGCGCCACGCCTTCGCCAGCCACCTGCTGCACAACGGGGCCGATTTGCGCATCGTGCAGACGCTGCTCGGCCATACCGACATCTCGACCACCCAGATCTACACCCACGTGGTCGAGGAGCGGCTGAAGAGCCTGGTCCGCGACCTGCACCCGCTGGCGGAGAAATGAGGCTACTGTAGCCCGGCTACAGGCCACAGCCCGAAACCGCCTTGACTTCGGCCACATCTCCGCAGAAAGAGCCGGGGCCTCACGATGATTTGGCCTGGGCTCGTTGCGAGCACACAAGCCAACTCATTGACGAATCTACACTTCTTACCGCGACATCGAATCCGCTTCGCCGCTTCGCCCCGTTCTCCCTATATTGAGTTGATGCCAGACCAGATGCGCAGCTATCTCGATTTCGAAAAGCCCGTCGCCGAGCTCGATTCCAAGCTCGACGAATTGCGGACGCTTGCGGCCTCCGGCAGCGACATCGCCGAGGAGATCGGTCGGATCGAGGACAAGGCGGCGCAGGCGATGGCCGACCTCTATCTGAACCTGACGCCGTGGCAGAAGACGCTGGTCGCCCGGCATCCGCAGCGGCCGCATTTCAACGACTTCATCAAGGGCCTGATCACCGACTTCACCCCGCTCGCCGGCGACCGCAAGTTCGGCGAGGACGAGGCGCTGGTGGCCGGCTTCGGCCGCTTCCGCGGCGAGGCCATCTGCGTGATGGGCCAGGAAAAGGGCGATTCCACCGAGAGCCGCATCAAGCATAATTTCGGAATGGCGCGGCCCGAGGGCTATCGCAAATGCGTGCGGCTGATGGAGATGGCGGAGCGGTTCGGCCTGCCGGTGCTGTCGCTCGCCGATTCCGCCGGCGCCTATCCCGGCATCGGCGCGGAAGAGCGCGGCCAGGCCGAGGCGATCGCGCGCTCCACCGATGCCTGCATGGCGCTGACCGTCCCGAACGTCGCCATCATCACCGGCGAGGGCATGTCGGGCGGCGCCATCGCCATCACCACCGCCAACAAGGTCCTGATGCTGGAGCACGCGATCTACAGCGTGATCTCGCCCGAGGCGGCGTCCTCGATCCTCTGGCGCGACGGCTCCAAGGCGCAGGAAGCCGCCAACAACATGAAGATCACCGCCCAAGACATGCTCCGCTTCGGCGTGATCGACAGCATCCTGAAGGAGCCGGTCGGCGGCGCCCATCGCGACCCCGCCGCCATGATCGCCACCACGGGCGACGCCATCGCCAAGGCCTTTGACGAGCTGCGGGGTCTGGACGGCGACGCCATCCGCAAGCAGCGGCGGCAGAAATTCCTCGATATCGGCCGGAAACTGGGCTGATTCGGCCGGGTTTTGGGGCCCGTTGGAAGATGCGCTCCCCGCAAGCGGGGAGGTGAAGAGCCCGGTAACCCCGCGTTAACCCTTTTTTTGCCCAAATCAGCGATCTCTGTACCGGTTTGGCCGCGAGGCCCAAGTTACGGCCCAGTTTAAGTCTTCGTTGACCACGCCTTTGGGCCAACGGGCTCGTGATCCCCGTTCGGGTTGCGACCACATGACCCAGAGGTTAGAATTTTAATCAATGGCTTCAGGGCATAAGCGCTGGAGCGTGATTGCGAAAAGCCCGTCGCGACGGGTCCGGGTCCCCGGTCGGATCATGCTTCAAGATTGGGGTTTGCGCGCGATGCCCTGGACGGTGTGGGGTCCATCTTGATTTCTCGTTCGCTTGCTCGCGCGTTTCTGGTTTCGGTGGCGCTTGCCGCCAGCTTCGTGCTGGCCGGCTGTGATACCGACCAGGTTTCGCTTGCGACCAATGCCAAGGCCAACCAGCCGGTGCCGCCGAAACTTCTCGCCGCGATGGTCGAGAAGGACATGGACCTGCAATCGCCGATCCTGGTGCGCCTGTTCAAGCAGGAGGCCGAGCTCGAGGTCTGGAAGCAGACCCGCAACGGCCAATTCGCGCTGCTCAAGACCTATCCGATCTGTCGCTGGTCGGGCGACCTCGGGCCGAAGGTGCGCGAAGGCGACCGCCAGGCGCCGGAAGGATTCTACTCGATCAATCCGGGCCAGATGAATCCGCAGTCGGCGTATTATCTGTCGTTCAACACGGGCTATCCGAACGCGTTCGACAAGGCCTTGGGCCGCAGCGGCTCACAGCTGATGGTGCATGGCGATTGTTCGTCGCGCGGCTGCTACGCAATGACGGACGAGCAGATCGCCGAGATCTATTCGCTCGGGCGCGAATCCTTCTTCGGCGGCCAGAAGGCGTTCCAGCTGCAGGCCTATCCGTTCAAGATGACGCCGGTGAACATGGCCAAGCACCGGAACAATCCGAACATGCCGTTCTGGAAGATGATCAAGGAAGGCTATGATCATTTCGAAGTAACGCGACAGGAGCCGAAGGTCGATTTCTGCGAGAAGAAATACGTCTTCGACGCGGCGAAGGCGCCTGACGCCAAGCGTGATCCGGTGTTCGACGCGTCCGCAAAGTGCCCGGCCTATGTGATCCCCGACGAGATCGCCAGCGCCGTGCGCGAGAAGGAAGCGCGCGACCAGGCCGAGTACAACAAGCTGGTCTCGCGCGGCACGCCCGTCGCGCGCATGAACACCGGCATCGACGGCGGCATGAACAAGATCTTTGCCGCGAAGATTCCGGAAGGCTCGACCGGCCTGTCGGAGGGCGCCGAAGGCACCACCTTGCAGATGCTGGCGATGGCGAAGGCGCCGGGCACGATCCCCGGACACGTCAATCCGCCGAAGCCGAATCTCGATGCAGCCGCGCCCTCGCCGCAGGAAGAGCCGGTCGTCGCTGTCAGCGCGCCCGCCGCCAACACCCGCGTCGCGACCGCAGCTCCGGCGGAGAAATCCGGCTTCTTCTCGAATCTCGGCCGCAAGATGGGCATGGGCAACGCCGACGCCACGGCAACCACGCCGCCGCCACAGGCCACGGCATCCGTTGCCCCGGCCGCGACGACCACGACGCCGCCGACCGCAGCGTCCCGGCTGAAAGCCGCGGTGACCCGGTTCGTGCCGGGACACGACAAGTCCAAGGATGCAGCGAAGGATGCGCCGAAGCCGGCTGTTGCCGCTGCCAAGCCCGCCGAGCCAGCGAAGCCCGACACCCGCCTCGCCGCGACCCGCCCGACGCTGAAGCCGTCGGTATCTGATGGCGCGGGTGAAGCGACCCAGATCATGGGAGCCGCGCCGGTGGTGCAGTCGAACTCATTCGACAGCCGCTTTGGGGCGGTGAAGTAAGCGGGCGCTCCGCTTAATCTCTTCGATTCATCCCAGCCTGACGCCGTCATTCCCCGCGAATGCGGGGAATCCAGTATTCCAGAGGCACCCCTTATCGATCGAGAAGCTGCGGCTTACTGGATGCCTCGCCTTCGCGGGGCATGACAGCCGAGTTCGGTGTGAGAGCGACGCGCTTCACGCGCGCTCTCCTACGGCGCCAGATAGCGCAGCAGCTCCGGATTGCCCCTCACCTCGCCGGCCTCGCCTTGCAGCGCGACGCGGCCGCGGTCCAGCACGTAGGCGTAATCGGCGACGCGGAGCGCGAGGTCGAGGTGCTGCTCGACGATGATAACGGCGATGGTTTTCGCGAGGTCGATCAGGCGCTCGGTGATCTCCTCGATCACGCCGATCCAGACGCCTTCGGTCGGCTCGTCGAGCAGAAGCAGTTTTGGATCGCCCAGCATGGCGCGGCCGATCGCGAGCATCTTGCGCTCGCCGCCGGAAAGCGTGCCGGCGGGCTGGTCGAGGCGCTGGCCGAGCTTTGGGAAGATGGTCAGCACGTGGTCGACCGCGTCGGCTTTTCTGCTCGCGAGCGAGCCGACCGCGAGATTGTCGCGCACCGACAGGCGCGCGAACACCGAATGCTCCTGCGGCACATAGCCGATGCCGGCGCGCACGCGCTCCTGGGTCGCGCGGCGGCTGATGTCGCGGCCGTCGAAGGCGACCTCGCCTTTCCACGCCGGCAGCTCGCCGACGATGGTCTTCATCAGCGTGGTCTTGCCGGCGCCGTTGCGGCCGAGCACGGCGACACCGCCGCGCCAGGGAATGCCGAGGTTGACGTCGAACAGGACCTGGCTGCGGCCATAGCCGGCGTCGAGATGCTTGATGTCCAAAAATTCAGGCACGGCGCAAATAGATCTCCTGGACGGCCTTGTTGGCCTGGATCTCCGACACCGTGCCGGACGCCAGCACCTTGCCCTGGTCGAGCACGGTGAGGCGATCGCAGATGTCGCGGATGAAATCGAGGTCGTGCTCGACGATGACCAGCGAGCAATGTTTCTTGATCGGCTGCAGCAATTCGCCGGTGACGCGGCGCTCCTCCAGGCTCATGCCGCCGGTGGGTTCGTCCAGCAGCAGAAGTTTCGGCTTTCCGGCCAGTGCCATCGCGATCTCCAGCCATTGCTGCTGGCCGTGCGACAGCGCCGCCGCCGCGTCGAAAGCGCGATCGGCCAGGCGGAACTGCGTCAGCATGGTCATGACCTGATCGTGCAGGAGCCCGCGGGTGCGCGAGAACACGAGATCGAACAGCGAGGATTGCGCCTGCAGCGCGAGCAGGATGTTGTCGTAGAGCGTCAGCGTCGGCAGCACGGATGTGATCTGGAATTTCAGGCTCATGCCGGCGCGGGCACGCTCGGTCGGCGTGAACGCGGTGATGTCGGTGTTGATGAAACTCACTTTGCCCTGCGTCGGCATTTCGGCGCCGGCAATGCACTTCATCAGCGTGCTCTTGCCGGAGCCGTTCGGGCCGATCAGGCCGTGAAACTCGTTCTCGCCGACAGTGAGCGTGGCGCCATCGAGCGCGGTGAGCTTCCCGAAGATCTTCTTGACGCCGGTGGCTTCAAGGAGCGGCATCGCGCTTCTCCTTCCCGGTCTTCCTGGATTTGGCACCAAAGCTGCCGACCCGCTCGCGCTCGCCGAGCACGAAACTGATCAGGCCGAGCGGCCGGAACAAGATCACAAGCAGGAGCAGCACGCCGAGGATGATCGGCCAGACCTCGCGGTAATTGTCCGAGAGCCAGAAGCTGACGCCCTCGACAATGACGGCACCGATGACGGCGCCGATCAGCGTGCCGGAGCCGCCGAACAGCACATAGAGCACCACTTGCGTCGAGACGACGACGCCGACCATGTTGGGCCAGACGAAACCTTCGTGGAAGGCGTAAAGGCTGCCGGCAAGACCCGCCACCGCGCCGCCGATCGCGAAGATGATCGCCTTCAAGTGCTGCGCCTTGTAGCCGAAGAAGGCGATGCGCTGCTCGTTCTCGCGCAATCCCGCGAGCGCCAACCCGAACTGCGAGCGCACCAGAAAACGGCAGAGGAGATAAACCACGACAAGAAGGCCAAGCACGAGATAATAGAACGGCGGCCCTTCCGAGAATTCGTAACTGCCGAGGGTCATCGACGAGATCGAGGGGATGCCGTTCTGGCCACCGAGATAGTACCAGCCACGCGCGAGCCGGTCGGCGGCGTAGGAGCCGGTCAGCGTGCCCAGCGAGACGAAGATCACGCTGGAGGGATGCCGCCCCAGCAGCAGGAAGCCGCCCAGTAGCAGCGCGAAGGTGAGGCCGATGATGGTGCCCGCAGGCAGCACCAGGAAGATGTTGGTGATGTCGAGGTCGCGCGCGAGCAGCGCCACGCCATAGCCGGCCGAACCGAAAAACAGCGCCTGGCCGAAGCTCATGATGCCGGCATAGCCCCACACCAGGTCGAACGAGAGCGCGAACAGCGCGAGGATGATCACCCGCGTTGCAAACACCGTGAGATAGTCCTGCAGCACCAGCGGCGCGAACAGCGCCGCGACGAGCACCACGCCCTCCACAATCGGCAGGATTTTTCGCTGCGAACCAGTTACCCCTGCTGATCCGTGTTCAACCATGGCAACGTTCGGCTCCCCGCCGATCTCGGCGGGGACTGCCTGCTTCGCTGCGCCCATCGCTTTCGGCATTCGACCCTAGCATTCCTTGGGATCGACGAGCCCGTCGCTGCGTCCGACGATCTCGTAATTCCCGCCCTTGGCGACCGCCGTGTACATCTTCATCTTGCAATGCCGCTTGCCCGGCACCATCTCGGCCGGTCCGCCCGGGCCTTCGGCGATCTTGGCGTGATCGAGCGTAGCCGCGACCGACTCGCGGTCGATCTTGCCGGCTTCCTTGACGGCGGCTTCCCACAGCTTCAGGCCGCGATAGGTGCCGGTGGCGGCGCTGCCGGCGGCAAACAGGAAGTTGCCCGGGAAATCCTTCTCGTAGGCCGCCTGGATTTTTGCGTCGAACGGGTTCTCCTTGGTCAGCACCTTGAAATAGTCGAGACAGCTGGCGAGACCTTCGATCTCGGCCGCCTGATTGATGTTGAGCGTGTTCTCGTCATAGTAGACGCAGGCCAGCCGTCCGCCATTCTTGAGGAAGCCGGCCTCATAGAGCTGCTTGAAGAACGGGCCGACGCCCGGCGGGATGACGGTGTTGAAGACGACGTCGACCTTGTTGGAGATGATGCGGTTGACGGTCGAGGAGAAATCGACCTGGTCGAGCGGATAATATTCCTCGAACACGACCTCGCCGCCGTTGGCCTCGATCACCTTGCGGGCGTAGACGTTGAGCGTGTGCGGCCAGACGTAGTTGGCGCTCGGCAGCGCGAACTTCTTGCCGCCGTTCTTGATCAGCCAGGGAATGAACTCGTCGCATTGCTGCGCCGGCGTCGGCCCGGTGCAGAACAGATAGGGCGTGCACTCCTTGCCTTCGTACAGCTGCGGATAAATGTAGAGCGTCTTGCCGCGCGCCACGATCGGGTCCTTGATCGCGTTGCGCATCGACGAGGTGATGCCGCCGAGCACCATATCCACCTTGTCGCGCTGGATCAGCTTGCGGACGTTGCCGACCGCGACGGATTCGTTCGAGGCGGTGTCCTCGATATAGAGCTCGAGCGGGCGGCCGAGCAGGCCGCCGCCGGCGTTGATCTCCTTGATCACCATCTTGGCGACGTTTGCGTCGGCATTGCCGGCGTAGGCGATCGGTCCGGTGAGGTCGGTGGCGATGCCGACCTTGATCGGGGCTTCGGCCGCATTGGCCCAGGGCGCCGGGATCACCCAACTGCCGACGCCGGTTGCGACCGCTCCGGAGGCAAAGGCGAAATTCGAGAGGAAGCGGCGGCGGGAGAGCTGAGTGCGATCGGACATGTGACTAAACCCCTTTTCCAGCGATGAGGCCCTGCGGCCGGAATTTGATGAAAACGATGGCGAGAACGAAGACGAGGACATCGGCCACGACGGGCGCCATCACCCAGGGCAGCGCGGCACTGAGCGTACCGATGAGGCCGGCGCCCGCGACCGGCCCGATGAAGGAGCCGACGCCGCCGACCATGACCGCGACAAAGCCCTGGATCAGGAAGCGCAGGCCGAGATCGGCGAACAGGCTGAACACGGGGACGATCAGCGCGCCGGCAAGACCGGCAAGTGCCGCGCCGAACGCAAAGGTGGCGCCGTAGATCAGCGGCGTGGAGATTCCGGAGGCGCGTGCCAGCGACGGATTTTCCAGCGTGGCGCGCACGCGCAGGCCGAAGCTGGTGCGCGCCAGCAGCAGATAGCAGCCGCCCATCACCAACGCGGTGATGACGATGATGGTGAAGCGCCAGGCCGAGATGTGCATGGCGCCGATGTCGATCGAGCCGCCGATCGGCTCCGGCACGGTGAGATAGAAGCCGCCGATCAGGCCACGCACGGATTCGCGGATGATCAGGCCGAGCGCATAGGTGCCGAGCATGGCGACGATGGGGGCTGCGTAGAAACGTCGGATGATCAACGCCTCCAGCACGAAGCCGAGCGCGCCGACGACGAAGGGCGCGGCGACCATGCCGGCCCAGATCGGCAGGCCCTTGGCGTAGGCGAGATAGGTGATATAGGCCCCGAGCAGGACGAACTCGCCCTGCGCGAAGTTGAAGATGCCCATCATGCTGGCGATGATCCCGAGCCCTAGCACGATCAGGACGATGATCGCACCGAAGCTCAGGATCTCGAACGCCGCGACGAACGCGTTAGCCATGCGCCGGAGCCTTTCCCGTTCCGATGGAATCGGAACGGGGCTCCGGTTTGTTATCTTGACGCGTCCGAAAACGCTTCCCTGTTCCGTTGGCCCGCATCAATGCCTCGCTCACATCTTCTTCCAGTCGCCGATCTGCTCGAAGGCGTGGGCGGCGCGGTAGATGGTGGATTCCTCGAACATGCGGCCGACCAGCATCAGGCCGACGGGCAGGCCGTCGACCATGCCGCAGGGCAGCGACATCGCCGGATGATGGGTGATGTCGAACGGCGCGGTGTTGGAGATCATTTCCAGCGCGCGCGCGACATAGTCCTCCCGGCTGGCCGTGGGCTCCGGCAGCTTCGTCGCCTTCATGGGCGTGGTCGGCAGCAGCAGCAGGTCGTAATCCCCAAAGGCCTTGTCGTAGGCCGCTGTCAGGCGGCGGGAGATGTTGAGGGCCTTGCCGTAGTAACGGGGACCAAAAGTATTGTTGATGTAGGTGCCGAGCAGCAGGAACAGCTTTGTGGTCTCGGACAGGGAATCCGCCTGCCGGCGCCAGCCGCGATGGAAGTCCATCAACGTGGTC
This sequence comes from Bradyrhizobium sp. WSM4873, assembly GCF_055811355.1. Taxonomy (NCBI): domain Bacteria; kingdom Pseudomonadati; phylum Pseudomonadota; class Alphaproteobacteria; order Hyphomicrobiales; family Nitrobacteraceae; genus Bradyrhizobium; species Bradyrhizobium sp. WSM4873. The sequence goes on along the minus strand of NZ_JBVVPS010000019.1, from coordinate 129,814 downwards.
GAATAGAGGTCGGAGCGGGACAGACCATAGCCGTCGCCATACATCATGGTCTGGGTCATGCCCTCGGTGCCGATCGGCGTCCAGATCGCGGGGCCCATGAGATGCATCGGAATCGAAACGGTCTCGACCGTGGCGCCGAGATCCCTGAAACGCTTTGCGGCCTCCCGCACGCTCTCGTTCACGGCGGCTTCGGCATTCGCCTGCTCAAAGCCTTCCTTGAGGATGCCGATCTTCATGCCCTTGACGCCCTGGCCGAGCGCCTTGGTGTACTCCTCGACCTTGGGCGCCTTGATGCGGGGATCGTAGCCGTCGTCGCCGGCCAGCACTTCGAGCAGCAGGGCGTTGTCGGCGACGGTCGCCGTCATCGGGCCGGTGTGATCGACGAACACCTCGATTGGCATGATGCCGGTGTAGGGCACGAGGCCCCAGGTCGGCTTCATGCCGTAGGTGCCGCAGAACGAGGACGGCATGCGGATCGAACCACCCTGGTCGCCGCCGATCGCCATGTCGACCTCGCCGAGTGCGACGACGACGCCTGAGCCTGACGACGAGCCGCCGGCCGAATAGCCCATCTTGTGCGGATTGTGGACGGCGCCGACCGCATTGGTGTGGCTTCCGCCGGACATGCAGAAGGATTCGCAATGAACTTTTCCGGCGATCTCGGCGCCGGCATCGAGCATGCGGGTGACGATGGTGGCGTCGAAATCGGGCACGTAGCCTTCGAGCGTCGCCGAGCCGTTCATCATGGGGACGCCGGCGAGCATGATGTTGTCTTTGAGAGCGACCGTCTTGCCCTTGAGCTTGCCGCTCGCCGCACCCTTCACGGTCGACTTGCGATACCAGGCGTTGCGCGGGTTCTCTTCCGGCGAGGGCCGATAGCCCGGCGTGCGCGGATATTTGACCTCCGGCACCTCGTCCGGCATCGCGCCGACGAGATTGTAGGCTTCGATCGAGCCCTGCATCAGGCCGCGGAACGAGGCGACATCGTCGTCGGTCAGCGAAAGGCCGCACTGGTCAGCGACACTGCGCAATTGGGCTGGGGTGGGAAGGACAACTGTCACGGCGCTCTCCTCAAAGGCTTCTTGATCCCTGGAATTGGAATCCCTGGCATTGGAGTTCATAGGCGCGCGTGCACGGGGCGCGCCCATCGGCTCCACCTCAATATTACAGACGGAAATATTTTCCTTTTCAAGTATTATTTTGGATTTGGGCGTTTGCAGATGGCCGCGCCGGCATCAGATCGGTTTGATCAGCTTGAAATCGAGGCCATCCGCCCCGGCGAGATACATCTGCATCCGGGTATGACCGTTCCTGACGGTGACGGGGCCGCGCGCGCCGCCATAGACGATGTTGCGGCCGGCCGCGAGCATCGGTCCCATCGCCAACGTGCCCGCCTTGTTCGCCACGGCTTCGAGGAAGCACAGTCCCTCATAGCTGGATTGACCGAGCGACCCGATCGGGGGCCCGTTCGGTCCGAACATCGCGCGATAGCGGCTCTGGAAGTCGTCATTGGCCTGCGATCCGATGCCGGGGAAATAGCCGGAGGCGCAGAACAGATTCTCGCTGTTGTCGGCGCCGATTCCGAGCAGCACGGTCTCGTCCATCGCCCCGGCCAGGCGCAGCGTCGTGGCACCAAGGCCGCATTCGCCGAACGCGCGATTGAACGTGATGCTGTCGGTGCCGATCAACGAGATCAGGACGACGTCCGGCCTCGCGGCACGGATGCGCTCCAGATGCGGCTCGTGGTTGTCTTCGCCGAGGGGAACGAACTCTTCGCCGACGACATGGCCGCCAGCTTCCTTGATGTAGCGCTTCACCGCGCGGTGCGACTGCCAGGGCCAGACATAATCGCTGCCGATCAGGTACCAGCGCGCGGCCTTCTTGACGTCGGCGAGCCAGTGAATGGAGGGGCGGCTCTGCCAGCGCGGCGTTTCGCCGATCGCCATGACACCCGGCGTCTGCTCGCCGCCTTCGTAAACGGGTGTGTAGATGTAGGGAATGCGGTGGCGGGTGGTGACCTTGCGCAGTGCCACGCGCACCGCGCTGGTGTGCAAGCCGACGATGAGATCGATCTCATCGGACGCGATCGCCTGCTCGGCGCGGCTCAGAATCTCGTCGAGCGGGCCGCCGGCGTCGTAGATCGAAAGCTCGATCTCGCGCCCGAGGATGCCGCCGCGCTTGTTGATCTCGGCGACCGCGAGCTGCGCGCTGCTTGTCGCGCACGGGCCCCAAACGCCGGGCGAGCCGGTGCAGCAGATGAAGCCGCCGATGCGGAGCTTGTTGTGTGCGCCGCGGCGCTTCATGAAATGCGCGTCAACCGGCGACCGGTCGAAATCCGCTGCCGCGGGCGACAGATTCCTGAACAGCAAGGACGGCGGTAACGCCGGACCGCCGTGAGCCGGGAAGTTTACCGTCGGGCGCACGCCAACTCCTGTCTGATACCAGACTTGAAAGCTCATTCAGCAGGCGGCCGCGGCACCCGCCCTTTTGTTGAGCAATATCCTATTTTGAAAATATTGAATATTCAAGAATTGAAGTGCATATAGATGCAGCATCGATTGCAAGACATTCACTCATTTGGGTCAAGACAAAGTCTTAGCCGTGGCAAAACCGAACACCCCGATCACCGAACACCTCGCCTACCTGCTCGCGCAAGCCAACCGGGAGATCAACCGGCAGCTGGAACTGCGGTTGAGCAAGGAAGGCGTGCCCGTCGAGCAGTGGCGCATCCTGAAAGTGCTGTCGGATGGCAACGGCCATTCGATGGGCGAGCTGGCGGATGCCGTGCTGCTCAATCATCCGACGCTGACCAAGATGATCGACCGCATGGTCTCGGACACGCTGGTCTACCGCGTGCAGGACCCGAACGACCGCCGCAAGGTCCTGATGTTCATCTCCGATCGCGGCAAGGTGCTGAGCAAGAAGCTCAACTCGCTCGCGGTCGACCAGGAGGAGCACATCCTGGAGAGCTACGGCGACAAATCGACGAGCGAATTGAAGCGGCTGCTGGAGAGCTTGATCGACAGCTCGAATTGAGGCGGTACGTTTAGCCGGCTCTCTCGATACGCGTCGTCCTGGACAAGCGCAGCGAAGCGGAGCGCCGATCCAGGACCCATTACCCCAGAACCTAGTTTGGCGAACCCGCGCGGGTTAGCAGCTCGCTGCCTTAACCTCTCACGGGGGAAATGGGTCCCGGCCTTCGCCGGGATGACGATGGAGATGGAGCTGCGCGCCACATACTCGCTGTCATCGCCCGATTTAATTGGACGATCCAGTATTCCAGAGACCCATGTGATTTGAACCGAGAAGCCGCGGCGTACCGGGTCGCCCGGCTAAACCGGGCGACGACAGTGGAGAGTGCGGCGCCGACGTCGGCGCCTCACGTTCAAACCTTACGCGTACCGCCCGTGGCAGTGCTTGTACTTCTTGCCTGAGCCGCACGGACAATCCTCGTTGCGGCCGATCTTGCCCCAGCTGGCCGGGTTCTTGGGATCGCGCAACGCGGCGTCGGTGGCCTGTGCTCCGAGCGTGACGCTGGCGAGCGCCATTTCGTCCTCGCCGGTGTTCGGGTCGAACTTATGCGCTTCCATCGGCGGCAGCACCGGGGCTTCCTGCTCCGGCGGCACGATCTCGACCCGCATCAGCTGCGCCGTGACGGCCTCGCGCAGATGCGCGCTCATCTCCTGGAAGAGGTTGAACGCCTCGGTCTTGTACTCCTGCAACGGATCGCGCTGGCCGTAGCCGCGCAGGCCGATGACCTGGCGCAGATGGTCGAGCATGATCAGATGCTCGCGCCAGAGATGGTCGAGCGTCTGCAGCAGAATGGTCTTCTCGACGTAACGCATCACGTCGGGACCCCATTGCGCGACCTTTGCGGCCATGTGCTCGTCGGCGCGGCTCTCGATGCGCGTGAGCAGCTCCTCGTCGGCGATGCCCTCTTCCTTGGCCCAGTCCTCGACCGGCAGGTCGAGATCGAGCACGCGCTTGAGCTCTTCCTTCAGGCCCGCGACGTCCCACTGCTCGGCATAGGCGTGCTCGGGCACGTGCTTGGCGACGAGGTCGTCGATGAAGGCGTGGCGCATGTCGGCGACGGTCTCGGCGACGCTGTCGTCCTTCATCAGGTCGACGCGTTGGTCGAAGATCACCTTGCGCTGGTCGTTCTGGACGTTATCGAACTTGAGCAAATTCTTGCGGATGTCGAAGTTGCGCGCCTCGACCTTCTGCTGCGCCTTCTCGAGCGCCTTGTTGATCCAGGGATGGATGATGGCCTCGCCCTCCTGCAGGCCGAGACGCTGCAGCATGCTGTCGAGGCGATCCGAGCCGAAGATGCGCATCAGATCGTCTTCCAGCGACAGGAAGAATTTCGAGCGGCCGGGGTCGCCCTGACGGCCGGAACGGCCGCGGAGCTGGTTGTCGATGCGGCGGGATTCGTGGCGTTCGGAGCCCATGATGTAGAGGCCGCCGGGCTTCTTCACGGTCTTGGCAGGCTTCGAACCCTTCGCCGGCTCGATCTCGACCTCTTCCTCGGCCTTCAGCACGATGTCGCGGAAGTGCTCGATGTCGGCCTTGATCTGTTCGATCTTCCTCGCCTTCTCGGCCTCGTCCTCGATCGAAGCGGCCTCCTGCTGGATCCGCATTTCGAGCGAGCCGCCGAGCTTGATGTCGGTGCCGCGGCCGGCCATGTTGGTCGCGATCGTGATCGCGCCGGGTACGCCGGCTTCCGCGACGATGTAGGCTTCCTGCTCGTGGAAGCGCGCATTCAGCACCGCGAACAGCTTTGCCGGTTTGCCGGCGCGGGCCGCGGCGTACAGCTTCTGCATCGAATTTTCGTTGCCGAAATCGATCTGCCGATAGCCGTGCTTCTTGAGATATTCGGCGATCACTTCCGACTTTTCGATCGACGCGGTGCCGACCAGAACCGGCTGCAGCCGCGCATTGGCGCGCTCGATCTCGGCCAGGATCGCGGCGTATTTCTCGTTCTGGGTGCGATAGACCTCGTCGTCCTCGTCGAGACGGGCGACCGGCAAATTGGTCGGGATCTCCACGACCTCGAGCTTGTAGATGTCGAACAGTTCGTCGGCTTCGGTCAGCGCCGTACCGGTCATGCCGGCGAGCTTTTCGTACATCCGGAAATAGTTCTGGAAGGTGATCGAGGCCAGCGTCTGGTTTTCCGGCTGGACCTGCACGTGCTCCTTGGCTTCCAGCGCCTGATGCAGGCCTTCGGAATAGCGGCGGCCCTGCATCATGCGACCGGTGAACTCGTCGATGATGATGACCTCGTCGTCGCGGACGATGTAGTCCTTGTCGCGCGTGAACAGCGTGTGGGCGCGCAGCGCCTGGTTGATGTGGTGCACGACGGAGACGTTCTCGACGTCGTAGAGCGACTCGCCCTTGAGCTGGCCGGCATCGCGCAGCAGCGTCTCGATCTTCTCCATGCCGGCTTCGGTCAGCGTCACCGTGCGCTGCTTCTCGTCGACGTCGTAGTCGGACTTGTCGAGCTTGGGCAGGAAGCCGTCGATGGTGTTGTAGAAGTCGGAGCGGTCGTCGAGCGGACCGGAGATGATCAGCGGCGTCCGCGCTTCGTCGATCAGGATGGAGTCGACTTCGTCGACGATCGCGTAGAAGTGCGGCCGCTGGACCATGTCCTCGAGCCGGTACTTCATGTTGTCGCGCAGATAGTCGAAGCCGTATTCGTTGTTGGTACCGTAGGTGATGTCGCAGGCATAGGCCGTCTTGCGCTCGGAATCGTCGAGGCCGTGCACGATCACGCCGGTGGTCAGGCCGAGGAAGCCGTAGATCTGGCCCATCCAGCCGGAGTCGCGGCGGGCGAGGTAGTCGTTGACGGTGACGACGTGGACGCCCTTGCCGGCGAGCGCGTTGAGGTAGACCGCGAGCGTGGCGACCAGGGTCTTGCCTTCGCCGGTCTTCATCTCGGCGATGTCGCCCTCGTGCAGCACCATGCCGCCGATCAGCTGGACATCGAAATGGCGCTGGCCGAGCGTGCGCTTGGCGGCTTCACGGACCGTGGCGAAAGCGGGGACCAGCAGGTCGTCCAGGGTCTTGCCCTCGGCGAGCTGCTTCCTGAACTCGACGGTGCGGGCCTTGAGGGCCTCGTCGGAGAGTTTCGAGACCTCGGGCTCCAGCGCGTTGATCGCGTTGACGCGGGACTGATATCCCTTCACCCGCCGGTCGTTGGCGGAGCCGAAAAACTTGCGGGCGAGCGCGCCGATCATGCTTAGTTCCTGTGTTCGCGATTCAACCGCGTTCGCGTTGCAGCCAAGAGGTTGTCACCCGCCTGCCCATCAACTCACCGTGACGCCTGCTGGGCGCCGGAGCCCCGTCTGCGAGGGGTCCATCCGCCATATGGGTTGGAGTTGGGCAAGTCTGGGTTCAACGGCCAAAAACGCAGCAAAATAAACGCCATCGCATGGACGCGACCGGGCAGAGATATGGCCCGGTCAGGGCCTTGTCAACGGCGGGTGCATTGCGGCTAATTCATCATTTTGACAGACTTTTCGCGTTGCCAAGGCCCCCTGAATTGGGCGAGTGTCCGCCCCGCTCGAGCAGCCCCCTGCTTCAACAAAAGGATTTTCCATGACCACCTCGTTCCCGGTAACCAAAACCGGCCTGCGCTTCGGCCTCGCCACCGCCCTCGTGGGCTGCCTTGCGCTGGCGCTGATCGCGGGTCCCGGCCGGGCTGCCGACGATCCGGTGCTGGCGAAGGTCAATGGCGCGGAAATCAAGAAGAGCGACGTTGCCATGGCCGAGGAGGAACTCGGGCCGAGCCTCGCCCAGATGGACCCGGCGACCAAGGACGAGAACGTCCTGTCCTTCCTGATCGACATGAAGATCGTCGGCAAGGCCGCCGAGGACAAGAAGGTCGCCGACGGCGAGGAGTTCAAGAAGCGGCTCGCGTTCGCCCGCAACCGCCTGCTGATGGACAGCCTGCTCGCCGGCGAGGGCAAGGCCGCCACCACCCCGGATGCCATGAAGAAGGTCTATGAGGAGGCCTCCAAGCAGATCACCGGCGAGCAGGAAGTGCACGCCCGCCACATCCTGGTCGAGACCGAGGACGAGGCCAAAGCCGTGAAGGCCGAGCTCGACAAGGGCGCGGATTTCGCCGAACTGGCCAAGAAGAAGTCCAAGGATCCGGGCTCGGCCGACGGCGGCGACCTCGGCTTCTTCACCAAGGAGCAGATGGTGCCGGAATTCTCGGCGGTCGCCTTTGCGCTGGAGCCGGGCAAGATCTCCGACCCCGTGAAGTCGCAGTTCGGCTGGCACGTCATCAAGGTCGAGGAAAAGCGCAACCGCAAGGCGCCGGACTTCGAGCAGGTCAAGGCGCAGATCGAGCAGTATGTCACCCGCAAGGCCCAGGCCGACTACGTCGCCAAGCTGCGCGCGGAAGCCAAGGTCGAGCGGCTGGACCAGCCGGCGGACGCGGCCAACAAGGACGCCAAGCCGGCTGATGCGGCCAAGCCTGCCGATGCGAAGCCGTCCGACAGCAAGATGGCGCCGCCCGCGAAGAAGTAAGAATTCGCTGTCACTTCGGTGACGTGAAGAGTATCTAAGCCTTTGTGATGCCCGGCCCCCGCGCCGGGCATCTGCATATCCAGATCCCATCAAGGCGCCCGCGATGTCCTCCTCCGTCTCTCCCCTCGCCCCGAAACACGTTCCCGACATGCCCGTGATCGCGGGCGTCCGTCTCGCGACGGCCGAGGCCGGCATCCGCTACAAGAACCGCACCGACGTGCTGCTGGCGGTGATGGACAAGGGCACCGCGGTCGCCGGCGTCTTCACCAAGTCGAAATGCCCCTCCGCGCCGGTGGAATGGTGCCGCGCCAAGCTGAAGGGCGGGAAGGCGCGCGCGCTGGTGGTCAATTCCGGCAACGCCAATGCCTTCACCGGCAAGACCGGTCGCAGCTCCACCGCGCTGACCGCCAAGATCGCGGCCAAGGCCGTCGGCTGCACCGAGGGAGAAATCTTCCTGGCCTCGACCGGCGTGATCGGCGAGCCGCTGGATGCGACCAAGTTCGACGGCGTGCTTGGTCGGCTCGCTGAAACTGCCGAGGCCGGCGATTATCTCGCCGCCGCCAAGGCGATCATGACCACCGACACCTTCCCGAAGGTCGCAACCGCGACCGTGAAGCTCGGTAAGGCCAAGGTCACGATCAACGGCATGGCCAAGGGCGCCGGCATGATCGCCCCCGACATGGCGACGATGCTGTCCTTCATCTTCACCGACGCACCGATCGCGCCTGGCGCGCTGCAGGCGCTGCTCAAGAGCGGCGTCGAGGACACGTTCAACGCGGTCACGATCGACGGCGACACCTCGACCTCGGATACGCTGCTGGCCTTTGCCACCGGTGCTGCCGCAGAACACGGCGCGCCGAGGATCAGCCGCGCCAGCGATCCGCGCCTGAAAGCCTTCGTCAAGGCCTTCAACCAGGTGCTCGCCAATCTTTCCGAGCAGGTGGCCCGCGACGGCGAAGGCGCGCGCAAGCTGGTCGAGATCACCGTCGAGGGCGCCAAGACCAAGGCCTCGGCGCGCAAGATCGCGATGTCGATCGCGAACTCGCCGCTGGTGAAGACCGCGATCGCCGGCGAGGACGCCAATTGGGGCCGCGTGGTGATGGCGGTCGGCAAGGCCGGCGAGCCGGCCGACCGTGACAAGCTATCGATCTCCTTCAACGGCATCCGCGTCGCCAAGAGCGGCGCACGCGATCCGTCCTATGACGAAACGCAGGTGTCGGAAGCGATGAGGGCGCCGGAGATCGCGATCAAGGTCTCGCTCGGCCTCGGCAAGGGCCGCGACCGCGTGCTGACCTGCGACCTCACCAAGGAGTATGTCGCGATCAACGGGGATTACAGGTCGTAGCCGGACTCATGGTGAGTCCTCTTAACCCGCAATCGGGCGGGGTGATCAAAATCACCCCGCGATCCTCGCATCGGCGAGTGCCTTCTTGAACAGCGCGTTCATCGCGTCCGAAATGCCCTGGGTGGGGCTAACCTCGAAATAGAATCCCGGCGACGCGCAGCTCTGCATGTTCTGCGCGATCTTGCTGTTCGGAGACGGCCCCCACGGCCCGGCGTTAAAGGGCGATATCCATGTGTTGTACCAGCCGTCAGTAGGCGGTTGATATGTCGTGTACAGCACCGCGATCTTGATCCCGCGGTTCTTGATGGTCGTGCAGAGCGCCGGATTGATCGGCGACTGACAACGGTTCGATGATGCGAGAGGATACGAAGAAGAAGAGACACTACACATCGTCGTGCCCGAGTTGGCTTCGTCAGCGACCCCATCGGATACAAAAAACAGATACTTCAGCGGTGAGGCGGACGTACCTGCTCCAGGCGAGGCGATTGCGGTATTGATTGCGGGAAAAATAGTGGTGAAGGGAGTATCTTTGTCGATAGTATAGACGTCATTCTGACCGGCAACCGCCATCAGGTCGATGTTTCCCGCCGCCGTCTTGGCGGAGCTCAGGCTCGAAGAGAGCGCGAACAGATTTCTCAATCCGATCGTCGCTGAAGAAGCGCCGAAATCGTAGATCGCCATTCTGAACTGGTTCGAATAGGTCTGCGTACTCTGGGCTGTGTCCATCAAGTTCGCGCTCGCCTGGCGCACCACGTCAATTCGGGTCGTGATGCCATTTGCTTTGGCGATGTCGTAGTTGCTTGTGCCGGCGGCCTTGGTGGTGTCGTGACAGGCGAATGCACATCCACCCGTCTTTCCCTGCAAATTCGTTATGTCGGTCGGTGTCGCTGCGACGCCCATCGACGGAGAATTGTCCAGCAGGAGATAGAAGTCGACATAGAGCGGCATGTTGGCCGTCGACGACGACGTGCCGCTCATGGTCAGTGTGGTCTTGCCGATCAGGCCGAGAAACATGGTGTTGATGGTGGCGGTGAACGAGACGGTCGAGTTGATGGTCGAGCCGGTCTTGACGACGGTCGGGGTGACGCTGTTGAGCGTATAGCCGGTCAGGTTGGCGCGATTGGCATCGAAGATTTTCTGGGCGTCGTCGACGCCGACCGTGATCGTGCCGTCCGTGGTCATCGAGCCCGCGGCGATAAACCCCGGCGATGCCTTGGCGAGCGCACCGACGCTGGCCGCATCAGCCGCGCCCTGAAGCTTCGCCCGGACCTGCGTCGCGCGGGAGTAGTCGATCGCGGTGCCGATGAACGTGATCAGGGGGACGCAGCAGATTGCGAAGATCACCGCGACATTGCCGCGCCGGTCGCGGACGAACCGACGGAAGATGGTACGACACTCAGCGCGCATGGATCTGGCCCGAAATGGTTTCAGCGTTTCCACTCTAGGAACCGTGGATTAAATATGACTTATGGAGACCTCGGAAACACGGGCCGTAACAGGGTTAACCAACCGTTGCGGATGATCCTTCAGGCGAGCGGAATTCCAGGCATGGCTGATCTCAAACTGACGCTCGTGGTGGCTTGCGCGCTGGTCGACACCGACAAGCGCGTCCTGATCGCACAGCGCCCCGAGGGCAAGACGTTGGCCGGCCTCTGGGAATTTCCCGGCGGCAAGTGTGAGCCCGGCGAGCGGCCGGAACAGAGCCTGATCCGCGAACTCCACGAGGAGCTCGGCATCACCGTCGCCGAGCCCTGCCTGGCGCCGCTGACGTTCGCGAGCTACGGCTACGAGACCTTTCACCTCCTGATGCCGCTCTACATCTGCCGGCGCTGGGAGGGACAGGTCACGCCACGCGAAGGCCAGACCCTGGCCTGGGTTCGCGCCAACAAGCTGCGCGACTATCCCATGCCGCCCGCGGACATTCCGCTGATCCCGCATTTGATCGATCTGCTGATGTGAGCTCGGACCTCATCCTGAGGAGACCGCGCAGCGGTCGTCTCGAAGGATGGCTGCGGATGAGAGCGGGCCTGCATGGTTCGAGACGGCGCTGACGCGCCTCCTCACCATGAGGATTAATCTTTCCCCGCCTTCTTCACCGCCTCCGCCAGGCTCGCCTTCGCCGATCCCGGTTTGAGCGGCTGCTGCTGGCTCGCATGCGGGGCCCAGCCGGAGAGCCAAATGATGTCGAATGTCGCACGGATGCGGCCATCGGCATCGGCATAGCGTTCCGCGTAGATTTCAGCCATCCGCAGCAGCGTCGATCGCCGGCTCGGCGTGCGGCGCCGCTCGATCAGCACATTGGTGGCGCCCATGCGCCTGATATCCTGCATCAGCGCGAACGCGTTGGCGTAGCGCACCACGACGCGGTCGACATCGGTGACCGGCAGCGCAAATCCTGCCCGCTGCAACAGCGCGCCAACGTCGCGCAAATCGGCAAACGGCGCCACACGCGGCGAAACACCGCCCTCGCATTCGGCCTCGGCGGCGGCAAAAGCCTGGCGCAGCTCGGTCAGGCTGTCGCCGCCGATCATCGCCGCCAGCAGAAGGCCGTCCGGCCTCAGCGCGCGACGGATTTGCGCAAGCACCCCCGGCAGATCATTGACGAATTGCAGCGCCAGCGCCGAGACCACGAGATCGAGGCTTTCCGGCGCAAAGGGCAGCTTCTCCGCACCCGACGCATCGAGCTCAATGCGCTCGATCGAGGGCAGCCGCGCGCGCAGCACCGCGAGACCCTCGCCGGGCGTCCAGAGATCGGCCGCGGTGTGAAACTCCCGCATCACCGCCGCCAGCCGGTCGGACATGTCCTCGGCGGCCCGATCCAGCAGGAAACTCACGGCACCTTGCGCCTGCGCGCGGCGCTGTCGCGCGCGCAGCAAAGCACGATCGAACAAAGCAGGCGGGGTTTGCGGGTCTTGAGCCATGCCGCTGGTTACGCCGATCATGCTGATGATTGCAATCTCCTCTCCCATGTCCCGGACGGGTTGCGGCACGCAGTGACGCTCCGCAGAGCCGGGATCCAGAAGGCGACATGGCACGATGCGGCGAGATGGGCCCCGGCTCTGCAGCGCACCGCCGAAGTGGCGCTGCGCTGCGTCCAGGGCACGAGACCGATCCAGCCGCTTGAGCGCCGCCAAACAGAACGCTAGCCTCGTCCCATGGAAGCCGCTCACGCCCCTTCTCGTTCCATCGCCGCCCCCCTGCGTGCCGCATGGACGGCTGGCCGCCACGTGCTGTCGCGTGCGGCACGGCTTGCGCTCGACATCGCGCTGCCGACGCTGTGCGTGTCCTGCCGCGAGCCGGTCGACGGCGAGGGCGTGTGCGCGGCGTGCTGGGCGCGGCTGTCGTTCATCGAACGGCCCTACTGCCCGCGGCTCGGCATTCCTTTTGTGTACGATCCCGGCCCCGACATGCTGTCGATGGAGGCGATCGCGAGCCCGCCGGCCTACCAGCGGGCGCGCGCCGCGGTGCGTTATGATGACGTCGCGCGCACCCTGGTGCATGCGCTGAAATACCAGGACCGCACGGATTTGACGCCCGCCATGGGCCGCTGGATGGCGCGCGCGGGCGGCGAACTGCTCGCCGAGGCCGACATGCTGGTGCCCGTTCCCCTGCATTGGCGAAGGGCCTGGCGCCGCCGTTACAACCAGTCCGGGGCGCTGGCGGGGATCATCGAGCGGCAGAGCGGGGTGAAAGCGAAGGCTCAGGTGCTGCGCAGGGTACGCGCGACCGAGCAGCAGATCGGCCTGTCACGGGCCCAGCGCGCCACCAATGTGCAGGGCGCATTCCAAGTATCCCCCGACCGTCAGGCGGACGTCCAGGGTCGGCGCATTGTCCTCGTCGACGACGTCCTGACCTCGGGTGCGACGCTTGATGCCTGTGCACGGGCCCTGCTCCGGGCCAAGGCAGCGCAAGTGGACGTGCTGGTGTTTGCCCGGGTTGTCGAGAGCCGGTGAAGTCCCATATAATTCAATGAATTCATGACATGAGAGCGCCAGACCAAATGACCGCTGCTGTCGAGATCTACACGAGGCCGGGCTGCGGCTATTGTTCCGCCGCCAAGTCGCTGCTGACCCGCAAGAAGGCGACCTTCACGGAGTTCGATATCGCCAAGAACCCGTCCTGGCGCCAGGAGATGTACGATCGCTCCGGCGAGGGCTCCACCTTCCCGCAGATCTGGATCGGCGGAACCCATGTCGGCGGCTGCGACGAGCTCTACGCACTCGATCGCGAAGGCAAGCTCGACGGCATGCTCGAAAGCGTCAAGGCGGAGTCATGAGCGACAACAGGACGTTCACGGCGGCGATGGTGCAGATGCGCACCGGACTGATGCCCGAGCCGAGCCTCGCGCAGGCCACCGGGCTGATCCGCCAGGCTGCGGCCAGTGGCGCCGACTACGTGCAGACGCCCGAAGTCAGCAACATGATGCAGCTCAACCGCAAGGCCCTGTTCGAGCACCTCCAGAGCCAAGACGACGACAACTCGCTGAGGGCGTACCGGGCGCTCGCGGCGGAACTGAAGATCCACATTCATGTCGGCTCGCTGGCGCTACGCTTTTCCGAAGAGAAAGCGGTCAACCGCTCGTTCCTGATCGGGCCCGAGGGCAATGTGCTCGCGAGCTACGACAAGATTCACATGTTCGATATCGAGCTGCCGGACGGCGAGAGCTATCGCGAATCCGCCAATTACCAGCCGGGCGAGACGGCCGTGATCTCCGACCTGCCCTGGGGCCGCGTCGGGCTGACGATCTGCTACGATGTCCGCTTCCCCGCGCTCTACCGCGCGCTGGCCGAAAGCGGCGCGTACTTCATCACGGTACCCTCGGCCTTCACCCGCAAGACCGGCGAGGCGCATTGGCACGTATTGTTGCGTGCGCGCGCGATCGAGACCGGTTGCTTCATCTTCGCCGCGGCGCAGGCAGGCCTGCACGAGAACAAGCGCGAGACCTATGGCCATTCGCTGATCATCGATCCCTGGGGCGAGATCCTCGCCGAAGGCGATGTCGAGCCCGGGATCATCATGGCGAAAATCGATCCGGCCAAGGTCGAGACCGCGCGCCGCGCGATCCCCTCGCTCCAGCACGGTCGCCGCTTCGGCGTCGCCGACCCCAAGGCGGGGCCGGACCACCTGCACCTGGTGCGGGGATCGGCATGATCCGCTACGCGCTCCGCTGCGACCGGAGCCACGACTTCGAGAGTTGGTTCCAGAGCTCGGCCGCGTACGATTCTCAGGTGAAGCGCAAGCTCGTGACCTGTCCGATCTGCGGCTCGGCCAAGGTCGACAAGGCGATCATGGCGCCGCGCATCGTTGGCAAGAAGGGCCGCGGACGCGCCACGCCACCGCCTGAGCCCACCGCCACGACGACCGCGCCCGAGGCTGCGCAATCCGCACCGACCTCGCTGTTGATGGCGCAGGAGCGCGAGCTGCGCACCAAGCTCAAAGAGCTGCGTGACCACATCGTGAAGAACGCCGACAATGTCGGTGAGCGATTCGCCAATGAAGCCCGCGCGATGCACTACGGCGACAAGGAGCACCGTCCGATCTATGGCGAAGCCTCGCCCGACGAGGCCAAGTCGCTGATCGACGAAGGCATCGAGGTGTCTCCGCTGCCGACGCTGCCGGAAGATCGGAATTAGACTCCCACCAGCACCGCCACGCCGATCACGATCAGCGCGATGCCGACAACCTCGCGCGGCGCGATCGGCTGCTTGAACGAGTAGTACGCCACACCTTGCGCGAACAGCACCTCGATCAAGGCGAGGGTGCGGACATTGGCGGCGGCCGTCAGCGCGAACGCCAGGAACCAGAACTGCGAGGCGAAGGCGCCCATGAAGCCGGCGAGCAGCGATGGTTTCCAAAGCCCCAGGATCGCCTGAAGCACCTTCGGCGCGCGCCAAAGCAGATAGATCGTCAGGATCAGCGTCTGCACGAACAGGCCGAGCACCAGCGTGAACGATGCCGCCGTCACGAAGGAGACATCCGGCACGTTGATGATGGCGCCGCGGAAGCCGACCGCAGAGAGCGCGAAGGCCGCAGCCGCGACGAGGCCGGTGATCGTCGGCTTCAGTTCGGCAAAGCTCTTCTCGCCACCGGGCCGCAACGCGGTGATGACGACGCCGATTGTCGCGATCACGATTGCAAGTACCTTGAGCCATGTCAGATGATCGCCGAGGAAGACGAAGCCGAAGATGGCAGTCTGAATGGCTTCGGTTTTCAAATAGGCCGTCGTCACCACGAAGGAGCGGTCGTTCATGGCGAGCAGCATCAGGCCGGTCGCGACGATCTGGCTCAGCGCGCCGAGCAGGAGCCACGGCCAGAACACACCAGGCGGCATGCCGAGATGATCGCCGGTGGCGACCAGCACCACCGCGAGAAACAGCAGCGAGAACGGAAAGCCGAACAGGAAGCGGATATTGGTTGCGCCCCAGGTCCCCAGCGGCTTCGTCAGCGACCGCTGCATCGCATTGCGCGCGACCTGGCCAAGCGCGGCAATGACTGTGAAGGGAATCCAGAGGCTGGCGATGGTGAACATGGGGAAATGGGTGGGAGGACCAATGATTGCGGCCAAAGTGCCGCCGGGACTCAAGCAGGTCAATCACGCCCACGTCATAGGAGCGATGCTTTCGCCACAAACTCAATCGTCGTCCTGGACAAGCGAAGCGCAGATCCAGGACCCATTACCCCAGGGAGTGATTTGGCGAAGATTCGTGGTTATCAGCCTTCGCCTAACTAGACCCTGGGGTAATGGGTCCTGGCTTTCGCCAGGACGACGAATGTTTGGATGCAGCCCGGCCTCACACCATGCCTTCCGCCACCACCATGTAGTTCACGTCCATGTCTGACGAGAGGGTCCATTTGTCGGCGAAGGGTGAGTAGACCACGCCGGTCTGCTCGGTGATGACCAAGCGGTTGTCGAGCAGGTACTTCGTCAGTTCGTCGGGGGTGACGAACTTGTTCCACTCGTGGGTACCGCGCGGCAGCCAGCGCAGGACATATTCGGCACCGACGATGGCGAGCGCAAAACTCTTCCAGTTCCTGTTCAGCGTCGAGACCACCATCAGGCCGTTCGGCTTCAGCATCGCCGCGCAGCGCTTCAGGAAAACGCCGACGTCGACGACGTGCTCGACCACCTCCATCGCCAGCACGATGTCGAAGCGCTCGCGCGGGTCGATCTCCTCAACCGTGGTGCAGCGATAGTCGATCGCGAGATGCGCCTTGTCGGCATGCAGCTTTGCGGCCGCGATGTTGCTGACCGACGGATCGACGCCGATGACCTGCGCACCCAAGCGCGACAGCGGCTCGCAGAGCAGGCCGGCGCCGCAGCCGATGTCGAGCACGCGCAGACCGCCGAGGCAGTTGAGGCTGCGCAAATTGCGCTCGAACTTGCGGCAGGCGGCATCGCGGATGTAGCCGAGCCGCAGCGGGTTGATCCGGTGCAGCGGCGCCATCTTGCCGTTGGGGTCCCACCACTCGGCTGAAAGTTTTGAGAATTTCGCGATCTCGGCGGCGTCGACGGTCGAGCCCGGCTGCGGGCTTGCGGTAGCGGAAGTATTTTGCTGCATGCTCATTGTTACGCGCGGTCCTACCGCGTGGTGATCGAACTGCGGAAGGCGAGCGGCGAGGCGATGGTCCGGATGGTTTCGCGACCTTCCCCCACGCCATTGATGGTCACGTCGCCGTAGTTGAGAATGCGTCCAAGAATGGTCTGATTCACATCGACGCTCTCGACCTTGTCCAGCGCCATCTCGAAGGTGCGGCGCTTGATGAAGCCGGTCTTGTGCACGATCCGCAAATTGGTGACGTCGGTCTCGGTCGTAAAGCGATGGAACCAGCCCTTCACGGTCCAGTACAGCGCCGCCAGAGCCACCAGGCCGGCCGCGACCAGACAGAGCAGCACGAGCCCCTCGACGATCGTTTGCCGGGACAGGACGAACAGGGCCAGCGCCACGATCCAGGCCAGGATCGCCGGCAAATAGAAGATCCAGTGCGCATTGGTCGAATACAGCACCCGCTCGCCCGGTTGCAGGATCTCGTCGATATAACGCGCCATGACCTCGATTAACCCATTGCCCGGATTGGCCCGGGCAGGAACCCGCTTGCCCCCGGCCCCGCCCCTCTGTATACGCGCGGTCGGTATCGCAGGCACCCGTCCAGCGCGGGTCACCATACTTATCCTTATGAGGGAATGCACGCGTCGTCATGAGCCGCCTCGTGATGAAATTCGGCGGCACATCCGTCGCCAACATCGAACGTATCCGCAACGTCGCACGCCATGTGAAGCGTGAGGTCGACGCCGGCCATGAAGTGGCCGTGGTCGTCTCAGCGATGTCCGGTAAAACCAACGAGCTGGTGGCCTGGTGCACCGAGGCTTCGCCGATGCACGACGCGCGCGAATACGACGCCGTGGTCGCATCGGGCGAACAGGTGACGTCCGGCCTGCTGGCCATCGTGCTTCAGGGCATGGGTATCCAGGCCCGCTCCTGGCAGGGCTGGCAGATCCCGATCACGACCAGCGACGCCCATGCCTCGGCCCGGATCGAGGGTATCGACGGCGGCGAGATCATCAAGCGCTTCAGGGAGCGCAAGGAAGTCGCCGTGATCGCCGGCTTCCAGGGCATCAACCCCGAGACCAACCGCATCACCACGCTCGGCCGCGGCGGCTCCGACACCTCGGCCGTGGCGATCGCCGCCGCCGTCAAGGCGGACCGCTGCGACATCTACACCGATGTCGACGGTGTCTACACAACCGATCCGCGAATCGTGCCGAAAGCGCGCCGGCTCGACAAGATCGCGTTCGAAGACATGCTGGAGCTGGCCTCCCAGGGCGCCAAGGTGCTCCAGGTCCGCTCAGTGGAACTCGGCATGGTCCACAACATGCCGATTTTCGTCCGCTCGAGCTTCGACAAGCCCGAGGATATCGACCCGCATGCCAACCAGCCGCCCGGCACGCTGATCTGCAGCGAGGAGGAGATCATGGAAAGCCACGTCGTCACCGGCATCGCCTTTTCGAAGGACGAGGCCCAGATCTCGGTACGCCAGATCGAGGACAAGCCCGGCGTGGCGGCGTCGATCTTCGGCCCGCTCGCGGATGCCAACATCAACGTCGACATGATCGTGCAGAACGTCTCCGAGGACGGCAAGACCACCGACCTCACCTTCACGGTGCCGGCCGCCGACTACACCAGGGCCAAGGAGACGATCACCGCGGCCAAGGGCCAGATCAATTATGCCCGGCTCGACACCGCGACCGACGTCGCCAAGATCTCGGTGATCGGCAGCGGCATGCGCAGCCATGCCGGCGTTGCCGCCCAGGCGTTCTCGGCCCTTGCAGGACGGAATATCAACATCCGGGCCATTACAACCTCCGAGATCAAATTCTCGGTCCTGATCGACACCGCCTATACCGAGCTTGCGGTGCGCACCCTGCATACGCTCTACGGTCTCGACCAAGCTTAGGCTAATTTTCTCTTAGCGGTCGCAGCAAACGCTGAGGTCTCCACACTTTCGCGTTTGGCAGGCGTTTTGCTTGGCAAAACAAGCCCCAATTCGCTATACGGCGAAGAGGGTGGGCTGCCGGAAACTGTGCCCCAGTTGAGGCGGTGCTGATTCGGCCCAGGCAACCGCCGGGGCTGGCGCCGGACGAGCAAATTTGTTGTTTTTCTGGATTTCTGGGCGAGCCGCCGCGGGTCCTTTCGGCCCCGGCAGACGGAGGAGATTGACGGTTCATGCGGAGCGCGTCGGGAGGTCCCCGCGTCTTGTTGAGACGGCTCCGCGAAACCATGGCGGAGCAGGTCTCGGCCCAGGAGCGGCTCGACAAGATCGTGGTGCTGATCGCGGCCAACATGGTGGCCGAGGTGTGCTCGGTCTATGTGCTGCGCGTCGACAACACACTCGAGCTCTATGCGACCGAAGGCCTCAATCGCGAGGCAGTGCACCACACCGTGCTCAGCGCCCATGAGGGCCTTGTCGGTCTGGTCGCCAGCGAGGCAACGCCTCTCAATTTGAGCGACGCGCAGAGCCATCCGGCCTTCTCGTTCCGCCCGGAGACCGGCGAAGAGATCTACCACTCCTTTCTCGGCGTGCCGATCCTGCGGGCCGGCAACACGCTCGGGGTGCTGGTGGTGCAGAACCGCGCCAAGCGCAACTATGTCGAGGAGGAGCTCGAGGCGCTTCAGACCACCGCGATGGTGCTGGCGGAGCTGATCGCCTCCGGCGAGCTGTCTGCGCTGGCCCAGCCGGGCCATGAGCCCGCGGCGCGTCATTCGGCGCAGAAGGTCGGCGCCATCCTGTCGGAAGGCATCGCACTCGGCCATGTCGTGCTGCACGAGCCGCGCGTCGTCATCAAGGACTACATCGCCGAGGACCTGCCGAAGGAGATCAAGCGGCTCGACACCGCGCTCGCCAAGCTACGGGCCGATCTCGACCGCATGCTGGAGCGCGGCGACGTGGCGGAAGGCGGCGAGCATCGCGAGGTGCTGGAAGCCTACCGCATGTTCGCCAACGACCAGGGCTGGTCGCACAAGCTGCACGAGGCGGTCGCCACCGGCCTCACCGCGGAAGCCGCCGTCGAGCGTGTGCAATCCGACACCCGCGCGCGCATGCTGCGCTCGACCGATCCCTATTTGCGCGACCGGCTGCATGATCTCGAGGATCTCGGCTATCGCCTGATGCGGCAGCTGGTCGGCCAGGATCACGCGCCGTCACGCGAACAATTGCCCGACAATGCCATCGTCATCGCGCGCGCGATGGGCCCGGCGGCGCTGCTCGACTACGACCGCAAGCGCCTGCGCGGCATCATATTGGAGGAAGGCACCGCCAATTCCCACGTTTCGATCGTGGCGCGCGCGCTCGGCATTCCCGCGGTCGGCGAAGTCCCGAACGCGCCCGGTATCGCGGATCCCGGCGACGCCGTCATCGTCGACGGCACCTCCGGCATGATCTATGTGCGCCCATCGCAGGAGGTCGAAGCCGCCTTCGCGGAGCGCGTGCGCTTCCGCGCCCGCCGCCAGGCGCAGTATCTGGCGCTGCGCGACCGGCCCTGCGTCACCAAAGACGGCCAGAAGGTCGAGCTGATGATCAATGCGGGTCTCGCGATCGACCTGCCGCATATCGAAGACACCGGCAGCGCCGGCATCGGCCTGTTCCGCACCGAGCTGCAATTCATGGTCGGCCAGAGCCTGCCGCGCACCAGCGACCAGCTCGCGCTCTATCGCACCGTGCTGGATGCCGCCGGCACCAAGCCCGTCACCTTCCGCACCCTCGACATCGGCGGCGACAAGGCGCTGCCTTATATGGAAGCGGTGATCGAGGAGAATCCAGCGCTCGGATGGCGCGCGATCCGTCTCGGGCTCGACCGTCCCGGCCTGTTGCGCGGCCAGATCCGCGCGCTGCTGCGCGCCGGCGGCGGACGCGCGCTGCGCATCATGTTCCCGATGATCTCGGAGGTCGGTGAATTCGATTCGGCGAAGGCGCTGGTCGAACGCGAGCTCACCTATCTGCGCCAGCACGGCCACACGCTGCCTGAAAGAATCGACATCGGCACCATGGTCGAGGTACCGGCGCTGCTCTATCAGCTCGACGAGCTCCTCAAGAAGGTCGACTTCATCTCGGTCGGCTCCAACGATCTGTTCCAGTTCCTGTTCGCGGTCGACCGCGGCAACGCAAAGGTCTCCGAGCGCTTCGACACCATGTCGGCGCCGATCCTGCGCGCGCTGCGCGACATTGCGCGCAAGTCGCAAGAGGCGAAGAAATCGCTGTCGCTCTGCGGCGAGATGGCGTCGAAGCCGATCGGCGCGCTCGCGCTGATCGCGATGGGCTATCGCTCGCTGTCGCTCTCCGCCACCGCGCTCGGCCCGGTCAAGGCGATGGTGATCGATCTCGACGCCAAGAAGGCCGAAGCGATGCTCGGCCCTTTGCTGGACGCGCCCGCCGGCAGCGTCTCGATCCGGCAGAAGCTGACGGAATTTGCCGAGGCCGAAGGCCTGGCGTTGTAGCGGGCCTGTCGCCCCCTTCCTGCCGCCTTCGCCCCTTTCCCGCATTTTGAGACTGAACCCATGTCGTCACTGCCCGAAGCCAAACTGGACGTCCTGCTCGCGCATCACGCCTCGCTCGAGGCCGAATCGCTCGGTCAGCTCGCCTCCGAACGCTATGTGCAGATCACCCGTGAACTCGCCGAGCTCACGCCGCTGATCGAAGCGGTCAAGGCCTATCGTTCGGCGGTCAAGGAGCTCGCCGACACCGAGGCACTGATCGCCGATCCCGCGACCGATGCGGAGATGCGCGCCATGGCGGAGGCCGAGCGCGGCGAGCTGACGCCGAAGATCGAGGAACTGGTCCAGAAGATCCGCGTCGCGCTGCTGCCGAAGGACGCCATGGACGACCGCAACGTGGTGCTGGAAATCCGCGCCGGCACCGGCGGCGACGAGGCTTCGCTGTTCGCCGGGGATTTGTTCCGGATGTACGAGCGCTTCGCGGCGCTGCAGGGCTGGAAGGTCGAGGTGATCTCGGCCAGCGAAGGCAGCGTCGGCGGCTACAAGGAAATCATCGCGGAGGTGCAGGGCCGCGGCGCGTTCTCCAAGCTGAAATTCGAATCCGGCGTGCACAGGGTGCAGCGCGTGCCGGACACCGAGACGCAAGGGCGCATCCACACATCCGCCGCCACCGTCGCCGTGATGCCCGAGGTCGAGGAGGTCGACGTCGAGATCAGGAACGATGATTTGCGGATCGAGACGATGCGCGCCGGAGGCGCCGGCGGCCAGCACGTCAACAAGACCGAATCGGCGATCCGCATCACCCACATCCCGACCGGCATCGTGGTGATGATGCAGGACAGCCGCTCGCAGCACAAGAATCGCGCTTCCGCCATGAACATCCTGCGTTCACGCATCTACGACGCCGAGCAGCAACGCCTCGACGCGGCGCGCTCGGCCGAGCGCAAGGAGAAGGTCGGCTCCGGCGACCGCAGCGAGCGCATCCGCACCTATAATTTTCCGCAGGGACGCGTCACCGATCACCGCATCAATTTGACGCTCTACAAGCTGCCGCAGGTGATGGCGGGCGAAGCGCTGAGCGAACTGACCGACGCGCTGACCACCGAGCACCAGGCCGCGCAGCTCGCCGCCCAAGGCGCCGCGGCGTGAGGATCTGACGTCGCGTCAGGCCCCGCTGGAGGCGCGGAACGACTTCAGGAGCCGGCTCAATGCCGGGCTCGCGGCGCGGCGGAGCTCCTCGAGGTTCTTCCGAGAAAGCGCCTGGAGCTTCTGCTCACCCTTTTTCGTCAGTTTGAGATGAACGCGTCTGGCATCTTCAGGGTCGGCAATGCGGCTGACCAGCCCGAGCTTCGCCAGGCGGTTGATCAGTTCCACGGCGGAGTGATGCCGGATCAGCAGAAATCGCGCGACATCACCGACGGTCGCAGGACCCGGACGCACAAAGCCCTTAATCCCAAGCAGCGCCTGATGCTGCGTCGGCGTCAATCCCTGCTGTGCTGCGGCTGCCTCGCTGAACGCCAGAAAGCTTCGGATCTGATAGCGGAACTGCGCCAGCCCAGCATAGTCGGAGTCGCGCATTGTGTGGCCGCGTGAAGGCCCCGCAGGCTTCGCCGCCGTGGACGGCTGCGCCTTCTTCGCCCGAACCATGCCGTGCCCCTCCGTTCTTGCCACTCGGCAACGCGGGCAGCCCAGCCAAAGTAGCAAGCAGCAGCGCGGGGACCAACCAGCGGGAACTCCGGATACACAGCTATCCGTCGATCTATTCGAAGGTGGACAGCAGGATCTTCACCAGGATGACCTGAAACGCGATCGGGATGCGAACGCTTTTCCGCCGGATCGAGCGCTGCAGCGCTCCGGCAATCTCGGAGCTGGTCAAGGTACCGGCGGATGCATTGGTAATCATCTCCGCCCACATCTGCGACAGCGAGCCGCCGGGTGGGATCACCGGCTTGATGGTCACGCCGCAGCCCTGCGCCCAGTCGATGATTTCCCTCATCGTGTGAGGACCGCAATTGCGCGCGGTCGCGAGGCGTTCGGCCGTCAGCGCAAGCAGCAATTCGCGCGAGGGCGACCAGTTCCCCTTCGGCGGCTGCTCGGCGGTGAGCTCGACCGCGAGCTCCTTGAGGACGTTCTGGGCGCGCACGCTCAGCTTCTGCATCGGACCGGGTGCGCGCTTCGCCTGAACGGGGCCGACGACGGGCCCGCGCCGGCCGGCCGGCCAGGTGCGCGGATCGGGGATGCGCGAGGCATCGCCGGACTGCGGTGTCGCCCGCTGCCCGTTCGCCTCTTCGACCGGCCACGCCGCTTCTTGCCGCTCCGCACCTTGCGGCCACGACCGTCGCTTCCGGGTACCCGCCACTGTCGTCTGCCGCGCCATTTCTCTCGCCGAACCCGCCACCCTCGTACTCACAAAGGCTAATATATATCGTGTTGCGATATGTTTTCACGAGATAATTTTCGGCGTTCGACCAAAGACGAAATTGACAGAAGGTGTTCACAAGCAATGCTTACGTCCAAGAGCTACACGCGGATGTGACGTGCCCGGCGCGGGCAGGCCCTCGAGGTCGGCTGCCGCCGGACAGGTCGTGCTTTGCCTGCAAACAAGAACGATGTTCGGAGGAAACGATCATGACTGACAATCTCATCCGCCGCGGCCTCTCGCGCCGTGGCCTGCTTCAGACCACCGCGGGCCTGATCGGCGGCGCGGTTCTGCCCGGGATGCCGGCATTTGCCGAGGACAAGCCGGCGATCGGCTCCTACCCCGCGGGGGTCTCGGGTTCCACCGCCTTCATCGGCATCTCGGTGCCGCGCACCGGCACCTATGCCGTGCAGGGTGAAGACGAGCTCAAGGGCTATCAACTCGCGATCGAGCACATCAACAGCGGACACGACCTGATCAAGAAGATCTCGCCCAAGACCAGCAAGGGCGTGCTCGGCAAGGAGCTGAAGTTCGGCGTCGCCGATTCCGCGGCCAAGCCGAACGAGGCGGTGCAGGCGCAGCAGCGCTTCATCAGCGAGAACAAGGCCATCATGATCACCGGCGGCACGTCGAGCGCCGTTGCGGTGGCGCTGAACAAACTCGCCCAGCGCGAACACGTGATTTTCGTGTGCGGCATTTCGGGCTCGAACGACACCACCGGCAAGGACTGCGTTCGCTACGGCTTCCGCCAGAACTTCTACGGCCAGACTGCGGCTGCAGCGATCGGCCCTGTGATGGTACGGGAGTTCGGCAAGGGCAAGAAGGCCGCCTATCTCACGCCTGATTACACCTACGGCCACACCGTCACGAAGTCGATGCAGGATTTCCTGGCGACCGCCGGCTGGACCACCGTGACCAACCAGGTCGCCCCGCTCGGCGCGCCGGACTATTCCTCTTACCTGCTGAACGTCGCGAACTCTGGCGCTGACGTACTCATCAACGTCAACTGGGGCCACGACGCCGTGCTGTCGACCCAGCAGGCCAAGCAGTTCGGCGTGCTCGACAAGATGAAGCTGGTCGTCCCCTACCAGGTACCTTTCATTGCGCGCGAGACCGGCGGCCTGATGCAAGGCGTCTACGCCGCCACCGACTATTGGTGGACCATCGAGGACAAGTTCCCGCTGGCCAAGATGTTCAACGAAGCATTCGAGAAGAAGTACGGCTACAAGCCGGAATGGGGCGCGGAGAACGCCTATGTCAGCTTCGCCCATTGGGCGCACATGTGCGAGCAGGCCGGCAGCTTCAGTCCGCCTGACGTGATCAAGGCCTACGAGAAGGGCGAGACGATTCCTTCTCTGGTCGGCGACGTGCATTACCGCCCCGAGGATCACCAGTGCGTTCGCCCGGTGATCATCGTCAAGGGCAAGCAGCAGAAGGACATGAAGAACAAGGAAGACTGGTACGACGTCGTCGAGATCGTCCCGGGCGAAGGCCTGATGCAGAAGCCCGACGCCTTCGGCTGCCATCTCGGCGACTACAGCTGAGACCTCGCGATCCCGTGTGACGCCGCGGACTGCACTCCGGTCCCGCGGCGTCACCCTTTTTTGGACGCGCACCCTCGCGCGCCACAACAGCGATTGTCGCATGATAAGTTGGCCCAACCTCGTTTCACAGCTTTTCAACGGGCTCGCGCTCGGCGCCCTGCTCGCGCTGATCAGCTCCGGCCTGACCATCATCTACGGCACGCTCGGCGTGCTCAACCTCGCGCACGGCGCGATGTTCATGATCGGCGGCTATGCCGGCTTCGTCGCCTACCAGTACACGGAGTCGTTCATCCTCGCGGTGATCGCGGGCTCCCTGTTCGTGATGCTGCTCGGCGTTCTCATGGAACGCGTCATCATCCGCCATTTCTATCATCGTCCGCACGAGGATCAGCTGCTCGTGACCTTCGGGCTCGGCATCTGTTTCGTCGAGCTCGTGCGCCTGATCTTCTCGAGCCAGTCGCAGCTGGTGCCGCCGCCGGCGCTATTCCAGGGCATCACCAATCTCGGCTTCATGTTCTATCCGACCTACCGCCTCGCCGTGGTCGGCATCGTCGCGATCGCGCTCGGAGCACTGTTCATCGTCCTCTACCGGACCCGGCTGGGCATGATTGTGCGCGCCGGCATCGAGGATTCGGTGATGGTCGATTCGCTCGGCATCAATGTCTATCGCGTCTTCATGGTGGTGTTCGGCATCGGCGCAATGGCCGCCGGCTTTGCCGGCATCGTCAACGCGCCGGTGGTGTCGCTGACACCGGGCATCGGTGATGACATC
This sequence comes from Bradyrhizobium sp. WSM4873, assembly GCF_055811355.1. NCBI lineage: Bacteria > Pseudomonadati > Pseudomonadota > Alphaproteobacteria > Hyphomicrobiales > Nitrobacteraceae > Bradyrhizobium > Bradyrhizobium sp. WSM4873. Next base: position 104,217 of record NZ_JBVVPS010000019.1, on the reverse strand, counting down.
CTGGTCCAGACTTTCGTGGTGGTGGTGATCGGCGGCGTCGGCTCGTTCCCCGGCGCGATTCTCGGCGGCCTGATCGCCGGCGAGATCATCAGCGTCACCTCCATGTTCAACCCCGGCTATGCCTATGTGATGCTGTTTGCGGCAATGACGCTCGTACTCGTGGTACGACCGCATGGCCTGCTCGGCGTCCAGGGCCGCGAGTAAGCGATCTCCTGATGCTCAAGCAACGCCCCTTCCTGATCGAAGCCCTGACTGCGATCGGCCTGATCGCAGCCCCTTTCTTGCTCCCTCATCTCGGCTTCGCGCCGAACACCGTGAACCGGATCCTGGTATGGGGCCTGTTCGGGCTCGGCTTCGACATCCTGTTCGGCTTCACCGGCCTGCTCTCGTTCGGCCAGTCCGCCTTCTACGGCACCGGCGGCTTCGTCGCCGCCTACCTGCTGACCCGCGCGGGCTTCGGCAACGTGCTGGGCGCGCTGGTCATCGGCATGATCGCGGCCGCCGCGACCGGCTATCTGATCGGCCTGATCGCATTGCGCCGCACCGGCATCTATTTCGCGATGATCACCGTGGCGATCGCAGAGGTGTTCTTCTTCGTCGAATTCAATCCGCTCTCCGATTTCACCGGCGGCGAGAACGGCCTGCCGGGGGTGCCGACGCCGAGCTTCGATTTCGGCTTCACTTCCATTCACTTCACCAATGGCTGGTCGCTCTATCAGTTCATCGCGCTGTGCTACTTCGTCGGCGTCGTCATCGCCCTCAGGATCGTGCGCTCGCCGGTCGGCGCGATTCTGAGTGCGATCCGCGACAATCCGCTGCGCGCCACGGCCGTCGGCCATAACATTCACGGCTACAAGCTGACCGCTTTCGTGATCGCAGCCGCTTACGCGGGCTTCGCCGGCGGACTGCTCGGCGTGCTCCAGGCCTTCATGCCGCCCGACGCCTTCACCTTCGACACCTCGGGCCAGCTCGTGATGCAGACGGCCATCGGCGGCAGGGGCACGCTGTTCGGACCGCTGGTCGGCGCAACCGTTTGGCTCTTCCTTCAGGACTTCCTCCAGTCCGCGCTGGGCCTCGGCGCGGCCTGGAAGCTGGTGCTGGGTGTCGTCTTCGTGCTGCTGGTCTGCTTCCTGCGCGGCGGCATCATCGGCGGTCTTGCCGATCTCTACCGCCTCGTCTCGGGCAAGCGAAAGCGAACGGATGCGGAGATGGAGCAGGAGGCCGCTGACGGCGAGGCCGCGCAGCAACTCCCCCCCGCGCCAATGCAGGCGAAGGAGGTCGCGCATCCCGTCTATTCCGGACCGATCCTCAAAGCCACCGGCCTCACCAAGCGCTATGGCGGGCTCATCGCCAACAGCGACATCGATTTCAGCGTCAACCAGGGCGAATTGCGCGGGATCATCGGCCCCAATGGTGCCGGCAAGTCGACCTTCTTCAAGATGCTGACCTGCGAGATCGCGCCGAGCTCTGGTCAGATCGTGTTCGAGGGGCGCGACATCACGGGATTGAAGGTCACCGAGGTTTGCCAGCTCGGACTGACCAAAAGCTACCAGGTCAACCAGCTCTTCACGGGGCTGACGGTGCGGGAGAACCTGACGATCGCCGCGCTGGCCGAGCTGCGCGGGAAATTCCGGCTCGACCTGTTCCGCACGCTCGCCGGCGTCAAGGGCCTGACGGAGCAGGTGGCGCACACGCTCGCTTTGGTGAACCTGGCTCGTCGTGCCGACACGCCCGTGTCCGAGCTTGCGTATGGCGAGAAGCGCAGGCTGGAAATCGGGCTTGCGCTCGCCACGTCGCCGCGCCTGCTGCTGCTTGACGAGCCGCTCGCCGGCATGAGCCCGCGAGAGCGTGTCGAGACCGTCAAGCTGCTCAAGTCGATCGCGCGCGGCCGTACCATGATCATCATCGACCACGACATGGATTCGCTGTTCGAGTTGGTCGAGCGCGTCACCGTGCTCCAGGAAGGCCGGGTGCTGGTCTCCGGCACGCCGGAGGAAATCAAGGCCAACGCCGCCGTCCAAGAAGCCTATCTCGGCGGCGTGCACGGAGAGATCGCGGCATGAGCCTGATCGAGGTCAACGGCCTGAACAGCTATTACGGGGACTCCCACATCCTGTTCGACGTCGCCATGCACGTCGCGCGTCACGAGGTGGTGGCGCTGCTCGGCCGCAACGGCGCTGGCAAGAGCACCACGCTGAAGAGCCTGATGGGTGTCGTGACGCCGCGTAGCGGCAGCGTGAAATTCGACGGCATCGATATCGCCGGGCGCAAGAGCCACAGAATCGCGCAAGCCGGCATGCAGCTCGTGCACGAGGAGCGCCGCATTTTCGGCAGCCTGTCGGTGGAAGAGAATATCCTGCTCGCCGGGATCACGGCGCCCAAACGCTGGCCGCTCGACCGCATCTACGAGATGTTTCCGCGGCTGAAGGAGCGGCGCAACAACCGCGGCACCGAGCTCTCCGGCGGCGAGCAGCAGATGCTCGCGATCGCACGTGCGCTGGTGCGCGATCCCAAGATCGTGCTGCTGGACGAGCCGTTCGAGGGGCTCGCGCCCGTCATTGTCCACGATCTCGTCAAGGCCTGCCGCGAGCTCGCCGCCGCCGGCCAGACCATCGTGCTGGTCGAGCAGAATTTGGCGGCGACGCTGGCGCTGGCGACGCGGATCTACATCATCAACAACGGACACATCGTGCACGAGGGGCCGGCGCGGGAGCTCAAGGCCCAGCCGGAGCTGCTCCAGCGCTATCTCGGCGTCTAGAGAGCGGCGATCATTCGCCTGGCGTGAGCGGCGAGCACCGCCATGTCCTCCTTGCGTGTCTGCGCCGGTAGCAGCTCGATTCCGGCCCTCACCGGCATGACGTGCATGTGCAGGTGAAAGACCACCTGACCGCTGGCGGGCTCGCTGAACTGCTGAAGGATGATGCCCTCCGCGTCGAACGCCTTCATCGCGGCAATTGCGATGCGCTTGGCGGTTCGGGCGACCGCGGCGAGGTCGTCATCCGCGATGTCGAGGATGCCACGTGCCGGCGCCCGGGGAACGACCAGCGTGTGCCCGGGCGAGCGCGGCATGATATCGAGGAAGGCGAGGCTGTGGTCGTCCCGGAAAACCTCGAAGCAGGGGATCTCGCCACGCAGGATCTTTGCGAAGACGTTCTGATCGTCGTAGGGCGTCATGGACCCTCCTTCGTTTGCGGGGCGGGATCTGACGCGCTCCTTTCCGTTGACGCAAGCAAGCCAGCCGATCTATCCACGATGCCAGGCAGGATGGTTCCATTGGCGACAGATTTCGATCCCGGACATAGCATCGAGAGTGCGCGGCGCGCGCTTGCGGCACGGCTGCAATCGGCCGGCATCGAGCAGCCCGCCCTCGATGCGCGCCTGCTCGTCGGGGCTGCGCTAAGGCTTGATCTGACCGGCATGGTGACGCAGGCGGCCCGGCAACTCGCACCTGAAGAGGCTGCGCGGCTCGAAGCATATGCGCAACGCCGGCTCGCGCATGAGCCGGTCGCCCGCATTCTCGGCGCCCGGGAATTCTGGGGCCTGCCGTTCCAGCTATCCGAGGCGACGCTGGTGCCGCGCCCCGATACCGAGACGGTGGTCGAACTGGCACTCGAAATCTTTCGCGAGCGGCAAGCCCTCCATCGCCCGCGCATCGCCGATATCGGCACCGGCTCCGGCGCCATCCTGCTCGCGCTGCTGCACGAAATTCCCGGCGCCGTCGGCGTCGGCACCGATCTCAGTCTGACCGCGCTCAAGACCGCCAGAGACAACGCCGCGGCTCTGGGCCTCCCCGACCGCGCCAGCTTCGTCGCCTGCTCCTACGCAGCCGCGCTCAGCGGCCCGTTCGACCTCGTCGTGTCGAACCCGCCTTACATCCCGTCGGCCGAAATTCCGAAACTGAGCGTCGAGGTGCGCGAGCACGATCCGCATCTGGCGCTCGACGGCGGCAATGATGGTTACAACGCCTATCGCGCCCTGATCCCGCAGGCGGCTGAACGTCTCGCCCCAGGCGGCGCACTGATCGTCGAGGCCGGACAGGGCCAGGCCCGAAATATTGAAACCTTGATGATTGCTGCCGCGTTGGTCGTGGACAGGTCGCCCAAGGCAGATCTGGCGGGCATCCCACGGGCGGTTTCGGCCCGAAAAATGCCCCCATAAAAGCCGGATTGGGCTGCAAAAAACCTCTTGGAATATCCCTTGGGAACGACTACCTTCCGATCAACACATCGGTGCCGGCCCCGTAGACCTACGGGCGAAAGCCGGGCTCTCGGGCGAGAGCTTACTGATAATGGTTCCAAGCCGCAGGTCCTGTTGAGCGCGATGGCCTTTTGAGCTGCGCTGCTTACCGACCGCAACGTGAACGAAAGCCTGATATTGCGCTTGAAGATTTACGCAACAAAGCAGGGCTTGTTTCGGCAAGCGATATGAATGGGTTCGCTGGCGATGGATGCTGGCGGTGGGGAACGCGTCTTTTGTTGAACGCGACGGTCGACGAACATCGGCAGGGATCAATCCGCTCTTGCGTGCGGTTGCGCGCAAGCGATGTGAACCGCTGTCATCAGGTCACTCTCGGCAATCAGTAATGCGTGCAACCTTTAGGGCTGGAATTAAAGGCAGGACATGAGAAACGGTCAGAACAAGCAGCGGATGCGCAACCGCAACAATAATAATAACAATAACAACAATAATAACCGGCGCGGCCAGAACCCGATGACCCGGGTCTACGAGTCCAACGGACCCGACATCAAGATCCGCGGCACCGCTTCGCATATTGCTGAAAAGTATCTCCAACTCGCGCGCGACGCGCGCTCCTCCGGAGACCCCGTTGCGGCCGAGAACTACTACCAGCATGCCGAGCATTACTTTCGCCTGATCGCGACGGCTCAGGAACAGTTCCGGCAGAACCAGCAGCCGCGCGGCGACGAGCCCATCAGCAACAGCAGCGGTGACGACGGCGAGGACGACGGCGAGAATTTCTCCAACTTCGGCCAGGAGCCGGGTTTTGTCCCACAGCCGCCGCAGCAGCCCTTCACGCGCGACCGCGACGGCCAGCGCGATCATCAGCCGCGTGATCATCAGCCCCGCGACAACCACTATCAGCGCGACAACCAGCAGCCGCGCGAGCATCGCGAACGCGACCATCGTCCGCAGCCGCAATATCAGCCCCAGCCGCAGCCGCTGCCGCTGAACCAGCCCCAGCCCGTCGTCGCCGACGCGGTCAGCGTCGATCGTCTGCCCTCCTTCATCACCGGCCCGCAGCCGCAGGTGAGCGGCGGCGCGCCCGGCCAGGCCGGCTTCGAGGGTGGTGGTGGCGAGCGCTTTCCGCGGCGGCGCCGCCGGCCGAATGGCCCGCGCCCCGAGCGCGAAGCCGCTCCGGCTGCCTCGAGCGACGAAGTGGCCCCCGGCGAGTAAACCTTTCGCCGGACATCCTGCGCCAAATCCTGATCTGAATTGAATCGTCCCGGCATGTCCGGGACGATTTGTTTTTAGCTGCGCGTCGCCGTCGTCGAGGACGGTACCAGCACCGGCTTCGCCAGCGAGGGAATCAGCCGCGCCCGCTCGCGCTTGGCGGGGATCGCGCGGTAGACCTGCTTGGTCGCCTCGACGATGTGCACGCCGGCAAAGGGCAGCGACAGCGCCGCGCCGGCGCGCTCCCACATCTGTGCGGATTTCAGCACCCAGCCGCCGGCATAGGGCGGCATGAACAGCGCCTCGCCCCAGGCGGTCGGGGTGAACCAGGTCTGGCGCAACAGGTCGGTGATCTGCGAGCGCGAATAGGGCCTTCCGTGACCGAACGGCGTGCTGTCGGTGCGGGTCCACACCCCGCGCCGGTTCGGGATGACCGCAATCACGCGACCGGAGGGCGACAGCACACGCCATGCCTCACGGAGCAGCGCGGCCGGATCGTCCGACATTTCCAGTGCGTGGACCAGCAGGATGCGATCGACCGCGGCGTCGGGAAGCGGCAGCGAGAACTCATCCACCAGCGAGGCGAGCGCCGGCCGTCCCGTCGGCCATTTCAGGACGCCTTGGGCCGACGGCATGAAGGCGATGCAGCGCTCCGCGTCCTCGCGGAACAACCCGAGATAGGGCGTGGGATAGCCGAAGCCGAGCACCCGCTGGCCATCGACGCGCGGCCAGCGCTCCCGAATGCCGCGATTGATCATTTGCCGCGCCACAATCCCGAGGCGACGGGAGTAGAACTCGCGGAGGTCGACGACATCAATGGTCATGACCGCAATGTAACATGCACGAGGTGGCCCCCGCGCGCGGAATATTGCATTGCCTGCGCAACGTTAACGCCATATTTGTCTGACGGTGCTGAGCGCGATGGAGATGACATGGCCGCCGAAATTCGTACTTTCACCTGTTTAAACGACAATTTCGGTTATCTGATCCACGATGTGGACACCAAGGCGACCGCGTCGATCGACGCGCCGGAGGCCGGCCCCATCGTGAAGGCGCTCGAGCGCGAGGGCTGGCAGCTCACCGATATCCTGATCACCCATCATCATGGCGATCATGTCGGCGGGGTCGCCGAACTCAAGCAGAAATACAATTGCCGCGTCGTCGCGCCGCATGACAAGACGACCAAAATCGCAGACGTCGACCTGCGCGTCGCCAATGCCGAAATCGTCAAGGTCGGCAGCTTGCTGGGGCGCGTACTGGAGACGCCCGGCCACACGCTCGACCACATCTCCTACGTGTTCGACACCGAGAAAGCGCTGTTCGCCGCCGACACGCTGTTCTCGATCGGCTGCGGCCGCGTGTTCGAGGGCACCTATCCGATGATGTGGGATTCGCTTCTGAAGCTGCGTGCCCTGCCCGACGACTTCAAGCTCTATTGCGGCCATGAATACACGGCGTCCAACGTCAAGTTCGCACTGACCGTCGACCCCGACAATGCGGCGCTGCAGGCGCGCGCGGCGGAGGTCGCGAGGTTGCGGGCCGAGAACAAGCCGACCATTCCCTCGCTGCTTGGTGACGAGAAGCGGACAAACGTGTTCCTGCGCGCCGACGAACCCTCGGTCGCAGCCAGGCTACACATGAAGGGCGCGGATGCCACCGCGGTGTTCGGCGAGCTGCGCGAGCGCAAGAACAAGTCCTGAAGATCAAATCTTGAAAAGCAAATCCTGACGGGAATCGATGCCGACCGCAGCCGAGATCATCGCGCGCCTCGAACTCCGCCCGCATCCCGAGGGCGGACATTACCGCGAGACGTTTCGCGACCAGACCACGGACACCAACGGCCGTGCGCGTTCGACCCTGATCTATTTCCTGCTTGCGCGCGGCGAGCGCTCGCACTGGCATCGCATCGATGCGGTCGAGAGCTGGCACTATTACGCCGGCAGCCCGCTGATGCTGCGCATCGCCCATGACGGCTGCTCCCAGCACGAGGTGCGGCTCGGCACGGATCTGTTGAACGGCGAGCGGCCACAGGCGATCGTGCCGGCGGATGCGTGGCAGACGGCGGAGACCACCGGCGAGTGGACCCTGGTCGGCTGCACCGTGGCGCCAGCATTCGAGTTCGCCAAGTTCGAACTCGCGCCGAAGGGTTGGGAGCCTTAAGGCACCGTCGCTCCCGCTTGCACCGGCAATGACGCTATCGCTTCCGCAGCACCATGTCCTTCGCGGCGATCAGGCCGCCGCCGGCGATCAGGATCGCGGCGACGGCGATATTGGCGCTGGCATTGGCGAATCCGGCGGCGATGAGGAAGCCGGTCGAGAGCAGCGGCGTCGCGTACGACGCGGCGCCGAGCACGCGGATGTCGCCGCGCTTCATGCCGATGTCCCAGGCGTAGAACGCAGCACCGACGGGACCGATGCCGAGCGCGATGACGGAGAGCCATTGCAAGCTCGTGTCCGGCCACACCGTGGTTTCAAGCAGTCCATGCATCAGCGCGGCGAGCATCGCGGTGGCGAGGCAGAATCCCGCGACCGCATCCGTCGGCACCGCCTTCAACCGCCGCGACAATACCGAATAGATCGCCCACACGAAGGCTGCGATGAAGGCCGCGGCCAATCCCGGCAATTGTCCCTGCGTGAAGCCGGAGGTGTTCCCGGCGAACAGCAGCACGGTGCCGACGAGGCCGAGCACGGCGCCGACGACGTGATGCACGGCAAGCCGCTCGCCCGGCAGAAACGACGAGAACAGCACGATCAGGAGCGGCCACAGATAATTCAGCAGGCCGGCTTCAGCCGGCGGCGCAAAACGCAGCGCCAGGAAATACAGCGCATGATAGCCGAACAGTCCGCCGACGCCGACGGCCCACACGGCCAGCGGCTGACGCAGGCTCTTGGTCGCCTCGCCGCGGCCGATCCAGGTGAGCAGGCCGACCAGACCGCCGATCGCGAACGTCATTGCGGCCAGCTGGAAGGCCGGGATCTTTCCGGTCGCCACCGTCATCACCGACAGCAGCGACCACATCAGGATCGCCGTCAATCCGATCAGCGTCGCGGTGCGGGGAGTCATTGGCCAAATACTCTCGTCATGGCCGGGCAGAGCCGTCTGAAGGACGGCGTTGCTTCCGCTCGCCTATGTCCCGGCCATCCACATTCTTTTGTGGCGACGGATGTTGTAAGGCCGTGGATGCCCGGGACAAGCCCGGGCATGACGAGTCGTTGGCTTTACGATCGAACGTGATGCCTGCGCATCACACCATGTATTGGCCGCCGTTGACGGTCAGCGTCGAGCCGGTGATGGCACCGGCCTCATCGGCGGCAAGGAACACGACTGCGCGCGCGATTTCCTCGGGCTCACCGAGACGGCCGATTGGGATCAGCGGCAAGATGGCCTTTTCCAGCACGTCCTTCGGCACCGCCTGCACCATCTCGGTGTTGATATAGCCGGGGCAGATCGCATTGACGGTCACACCGGCCTTGGCATTCTCCAGCGCGAGCGCCTTGGTGAAGCCGATCTCGCCGGCCTTGGCCGCGGAATAGTTCACCTGACCGAACTGGCCCTTCTGCCCGTTGATCGAGGAGATGTTGATGATGCGGCCGAACTTGCGTCCGCGCATGCCCTCGATGACCTGGCGCGACATGTTGAACAGCGAGCCGAGATTGGTGCCGATCACGGCGCTCCATTGCTCGAGGCTCATCTTGTGGAAGGCGCCGTCCTTGGTGATGCCGGCATTGTTGACGAGCACGTCGATCGGGCCGACCTCGGCCTCGACCTTCTTCACGCCCTCTGCGCAGGCATCGAAACTGCTGACGTCCCATTTGTAGACGGCGATGCCGGTCTCGGCCTTGAACGTCTCCGCCGCCGCGTCGTTGCCGGCATAGCTCGCCGCCACCTTGTAGCCGGCCGCCTTCAGCGCCTTGCTGATCGCAGCTCCGATGCCCCGCGTACCACCCGTCACCAATGCAACACGTGCCATATCGTATTTCCTTCCCTTGGACTCTTCGGACGTTTCTGTGTGATCGTTTTTAACGGTGGATTATGCGGTTGGTTTGACGGACATCAAGAACAAAACGCCCGGCGTCGAGCCGGGCGTTTCTCTTTAGTCGAGGCTTGTACGGTTGCGAAGAATATTTGATTTGCAACGGCTGCCTTTTTAATCGCGTGCAACGCACTCAGTCACGTGTGCAGCGCACGCACAAATGACGCGTCAACTATTCTCAGTCGCGCGCCACACACATCGCGATTCCCATGCCGCCGCCGATGCACAGCGTGGCGAGGCCCTTCTTCGAATCCCGCTTCTGCATCTCGTGCAGCAGCGTCACCAGCACGCGCGCGCCGGAGGCACCGACCGGATGGCCGATCGCGATCGCGCCGCCGTTGACGTTGACCTTGGAAGTATCCCAGCCGAGGTCCTTGTTGACGGCACAGGCCTGCGCCGCGAAGGCTTCGTTGGCCTCGATCAGGTCGAGATCGCCGACGTTCCAGCCAGCCTTCTTCAGCGCGGCGCGCGAGGCCGGGATCGGGCCCGAGCCCATGATCTTCGGATCGACGCCCGCCTGCGCCCAGGACACGATGCGCGCGAGCGGCTTCTTGCCTTCCTTGGCGGCCTGCCTGGCCGTCATCAGCACCACGGCGGCAGCGCCGTCATTGATGCCAGAAGCAGAGCCCGCGGTGACCGTGCCGTCCTTCTCGAAGGCGGGGCGAAGCTTCGCCATCGCGTCGACCGTTGCGCCATGGCGCGGATATTCGTCGGCGCTGACGACGACATCGCCCTTGCGTCCCTTGATGGTGACGGGAACGATTTCGTCGTTGAATTTACCGGCCTTCTGCGCAGCTTCCGCCTTCTGCTGCGAGGCGACCGCGAACTCGTCCTGCTGGGCGCGGGTGATCTGCCACTGCCGCGCGACGTTCTCGGCGGTGTTGCCCATGTGATAGCCGTTGAAGGCGTCCCACAGACCGTCCTTGATCATGGTGTCGATGAATTCGACAGCACCCATCTTGACGCCGCCGCGCAGATACTGGGCGTGCGGAGCCATGCTCATGGATTCCTGGCCGCCGGCGACCACGATCTCGGAATCGCCGTTGAGCAGCGCCTGATAGCCGAGCGCAACGGTGCGCAGGCCCGAACCGCAGAGCTGGTTGACGCCCCAGGCCGGGCTCTCGACCGGAATGCCGGCATTGATCGAAGCCTGACGGGCCGGGTTCTGGCCTTGGGCGGCGGTCAGGATCTGGCCCATGATGACTTCGGAGACCCGGCCGGGCTCGATGCCGCCGCGCTCCAGCGCGGCCTTGATGGCAATGGCGCCGAGATCATGGGCGGGAAGGGTTGCGAACGCTCCGTTGAAGCTTCCGACCGGGGTGCGGGCGGCGCTGACGATGACGACATCGTCTGACATGGGCATCTCCTGGGTTGTATGGGGGCAGACGGGGCTGGGGAAACGGCTCGCCAGTCTCGGACGGCATCCTGTTAACGTCGTTGAGGCATGTCAATCGGCCGGCGGCCGAATTCATCCCGCAGCGCATTCAAAATAGCGTTCTTGGCGCTTTCGCAAGCACGTTTTTGCTGCCCGATTAACCGTGGCGCACAAAACGGTAGCGTGACCCCTTTGAAAATGCTTATTTTGTTGCGTTGCGTACTCTTCCCGCCCTGCGGCATAGCCCGTCAGGTTCCCGTTCTCCGCGTCTTGCAAGTGAGAGCCCATGGCGAAATCAGACCAACCCACCACAATCAAGAAATACGCGAACCGCCGGCTCTATAACACCGGGACGAGCACTTACGTGACGCTGGAAGACCTCGCCTCCATGGTCAAGGACGGCGAAGATTTCCTGGTCTACGACGCCAAGACCGGCGACGACATCACCCGCTCCGTGCTTGCCCAGATCATCTTCGAGCAGGAGAACAAGGCCGGCCAGAACCTGCTCCCGACCACCTTCTTGCGCCAGCTGATCCGCTTCTACGGCGACAGCATGCAGATGGTGGTGCCGAAATATCTGGAGCAGGCCATCGCGTCGCTCACGCAGGAGCAGGAGAAGTTCCGCAAGCAGATCGCCACCTCGCTGTCCGGAACCCCGTTTGCGCCGCTGGAGGAACAGGTCCGCCGCAACATGGAGCTGTTCCAGCAGACCTTCTCGATGTTCAAGCCTTTCGCGCCCGGTGCGGCCCGCCCCGCGGGCTCCGCGGAGCCGGCGCCCGAGCCGACCGCCGAAGCCCCGAAGGACAGCAACATCGACGATCTGCGCCAGCAGATGAAGGACATGCAGGAACGCCTCGAGCGGATGTCGAAGAAGGACGAGTAGGTCTCGTCATAAGGCGCGCCCCGCGCACCACGGCCGTTCGCGTTGCTCACGAACCACCACGATGTCGTCCTGGCGAAAGCCAGGACCCAAACCGCGTGATTTATCGATTGTGGGCGCTAGACGTACCGAACGACGAATCTTCGCCAAACTGCTCTCTGGGGTAATGGGTCCTGGCTTTCGCCAGGACGACGGCGGCAGCGCGAATCAAGCCGCCAGCTTCACCGCATGGGCAAAGTCCCAATAGAGCTTGCGCGCGCGGGTGTAGAGCGGGCCCGGCTTCAGCTCGCGATCGTCGATGCGGATTACCGGCGCGACCTTCGCAAAATTGCCAGTAGAGAAGATCTCGTCGGCGGCGAGGAAGTCGGCGTAACGCAGCGTCTTCTCGACCACGTTGACGCCGTCGGCGCGAAGCAGGCTGATGACGCGCTGGCGGGTGATGCCGTTGAGGAAGGTGCCGTTCGGCACCGGTGTGTAGACCACGCCGTCCCTGGCCATGAACACGTTGGAATTGCCGAACTCCGCGACGTTGCCGAGCATGTCGAGCATCAGCGCGTTCTGGAAGCCCCGCGAGGCGGCCTCGGCAAGCGCGCGCGAATTGTTCGGATAGAGACAGGCGGCCTTGGCCTCGACCGGCGCGCATTCGGCGGTGGGCCTGCGGAACGGCGACAGTGTGATCGCGTTGCCGACGGGTTTCGGCATCGGCGCCTCATAGATGCACAGGCACCAATCGGTCGTCTCGGGATCGAACAGCACGCCGCCGCCCGAGCCATTCCGCGCCCAATACATCGGACGGACGTAGAGTTCGGTATTCGGCGCGAAGCGCGCGATGCCCTCGTTTGCGAGTGTCATCCAGGTTCCGGTGTCGACCACCGGCTTCAGCCCAAAGTTGATCGCGGACTGATTGGCGCGGGCGACGTGGCGGTCGAGATCGGGCGCGACGCCTTCGAACGCACGCGCGCCGTCGAACACGACCGAGCCGAGCCAGGCCGCATGCGTGCGCGGGCCCATGATCGGCACATTGCCGTCGTGCCATTTACCTTCGAAGAAGGTCCAGCTCGGCGAATATGCGATGGGCTTTTTGATCTCGGCCATGACCGGCCCCTCCCTTGGCGTGGTGCCGCATTATAGCGCGACTATTGGGCGCAATTTCTAAATGATTCCCTGCGGGAAAATGGTGAGTTACCCTCCCGGGAGGGGAAAGGAAGCGCCATGCCGCTCGATCCGCTCGCAAAGCGTTTGTTGACCATGATGGCTGCGGCTGCGCCGCAGGCACGGAGCCGGCCCAGCGTGGAAGCGCGGCGCCAGTCATTGGCAAAGCTGATGCAGTTCGCGCGCGCCGATGCGCCTGACGTGGCGACGTTCGACGGCGTGCTGCCTGGTCCCGGCGGTGCGCTGCCCTATCGCCTCTATTCACCGGCAGGTGCCGATGATCGCGCGCCCGGCTTCGTGTTCTTTCACGGCGGCGGGCTGGTTTCCGGCAGCATCGCTACGCATGACCGCATCGCGGCGGCGTTGGCACATGCGACCGGTTGCCGCCTCATCTCGGTCGACTACCGGCTGGCGCCCGAGCACAAATTCCCCGCCGCCGTGGACGATGCGATCGCCGCCACGGAATGGGTCGCGCGCGAGGCCGCATCGCTCGGCATCGACGCCGGGCGTCTGGTGCTTGGCGGCGATTCCGCCGGTGCAACGCTCGCCGCGATCGTGTGTCAGGAGGCGGCGCAGACCGCAGGCCTTTCCATCGTCGCGCAATGCCTGATCTGCCCGGTGCTGGATTTCGAGGAGGCCTCGCCTTCGCGGCAAGCATTCGCCGAGGGCCACCTGATCGACCGCGTCACGATCGAAGCCGATCTCGCCGACTATCTGCCCGAGGCGTTGGACGCTGCCGATCCTCGCATCTCGCCCCTGCGCGGGACACGGCTTGCGGGCCTGCCGACCGCCATCATCCACACCGCCGAGTTCGACCCGATGCGCGACGAGGGCAATGCCTATGCCCGCAAGCTGCTCGCCGCAGGTGTCGCGGTCGAGCACGTCTGCCACGAGGGCATGGTCCACAATTTCCACGCCATGGGCGCAATTCTGCCGCAGGCGCAGCTCGTGCTGTCGCAGATCGGTGAGCAGGTCAGGCGGGCGGTGGGAACGTGAAGCACCTGGTGCTGCCGCCTCCCGCAATGGGAGAGGAAAGAGAATGCCTCACGCTCTCGCCTCGATGACGGAACGCGCCGCCGCGACGTAGCTTGGCCAATGCGAATCCGCATAACGCTCCGCCTGCCACGCGCAGGTGATTTCGGGCGCATGCGCAGCCGCGATCATGCGCGCAAAGCGCTCTTCGGCGACCGTCACGTCGTCGGACGCGGCCGAGGGGGCGGCTGCTGCGACGCTCGGCGCAACGGCGAGTCCCGTCAGTCCGGCGAGCAGGATGCGGCGTGACGTGTCCATGGCTGTCGTTCTCCAGTGTCCGGCCTGCACTCTGGCGGAGGATGTGTCCGTGCGGTCACGGCAACGTACCTGCGTGCATTCGCACCGTCCACCGATTGCGGACACCGCGTGACCACACGGGCGATCACAATCCATCCAGCAGGCAGTTCCGCCATCGGGTAGACGAGGGCCGGATGCGTGAACCAATTATTAGCCCTCTCGCAAAATCGCGCACCAGCTTACCCTTCTGCAAGTAAGCTTCGGGCAAACTGGGCCGCTTTCGCCTGGGAGGTTGGGAATGCCCCGCTTGGTATCGGAACGAACGTTCCTCGCCGGCCAGATCTTCTTCAACTTCGGTCAGTCGACGATCGATTGCGTCGTGCGCCGGATGTCCGAAGACGGCGCGACGCTGGAGGTGCAGAGCAGCCTCGGCGTGCCCGATCGGTTCCAGCTCCGGCTCGCAGGCCAGGAAATCCTCTCCTGCCATGTGCTCTGGCGGTCGGACCGTCAGGTCGGCATTGCGCTCGGAGCGGAAGATCATGTCGAGGCGAAGACCGTGGACGAGCAGGAGCGGCGGACCGATTCGCTGATACGCGGACAGATGCTGGCGCTTCGCGCAGCGCTTGATTTCGTCCCACTGGGCATCGTGCTGCTGGATGCCAATCTCCGCGCGCAATTGATCAATCGGGCGTTCCGGCAGATGTGGCTGTTGCCGGATGAAGTCGCCAACAGCAACCCGTCATTTGTGACGCTGATGCATCATGGCCGCGATACGCTAGCCTACGAGATTCCGCCGGCCGAGCTGGAGGCCTATGTCGCCGAGCGCGTCCGTCAAATACAGGTAGGCGATGCGTCTCCGCGCGACCTGCGCCGTACCAGCGGCGACGTCGTTCGGATGCAATGCACGCCTCTGCCCAACGGCGGGCGGATGCTGACCTATACGCCGGTCACCGACATCGTGCGCTACTCCGACGAGCTGAAATTGCTGCGCGACGCCCTCGAGAATGTCGAGGACGGCGTGTTGCTGCTTGACCGCGATCTCAATGCCAGCTTCATGAACCGGCGCATGCGGCGGTTCTGGGAGGTGAGCGAACAGGAAGCTGCCGCCCGCCCGACCTATGCATCGTTGGTCAGCCGGGTGCACCGTGCGAGCGCGCCCGATCTGCCGGCGAACGAACTGGCGAAATTTCCCGTCAAGCGCGTCGCCGAGGTCAAGGCGGGCGATCATGTGCGCGACCTCCAGACGCCGGATGCGCGGCGGATCAGGGCCCACTGCACCACGATGTCGAACGGCGGCCGCATGCTGACCTATGTCGACATTACCGATCTCACCAACAAGGCCAACATGCTGGAGCGTCTGGCCACCACCGACCCGCTCACGGGCCTCTATAACCGCCGCCATTTGCTGGGCTCGCTTGAGGCCGAATGGAGCCGCTTCCAGCGCTACTACCGCTCTGTTTCGGTCCTGATGCTCGACATCGATCATTTTAAGTCGGTCAACGACCGCTATGGTCACGCGGTCGGAGACGAGGCGATCAAGGCCGTGGCGGCCGCATGCCTCGATGGCAAGCGCAAATCGGACGTCGTCGGCCGCTTCGGCGGCGAGGAGTTCGCGATTCTGCTGCCCGAAACCAGCCTGTCGCGTGCAAGAATCGTCGCCGATCGCATCCGCAAGCGCGTGATGAGCGCACAGATCGCCGCCGATCAAATTCAGTTCGGCGTCACCGTGAGCATCGGCATTGCGGAAGCAAGTGTCAGCATGTCCGGCATCGACGCCTTGATGAGCGCGGCCGATCACGCGCTCTACCAGGCAAAGGCCGAAGGCCGCAACCGCTGCGTCGCCTGGTCGCCCCCGCCGCCCATGAACAAGGCGGCGGAGTGATCGCACCGTCGATCTATTCCGGCACCGGCACGTCGAACGTGTTCAGCGTCACCGACACCATGCAGTAAACGCCGACGAGATAGGACAGTTCGGCCGCGCCGTGCTCGCCGAATTCCTTGACCGCGGCCCGATAAGTCAGTTCCGGCAGCACGCCGCCGCTGACCAATGCGGACGCCACGTCATAGGCGACGGCTTCCTGCTTGGTGAGATCGACCGGCCGCTGTCCAGCGACGATGGTCGCGAGCTTCTCGTCGGAGAGGCCGCGCTGCTCGGCGACCAGCACATGCGCATAGAGCTCGTAGCCGGAGCGGAAATGCGAGCCGGTGACGAGGATCGCGACCTCGCGCACCGGCGCCGGCAGCAGCGGGTTCGCCGCGATCGCCTTGACCAGCTCCCACACCGGCTTGCCAAAACGCGGCTCGCGGATCCATGGATTCCAGGGCCCGAGCAGCGCGCCATCGTCGCGCATGTTCACAAAGCCCTTGAAGTGGTCCTTGATGCCCGCTCGCATGTCGTCATAGAGCGGCTTCTGTTCGGCACTCAGGTCTTTCGGATCGAGAATGGGCAGGCGCACGGCAGGTCTCCTCGTTGAGAAGGCGCGAAACTCGCCCGCACGCACGCGCAAGGCAAGTGAAGTTGCCGTGACGGCCGTGCAATTTTGCAAATGGCAGGCAGGCGCCAGCTATCAGGCGCCAGGATGTCGCAAGTTCTGCGGATTCGTTACGTCTTCGAACTCGAGCGCCAGTGGCTGCGCCGTATCGAGGAACGACGACAAGGCCGCCTCGAACGGCGCCGGATCGAGACCGCGCGCTTTGAGCCAGGCGGGCTCATAATAGGTCTGCCGGTAGCGCTCGCCGGAATCGCAGATCAGCGTCACCAGCGACCCCGTCTGATTCGCGTTTCGCATGTCCGAGGCGAGCCGGCACAGCGCCAGGAAGTTGGTGCCTGTAGAGCCCCCCACCGCGCGGCGCAGCCGACGCGACAGCACGTTCATCGCTGCGATCGTTGCCGCATCCGGGATCTTCATCATGCGGTCGACCACGCCCGGCACAAAAGAAGGTTCGCAGCGCGGCCGCCCGACACCTTCGATTAGCGAGGGGCGGTCGCAAACATGGGAGCGATCCTGCGAGCTGAAACAGTCGAAGAAAGCGGAATGCTCGACATCGGCAACGCAGAGCCGCGTCGGGTACTGGCGATAACGCAAATAGCGTCCGAGCGTGGCCGAGGTGCCACCGGTGCCCGCCCCCATCACGATCCAGTCCGGCACCGGACGCGTCTCGCCCTTCAATTGCGTGAAGATCGATTCGGCGATGTTGTTGTTGCCGCGCCAGTCGGTGGCGCGCTCGGCGAAAGTGAACTGGTCCATGTAGTGGCCGCCCAGCCGTGCGGCCAGCGCGCCGGCCTCCGCATACAGCGCGCGGCCGTCGTCGATCAGATGGCAGTTGCCGCCATAATGCTCGATCGCAGCGATTTTCTCCGCAGAGGTCGTGCGCGGCATCACGGCATAGAAGGGCACGCCGATCATCTGCGCGAAATAGGCTTCCGACACCGCGGTCGATCCCGACGAGGCCTCGACGACGGGCGTGCCTTCGCGGATGTGGCCGTTGCAGAGCGCGTAAAGGAAGAGCGAGCGCGCGAGCCGGTGCTTCAGGCTGCCGGTCGGATGCGTCGACTCATCTTTCAGGTAGATGTCGATGCCTGATAGCGCCGGCACGATCAGCCGGATCAGATGCGTGTCGGCCGTGCGGCACTGGTCGGCCTCGATCGCGGCGACCGCCTCGTCCACCCAACCGCGCCGATAGGCCGGCCCGGCCGGATTGAGGTGGCGGAAGGGGAATGACTGCATCACCTGAATCTCTCATGATGCGGATCGCGCATCAATAGCTTCCGCTCAAAACTCCAGCGGCGCGTTGTCGACGACTTCCTTCATCACGAAGAAGGTGCGGGTTTGGCGCACGCCCGGCAGCGCGATCAGCTGCTCGCCATGGATACGGTTGAAGTCCTCCATGTCGCCGACGCGGATCTTGAGGAAATAGTCGAAGTCGCCGGCGACGAGATGACAGTCGAGCACGAATTTAAGGCTGGTGATCGCCTGCTCGAAGATCGCAAAGCTCTCCGGCGTCGAACGGTCGAGCACGACCCCGACCATCACCAGCGTGCCCTTGGCCACCTTCTTAGGCGCGACCATGGCGCGGACGGCGGCGATGAAGCCGTGCTCGAACAGACGCTGGGTGCGGCGATGGCAGGTGGCGGGGCTGATGGCGACGGTTTCGGCCAGCTCCGCATTGCTGAGGCGCCCGTTATTTTGCAGCAATCGCAACATCTTAAGGTCGATACGGTCAAGACGAACCGACATGGAAGAAACTTCCGTAATTAGCATCTAGTGCGAAAGAAACACTACGTTATATGGCACTTTCCGCAAGACCGCGCGCAACAGAGGCACAATAATTGAAAGCACCTTTTTGCAGAGCGATGCTAGCGTTTTTCGAGACATTAACGCCAATCGGGATGACCTTACGATGCTCGAAAAATTCGCGCGCTATCCGCTGACCTTTGGTCCGACGCCCATCGAGAAGCTGGAGCGGCTGTCAAAGCATCTCGGCGGCAACGTCGAGGTCTACGCCAAGCGCGAGGACTGCAATTCCGGGCTCGCTTACGGCGGCAACAAGCTGCGCAAGCTCGAATACATCATCCCCGACGCGATCGCCTCGAACGCCGACACGCTGGTCTCTATCGGCGGCGTGCAGTCCAACCACACCCGCATGATCGCGGCGGTCGCGGCCAAGATCGGCATGAAATGCCGCCTGGTGCAGGAAGCCTGGGTGCCGCACGAGGACGCCGTCTATGATCGCGTCGGCAACATCATGCTGTCGCGCATCATGGGCGCCGACGTGCGCCTGGTCGACGATGGCTTCGACATCGGCATCCGCAAGAGCTGGGAGGAGGCGATCGAGGAGGTGAAGGCGGCGGGTGGCAAGCCCTATGCGATTCCCGCCGGCGCCTCCGTGCATAAATTCGGCGGCCTCGGCTATGTCGGCTTCGCCGAAGAAGTGCGCAAGCAGGAAGCCGAGCTCGGCTTCAAGTTCGACTACATCGTGGTCTGCACCGTCACCGGCTCGACCCATGCCGGCATGCTGGTCGGCTTCGCCGCCGATGGCCGCGCGCGAAAGGTGATCGGCATCGACGCGTCCTTCACCCCGGCGCAGACCAAGGCGCAGGTGCTCTCGATCGCGCAGAACACGGCCAAGCTCGTCGAGCTCGGCCAGGATCTCGTCGCCGACGACGTCGTGCTGATCGAGGATTACGCTTATCCCGCCTATGGCGTGCCGTCGGAAGAGACCAAGGAGGCGATCCGCCTCACCGCGCGTCTCGAAGCCATGATCACCGACCCCGTCTACGAGGGCAAGTCGATGCAGGGCCTGATCGACCTTACGCAGAAGGGCTATTTCGAGAAGGGCGCAAAGATCCTCTACGCCCATCTCGGCGGCGCGCCGGCGCTGAACGGCTATGGGTATGCATTCAGGAACGGCTAGCGCGTCGGTGATGTGAGGCGGCGCGCACCTCCCCACGAGTGTCGTCCTGGCGAAAGCCAGGATCCATTACCCCGACTGCCAATTGTTGAAGCACGCCGAGGCAGTCAGCGTGCCTCTTCCTACGGCCTGTGGCTATGGATCCCGGATCTGCGCTCCGCTCCGCTTCGCTTGTCCGGGATGACGACGTGAGGAGAGATGGCCGCGCCCTACCGTGTCCTGACGATCTGCAGCAGCTCGTCGCCGTAATGCTCGAGCTTCTTGTCGCCGATGCCGGGCACATTGCGCAGCTCGTCCATCGTGGTCGGCCACGCGCGCACGATGCCGTCGATGGTGGCGTCGTGCAGCACGACATACGCCGGCACGCCACGTGCGCGGGCAATCTCCGAGCGCCACGCGCGTAGCCGCGTGCGCAATTCAGGATCGACATCGCCCTGCGCCGCGTCGGCTGCCGGCGCCAGATCACCGCGGCGGGACTTGGCGCGGCTCGAACGGATCCGGGCGCCGGGCGCTTCCTCGCGCAGCCACACTTCAGTTTCGCCTCGCAGCACGCCGCGCGACGAGTCCGTCAGCTTCAGCGCGCCGAAAGCTTCGCTGTCACTCAGCAAATGCCCCATTGCCACGAGCTGCCGCAGCACCGTGCGCCACTGCTTCTCGTTGAGCTCGCGTCCGATGCCGAACACCGTGAGCTTGTCGTGGCCGAACTGCGTCACCTTCTCGGTCAGGCGTCCGATCAGCACGTCGATGAGATGCATCGCGCCGAAACGCTGCCCGGTGCGATAGGCACAGGATAGCAATTTTTGCGCCAGCACCTTGCCGTCGCGCATTTTCGGCGGCGTCAGGCAATTGTCGCAATTGCCGCAGCCCTCGCCCATCACGATCTCGCCGAAATAGGCGAGCAGCCGCCGGCGCCGGCAGTGCGGCGTTTCGGCAAGGCCAACGAGCGCATCGAGCTTGCCGATCGAGACCCGCTTGAATTCGTCGGAGCCGCTCGATTCGTCGATCATGCGGCGCTGCTGCACGATGTCCGAGAGACCATAGGCCATCCAGGCCGCCGACGGCTTGCCGTCACGGCCGGCGCGTCCTGTCTCCTGGTAATAGGCCTCGATGCTCTTGGGCAGATCGAGATGCGCGACGAAGCGCACATCGGGCTTGTCGATGCCCATGCCGAAGGCAATGGTCGCGACGATGACGATGCCGTCCTCGTTGAGGAAGCGGTCCTGGTTGCGCGAGCGAACGCTGCTGTCGAGCCCGGCGTGGTAGGGCAACGCCGCAATGCCGGCATCGTCGAGCGCGGCGGCGACCTCCTCCACCCGTTTGCGGGACAGGCAATAGACGACGCCCGCATCTCCCGCGTGACGCTCCCGGATGAAATCCTTGAGCTGCGACACCGCGTTGCGTTTGTCGACGATCTCATAACGGATGTTGGGACGATCGAAGCTGGAGACGAAGTGCGGACTGTCTGCAAGCGCAAGCCGCTCGACGATTTCCTTGCGGGTCAATTCGTCGGCAGTCGCGGTCAGCGCGATGCGCGGCACGTCGGGAAAGCGCTCGGCGATGATCGACAGGCCGACATATTCGGGGCGGAAATCATGGCCCCATTGCGAGACGCAATGCGCCTCGTCGATCGCGAACAGCGCCACTTTCGCCCGCGCGAGCAGCGCCAGGCAGCGCGGCGTCACCAGCCGTTCCGGCGCGACATAGAGCAGGTCGAGATCACCCGCGAGCAGGCGCCGCTCGATGTCTGAGGCTTCCTGCGCGGTCAGCGACGAGTTCAGCGCGGCGGCGTTGACGCCTGCTTCGAGCATGGCGGCGACCTGATCGCGCATCAGCGCAATCAAGGGCGACACCACGACACCGCAGCCTTCGCGCAGCAGCGCCGGTAATTGATAGCACAGCGACTTGCCGCCGCCGGTCGGCATCAACACCAGGCAATTGCCGCCGTCCGTGACGTGCCGGATGATCTCACCCTGCGCGCCGCGGAACCCGGGCAGGCCGAACACCGAACGCAGCACCGAGAGCGCATCGCGGCCCTGGGCCGGCGCAGACAGCGGAGCGGTGGAAGGAGAGGACATGGGCATGTCGGGCTGAGGCCGTGAGATTCGTCACAAGGCCAGTCGCATGACCGCGCAGGCGTGGCAAGACTGTTTGCGCGCAGGACGCCGCCTTCCCCCTCCCTTTGTGGGAAGAACGCTTCTTACGCCCCGATCCTTCGCAGCGCTTCCGCGACCGTCACGATCGGCATGTCGCGCTTCCCGGCGGCCTGCAGCGCATGGCGCATCAGGTCCGGCGTGCAGCCATACGGGCTCGGCGCGTTGACGACGTCATGGCCGTAGAAGATCAGCCATCCGCCGCTCTCGACCGCCTCGTCGAAATAGCGATCGACACCCGCAATATCGATCTCGCAATCGACCAGGGGCGAGGCCCGCAGGAACTGGAGATCGATGACGTCCCGATTGACGCCGGGAAGAATGCCGCGCGCCGAGCGGAAGGTCTTGGCGAGCTGCGACTTGCGCCACACCGACGCGATGCCATAGGGGTAAGCGAAATTTTCTAGCGTGATCGAGGAATCGATGCCGCGAAAATGGCTGCGGTTCCGCTCGATCTCGCGGGCCATGGCGGCCTCGTCGAGATTGACCGCACTCAGGTGCGAGAAGGTGTGGCAGGCGATCTCGTGCCCGGCCCGGTGAAGCCGCACGATGGCGTCGTTCGACAGGCCGTGCCAGTGGTCCGAGGGACGATCGACCAGGCTGCCGGCGAGATAGAACGTACCGCGGCCGCCATGCTGCTCCAGAAGCCCGGCGCCCTCGCCTGCGGCGCTATCGGGGGCATCGTCGAAGGTGAAGCTCACCATGGGCGCATGCGCGGGCAGCCGGTGCGGCGCGGCGCGGAAATGCCGGGCCAGCCGATTGCTGACGCGTCCCTGGAGTGCCGACCACACGACTCGCATTTCCTGTTTGCCCTGCCCCTCACTGAAGCATTCGTGCGCCGCTCGAGGCAAGCTTCACACTTCGTTAGTCCTAACGTCGAGCCCGTCGTCCCGACCTAACGCGCAAGCACCGACGCGTCGGTGCCCGCGCCGAGATATTGCAGCCAGTTCCGGAACAATGCCGCCGCGGTGCTACCGGCGGCGATATCGCCACGCAAATTCAGCGCCGGCAGCTCGTTGCTGAGCGCGGGGTGCCGCTGGTGCCTGGCCTGTTTCTCGAAGCGGACCAGCTTCTCTTCCGTCGCAGCGTCAAAATAGCTCACGGGCAAATGCGGATAATTGTCGCGCTCACGCGCGAGATACCGGCCGATGTCGCGCAAATATTCGCGCTGAAGCGACAGCGCGTCGTATTCCGGATGGCCCTGGAAGAACACAAAGCGGCTGGCATATTGGCGGACGAAGATATCGACGCCGGCCTTTGCCGAACGCGTCAGCACCTGATAGCCGGCCTGCGCGAGGTCGCTCTCGGCGATCTCGTTGAGGCGCGAATGCGAGACCTTGAGGGGCGCAGGCGCGGCCCGCGTCAGCGGATCGCTGGTCACGGCTTCGCAGTCGAAAATGCCGTGACATTTGGCGGGCAGCGGCCGCCGTTCGATGCGGTCGAGATGCAGCACCGCGGCATGCGCGGCGAGGCACGACCAGATCGTCGAGCGCGTGTTGACCTTGGCCCAGTCGATCAGCTCGGTGAGGTCGCGCCAGTACGGTTCCCGGTCGAGCTCGGGCGCGATCGGCTCGGCGCCGGTCACGATCAGGCCGTCGAACTTGTGACGCCTGAGCTCGGTGAGGTCCGAATATTCGCTCTCGACATGCCACTTCGCTTCCGGCGAGCGCTTCACCGAAGGCAGCGAGAAGCAGTGAAAGCGGATGCGACGCGGACCTGCTGCGGCTTGCAGCAGCTTCATGAACTGCCGCTCGGTCGCCTTCAGCGCCGGATCCGGCATGTTGTTGATCAGGCCAATCGTAAGCTCGGTCCCGCCGGACTCGCGCGCCAGATCGCCCGCGCCCGGCACCAGCGCCGGGCTCGATATGGCTTGATCCCTGTCGATCAGGATCGTCATCAGCGCGGCCGCTTACTCCGCGGCCTGGAGGCGCGCGGACGGGCAGGCCTTTTCCAGGGCCTGGTCGAGGTCCTCGATGATGTCCTGGCAATGTTCGATGCCGATCGACAAGCGGATCGTTTCCGGCAAAACACCGGCGACCCGTTGCTGCTCCGCCGACATCTGCCGGTGCGTGGTCGAGGCCGGATGGCAGGCCAGCGACTTCGCATCGCCGATATTGACGAGGCGCGTGATCAGCTTCAACGCGTCGTAGAAGGACTTGCCGCCTTCCATGCCGCCCTTGATGCCGAAGGTGAACAGCGACGAGGCGTTGCCGTCGAGATATTTCTGCACCAGCGGATAATAGGGACTATCGGGGAAGCCGGTGTAGTTGACCCAGGCCACGCGCGGATCCTTGCGCAGGAAGTCGGCGACCTTGCGGGCATTCTCGCAGTGGCGCTCCATGCGTAGCGCGACGGTCTCGATGCCCTGGAGCAGCAGGAAGGCGTTGAACGGCGACAGCACCGAACCCATGGTGCGCTGATAGATGCTGCGCGCGCGCTCGATATAGGCTGTGCGGCCGAAGCGCTCGGCATAGACGAGGCCATGATAGGAGGCGTCCGGCTTGTTGTAGCCGGGGAAGCGGTCGGCGTGCTTGGCCCAGGGGAAATTTCCGGAATCGACGATGGCGCCGCCGAGCGTGGTGCCGTGGCCGCCCAGAAACTTGGTCAGCGAATGCACGGCGATGTCGGCGCCGTAATCGAACGGCTTGAGCAGGATGGGTGTTGCAACGGTATTGTCGACGATCAGCGGCACGCCATGGGCATGGGCAATCTTCGCCAGCGCCTCGATGTCGCAGACATTGCCGGCGGGATTGCCGATGGTTTCGGCGAAAACCGCGCGGGTGTTCTCGTCGATCAGCTTTTCGATCGCCTCGGGCTTGTCGCTTTCGGCGAAGCGGCCGGTGATGCCCTGCCGCGGCAGGATGTGCGAGAGCAACGTATGCGTGGTGCCGTAGAGCTGCGGCACGGAAACGATGTTGCCGCCGTGATCGGCGACATTGACGAAGGCGAAATGCAGCGCGGCCTGCCCGGTCGCGACTGCAAGCGCGCCGACGCCGCCCTCGAGCTCGGCGATACGTTTCTCCAGCACCGCGCTGGTCGGATTGGCGATGCGGCTGTAGCGATAGCCTTCGGTCTCGAGATTGAAGAGCGCCGCGCCGTGATCGGCGCTGTCGAAGGCGTAGGCCGCGGTCTGGTAGATCGGCACGGCAACCGCGTGCGTGGTGGCTTCGGGCTCGTAGCCGGCGTGAATAGCGATCGTCTCGTTGCGCATCGTGCCACCTCCGCGTGGAGCGGGCCGCACTTATTGGCCTGTATGAGGCATGTGCGTTGTCCGCCGTCCCTCTGTTAGAGGCGGGTGGTAAAGCGGACAATAATTCGTCTAGAGATCGAGGAAGTAACCCTAATGTTTATTGGGGAATTGGCTAAAATTCGAGTCAAATTGGATTAATGAAGTTTGCGCAGCCGGCTGACTGGCTTCCTTCTCCCCTTGCGCAGGGGAGAAGGTCACACCTTCGCTGCCCTGTCAGTCCATCTGTTCCCACAGCCGATGGGAGAGCACGCCGGCCCGCTTCTCGATCGCGGCCGCCGCATCGAGCGCGAGGTCCTCGCGATAGCGTCCGGCAATGAGCTGCACGCCGATCGGCTTGCCATCGTGCAGCGTCACCGGCACCACGGCGCCGGGCAGCCCCAGCACGTTGATCGCGGAGATGAAGCGGATCTCGCCCCAGAAAATCTCGCGCACCCGCTCGGGGCTGACAGTGTCCTCGCGCGGGCTAGGCGTCGGCTTCACCGTGGTCGGTGCCAGCACCACCGGATACTCCTCGAAGAACAATTGCCAGGCGCGAATGTGGCCGTTGCGCGCCGCGGTCGCCTGCATCCAGGCCTTGAGGTCGAGCACGTTGGCCTTGGCTTTCATGCCGCCCCAGGCCTTGTGGAAGTCTTCGGACGTCACCTTCAGCATGCCGGCTTCCTGCATCACCATCGTCTCGTTGGTGATGATGTCGCACCAGGTCTGCCAGACCCCGTCGATGTCGGGCACGTCGACCTCGCTGACGCGATAGCCGGAACGCTCCAGATGATCGGCGGCCTGACGCAACGCCGCCGCGACGTGCGGATCGACGTCCATGTCCTCGGGAATCCTGGCCAGCGCGACCTTGATCGGCCTCTTCGGCTTCGGACCCACCAGCGGCGCCGGCACCCACCAGGGATCACGCGGATCACGCTGGCTCATCACCTCCAGCGCGAGCCTGACGTCGGCGACGTGGCGGGCGAGCGGCCCCTGCGCCGACATCAGATGCGCCAGCATCGGCCGCTCGGCAGTTGCGCTTGCGTTGAACGCGGGAATACGCCCCTGCGTCGGCTTGATGGTTGCGACGCCGTTGCAATGCGCCGGCCAGCGCAGCGAGCCGCCGATGTCGTTGCCGTGCGCGATGGTGCCGATGCCGGCGGCGACCGCCGAACCCGCACCGCCCGAGGAGCCCCCGCAGGTGATATTGGGATCCCAGGGATTGAGCGTCAGCCCGTGCAGGGGATTGTCGGTGAAGCCGCGGAAGGAGAATTCCGGCGTGTTGGTGAGGCCGATGACGATCGCGCCTGATTTCTTCAGGTTGCGCACGACGGGCGAATCCGACGGCGCGATGAGGTTCTTGTTGGCGGGAACGCCATTGAAATTCGGACGACCCTCGTAGTCGACATTCTCCTTGATCGTGATCGGTACGCCATGCAGAAGGCCGAGCTCGCCGCCCTTCGCGCGCCGCTTGTCGGCCGCATGGGCCGCAGCCAGCGCCTCTTCCGAGAGATCGACGACGACGGCGTTCAGCCTCGGATTGACGGCCCGCATCCGCTCGAGATGCGCCTCGACGGTCTCGACCGCGGAGATGGCGCCGGAGCGGATGGCGGCCGCGGTCTCGACCGCCGACCATTGCCAGGCCGGGCCTTTTGGGCGGCGTGGTGCTGATGATTTGCGCGGAGCTGCCTTCTTCACCGGCTTCGTTGCGGCCTTCGCGACCTTGCCCTTGCGAATGGCGCTTTTCTTGCTGGAGGTCTTCGCTGCTTTCTTCGCAGCAGTTTTCTTCCTGGTCGCCGTCTTCTTCTTCGCCACGTCGCATCTCCTCACATTGCGCCGCGGAAGTTATGGAGGTCACACGACCGTGTACAGGCGCGTTTCTGCATGGCGCGCGATCGCGACGCGTTGTCGCGGCCGAAGGCGCGCGAGAGACGCTCATGCACCTTTGGGTCTTTTCCCACGACGCATGTACTGGCTGAATGATGGACTAAACTGCCGCCAGATTGCGGCATCGCGACCGGGTTTTGAGGCCGCCATTTGGACAGCGACAAATTGGAGCATTTGCCTGCAGCCGCATCGCCATGTCGGCAGCGATCGCCGATGGAAGGGCGTCGCGGACGGGCGAGAGGAACGGAAGGTATGGGTTGGCCGGACGGGGCTGATGGCGGAGAGAGTGGGATTCGAACCCACGGTACGGTTTC
The DNA here is from genome assembly GCF_055811355.1 of Bradyrhizobium sp. WSM4873. Taxonomy (NCBI): domain Bacteria; kingdom Pseudomonadati; phylum Pseudomonadota; class Alphaproteobacteria; order Hyphomicrobiales; family Nitrobacteraceae; genus Bradyrhizobium; species Bradyrhizobium sp. WSM4873. Next base: position 77,109 of record NZ_JBVVPS010000019.1, on the reverse strand, counting down.
CCGCACACACGCTTTCCAAGCGTGCGCCTTAAGCCACTCGGCCATCTCTCCGGAGCGCACTCTCTTGAAGGGGCGCCGATGATTTTGCAAGGGATCGCGGGGAAATCGGGTGATTTTTCCGTAAGATATTGTATTTTCTAGACAATATCAGGCGCTGCGGCAACGCTCGGAACCGCCTGCCGGCTGAACCGGCGGCGGGTTTGGTGCGACGATTCACTCAAGACCGTCAAACAAGACCGGGGGCCCTATGATCATCCGCAACACCATCGCCGCGATGAGCCTGATTTCGGCTGTGGCCGCCGCCTTTGCTGGGCCGGCCGCCGCGCAGGTCTGCACCCGGCAAGGGCTCGACGTCAGCTGTGACGACGGACGGCGCGGGATGCTTTCCGGCGATACCATCCTCTGGCCCGACGGCACGCGCTCGAGCGCGACGCCGCATCAGAGCGTCATCATCGGCAACAAGAGCTCGGTGCATGTCGGGCCCGGCGTGTTCGTCGGCCAGGGCAAGGGCATGGTGCCGCTCGACGATCCGAACGCGCCGAACAAGCGGCAGTGCGCGATTCTGGAAGGCGTGTCGTATTGCTATTGAGGCTCTCGTCTTCGCCCGTACCCTCCCCGTAAGGAACGGTGAGAAGAAGACTAGATCAACCGCACGCCTGAGATCGCCGACTTCAGCCAGCGCAGCGCTTGCGGCGGCTGGTTGGCGAGCGGCGCGACCGCGGCCTTCTCCGTCCGGCATTTCTCCAGTTCAGCGACGAAATCCGCCGACCATTGCTGGATGGTGTGGCCGCGCAGCTTCTTCATCATCGCATCCCAGCGCATCTTACGCTCGGTGAGCGGCATCGCGGCCGCGACCGCGATCGCGCGCGCCATGCCGTCGATGTCGTGCGGATTGACCAGCAGGGCGGCGTCGAGCTCGTTGGCCGCGCCGGCGAATTTCGACAGCACCAGCACGCCGGGATCGGCCGGGTTTTGAGCGGCGACGTATTCCTTGGCGACAAGGTTCATGCCGTCGTGCAGCGGCGTCACCACGCCGATCTGTGCGGTGCGGTAGAGACCCGCGAGCACGGCCTGGCTGAAGCCCTTGTTGAGATAGCGGATCGGTGTCCAGTCCGCCTCGCCGTGGCGGCCGTTGACGTCGGACACGAGCCGCGCGACCTCGTTCTGCAAATTGCCATAGGCTTCGATGGCACCGCGCGAGGGATTTGCGATCTGCAACAGCGAGATGCTGCGCGCAAACTGCGGATGCTCGGTCCAGAGCCGATCGAACGCGCTGATGCGGTTGACGAGGCCCTTGGAATAGTCGAGCCGGTCGACGCCGATCGCGAGCCGCTCACCGTTGAGGCTGCGGCGCAGCCGCGACACGTCCGGATGCGACGCCGATTTCGCCGCGTATTGCGCGAACTTCTCGGCGTCGATGCCGATCGGAAAGACTTCGCAGCGCGTTCGGCCATGCTGCGAGATCGCCACGCCGTCTTCGACGGCGAGGCCGAGTTCGCCCGCGACATAGCCTAGAAAATTCTGGCAGTCGTCATTGGTCTGGAAGCCGATCAGATCGTAGGCCAGCATCGCCGTGATCAGCTCGCGATGATTGGGAACGCCCTGCATCACCGCGGCGACGGGCCATGGCGTATGGAGGAAGAAGCCGATCGGATCGTCGACGCCGAGATCCCGCAGTTCCGCACCGAGCGCGAGGAAATGATAGTCCTGTACCCAGAACGCAGTTTGCGCTTTCCGGAAGCGCATCAAGGCACGCGCCATGAAGGCGTTGACCTCGCGATAGCTGACATAGTCATCGCGCGAGACGCGGATCAGATCGCTGCGCGAGTGCAGCGCCGGCCACAGCGCCGAATTGGCGAAGCCTTCGTAATAGCCGCCATAGTGCGCCGCCGGCAGATCCAGCGTCGCGATCGCACCCGAACCCAGTGCTTCGATTTCTGCGAACGGCTCCTTTTGATGACCATCACGCACACGGCCCGAGGACCCCACCCAAATCGCGCCCGAATGTTCCACGACGGGTAACAACGCCGCCGCGAGACCGCCCGTCATGGGCTCATTGGGCTTGCCGCGCGCGACGCGATTTGAAACGACGACTAAATTCACAGGTCGTCCCCTCCTGTTTCATTCCACCCCATTTAACTGCCGTTCATCAATATGGTTCCTGATCATCCTTTGCACCAATTGAAACCAAAATCGGGCGGGCGCGTTGGAACCGGTTTACCTCCGCGGAACCTGACGATTTCGCTACATAAAGTCGGTTTCGGAACCGCAGCGCGCGCAGCATGAAGCGGACGCGCTGGGGAGCTACGCGCGCGATATGTGGCTGCGAGATGTCGGCGCCCTATTCCAACCTTGAGTCGTCGAGCAGCCGCGCAAGGAACGCGCGCACGTCGTTCGGCGCGTCGAAGTGCCCGTTGACGCCCATGGCGCGGCGGCCGACCGAGAAGGCGAGCCCGTTCATGTCGGGCATGATCGCGAACACGGTCTCGTCGGTAACATCGTCGCCGATGAAGATCGGACGGCGTCCCTTGAAAGGCTCGTGCTTCATCAATTCGCGCACGCCGGTCGCCTTGGTGAAACCGGAATGCTTGATCTCGCAAACGAACTTGCCAGGCAGCACCTCGATCGGCGCATTGGGCAGGTCGGCGCGGATCAGCGAAACGGATTCATAGATCGCCTTCTCCGCATGCGGCGCAAGGCGGTAATGCAGCGCCAGCGAATAGCCCTTGTCTTCGAGCAGAATGCCGGGACTGAGCTTGGCGACCGCCGCGAGCCGCCGCTTCAACTCCTTGTCCAGCGGCGGCGCGCTGACGGCATCGGCTTCGTTGTCCACCGAAAGCCGCATCTCCGCGCCGTGGCCGGCAACGGCGCGAAAGACATCGGGCGCGAAGATCAGGTCGATGTCGTTGAGCGAACGGCCGCTGACCATCGCCAGCGCGCCCGAGGTGCGCTCCGTCAACCGGTTCAGCGTTTCCGACAGGCCTGGCGGCACCCACACCTCACGCGGCGTCGGCATCAGGTCGAGCAGCGTCCCGTCGATGTCGAGCAGGATCGCTGTTTCGTTGAGATGCGGCACGAGTGCGTGAGGCACCGGCACCGCATCGGGCGCTTCATCGTCGACCATGGTACGCTTTAGATCCAATTCAGCCAGTTCCGATTTCATAGTCTACTCCATGGACGCAAGCGGCCGCGCGATTTCTTCGAGCGATTTGCGTTCCGCCGAGACGGCATAGCGCCACGCCACGATCGCAGCCGCGATCATCAGAAAGGCCCCCAGCAAATAACCTGCGAATACGCTCGTGCGTGATCCCGTGTCGATCAGCGCCCCGAACAATGCGGGGCCGATCACGCCGCCGATGCCGGTGCCGACCGCATAGAACACCGCGATCGCGAGCGCACGGACTTCCAAGGGAAAAGTCTCGCTGACGGTGAGATAGGCCGCGCTCGCGGCGGGCGAGGCAAAGAAGAAGATCACCATCCAGGCGATGGTCTGCCCCTGCGCGCTCAAGGCGCCAATCGAGAACAGATAACCCGACAGCGCCAGCAACAGGCCCGACACGCCATAGGTGAACATGATCATGGTCCGGCGGCCGAGCGTATCGAACAGGCGGCCGAGCAGCAGCGGACCGAGGAAATTGCCGGCAGCGAAGGGAAGCAGATACCAGCCGACATGATCGGCGCTGATCCCGTAAAAATCGGTCAACACCAGCGCAAAGGTGAAGAAGATGGCGTTGTAGAAGAAGGCCTGCGCGATCATCAGCACGAGGCCGACCATCGCCCGCTGGCGATAGACCGAGAACAGCGTGTGCACGACCTCGCGGATCGGCGTGTGGCTCCGCATTTTCAGGCGAATCTTGGCGAAGCGCCCGTCGCTCGTGTCCTGGTCGTGTCCGATCACCGAGCGCTCGATCTCGCCAACGATGGCGTGGGCCTGGTCGGGACGACCGTGGATCATCAGCCAGCGCGGACTCTCCGGGATCCACATCCGCATCAAGAGCACGACGAGGCCAATGGCCGCGCCGATGAGATAAGCGAGGCGCCAGCCGAGATCGGGGCCGATCACCGCGGGATCGAGCAGCACGATGGCCGCCACCGCGCCCATCGCGGCGCCGATCCAGAAGCTGCCGTTGATGACGAGATCGGTCCAGCCGCGATAGCGCGCCGGCACCAATTCCTGGATGGTCGAATTGATCGCCGTATATTCGCCGCCGATGCCGGCGCCGGTGAGGAAGCGAAACAGTGCGTAGCTCGCGACATTCCATGACAGAGCGGTCGCGGCCGTTGCCGAGAGATAGAGTGCGAGCGTGATGAAGAACAGCTTCTTGCGGCCGATGCGATCGGTCAGCCAGCCGAAACCGAGCGCGCCGAGCACCGCGCCCGCGAGATAGGCGGAATTGGCAATGCCGAGATCGAGATTGGAGAAATGCAGGGAGGGGCTTTGCTTCAGCGCGCCGGAGAGCGCGCCGGCCAATGTCACCTCGAGGCCATCCAGAATCCAGGTGATGCCGAGCGCGAGCACGACCCGGGTGTGAAACCCGCTCCACGGCAGCGCGTCAAGCCGTGCGGGAATGCTGGTTTCGATGATGCGATCGGCCGCGTGGGCCTTCGCGACCGCCTTGGAGACCACAGGTCCATCGTTCGGCGCTGGGCTTCGCTGCAATTCCATCGCGTTGTTGCATCTGACCAATGGACATGGCCCGGTTCACATGGCGTGGACGGGGGCGATCCGATCAAGGGGGTGCGGCATTCCGCCTGCCACCCTGCGACAACGTCTGCGGCGAGGCCAGGTTCCCGCAGGAACGACCGCTCGCGCCGCTGGTTTTCGGTGGAGCCGCAAGGAGTTGACGCATGGCTCATGCCAGAAAGACGACACATTCTCGCAAAACAGCGGCGCGCAAGAGCACCCACCGCGCCGCACCGAAGCGCTGGTCACAGCGCGTGACGAAGTAGAGCAACGCGCTCGTCCTCAAACAAGGCGTGTTCAAGCTGACCAGCGCGAAGAAGATCGCGACTTCGTTGAAGCGCTCGGCCGAGCACAGCGCGCGTCGCAAGACCGGCGCGTACCGCTCGGCGCTGTCGATGCTGACGTTCTACATCAACCGCGCCGGCAAGACGCTACCGCAGACGCAGCGCACGCGGCTGGAGCGGGCAAAGGTGGAGCTGAAGCGGGCATTCGGGAGGGAGTGAGCGCCGGGTCGTCCTGGACAAGCGCAGCGCCGATCCAGGACCTATTACCCCAGGGAGCAGTTTGGCGATGACTTGGAGTTAGCAGTCGCCCGGCAACTCTGCCTTGGGGTAATGGGTCCTGGCTTTCGCCAGGACGACATTGGCGCGGGTGCCCCTACGCCGCCCGGATGTTCCCCATGAAGCGGTCGAGCTCGGCGCGCAGGCGGGTGCTTTCGGATGACAGCGTCTTGGCCGAGTGCAGCACCTCTTCCGAAGCCGAGCCGGTTTCGGCGGCGCCGCGGTTGACCTGGCCGATGTCGGTGGCGGCGGTCTGAGTGCCCTGCGCGACGGTCTGGACGCTGCGCGCGATTTCCTGCGTCGCCGCGCCTTGCTGCTCGACCGCGCTCGCAATCGAGGTCGAGATCGACGAGATCTGGCCGATGGTGGCGCCGATCTCCTTGATCGCCGCAACCGACTCGGCGGTGGCGCCCTGCATGCCCGTGATGTGCGAGGAGATCTCGTCGGTGGCCTTCGCGGTCTGGCTCGCCAGCGACTTCACTTCGCTGGCGACCACTGCAAAGCCGCGGCCGGCTTCACCGGCGCGTGCCGCCTCGATGGTCGCATTCAGAGCGAGAAGATTGGTCTGCTCGGCGATCGCCGTGATCAGCTTGACGACTTCGCCGATCTGCTGGGCGGCATGCGAGAGCTTGCCGATGCGATTATCGGTCTCCTTTGCCTGCACCACGGCGGCTTCGGCAATGCGGCTGGAATCGCGGACCTGGCGGCCGATCTCCTCGACCGAGGCCGAGAGCTCTTCGGTCGCGGTCGCCACCGACTGCATGTTGCTGGAGGCCTGCTCGGAGACGTCGGCGACCTGGCTCGACAGGCTCTGCGTGGTCTCGGCGGTGCGGGTCAGCGTCGAGGCCGCCGATTCCAGCTGCACGGCGGAAGCCGAGACGTTGGAGACGATGGCACCGACCGCGCTCTCGAAATCGTCGGCGAAGCGAATCAGTTCGGAGCGGCGGCTTGCGGCCTGCTCCCTGTTCTGAAGTTCGTTCGCGGCGGCGTCGCGCTCGGCCTTGGCCACGGCCTGCACCTTGAATTCCTCGACCGCGCCGGCCATCTCGCCGATCTCGTCCCTGCGCCCCAGGCCCGGCAGCACGACATCGAAATTGCCCGAGGCAAGCTCGCGCATCGCCTTGCACATCGCGATCATCGGACGCGAAATGCCGTTGCCCAGCATCAGGGCGAGCACAGCCCCGACGGCAAGGCCGCCCAGCGCCATCATCAGCATCAGCCGCTCGGTCTCGCCGATGGTGGCATTGGCGTTGACCTCGATGCGCTGCTGATCCGCCGTCAGCTCCGACCGCAGCTCACCCGAGAGCTTGAGAATGGAGGCAGCCGTCTTGGTCATGTCGCCGTTCAGCTTGACGATGACCTTCACGTTCTCGGTCAACTTTGAAAAGGAGGTGCGGTACTGCTTGAGGAGGTTGCTGATCTCGGTGACGCGGTCGGTGATCTTCTGGTCGTTGGCATAGATCGAGACCAGCAAGGTCTCCAGGAATTTGATGCGGGCGATCACGCCGTCGGCGGTCTTCGGCTCCGGCTTGGCGACGAAGGCGCTGACCGAGGTGGAGACCGCAAGGTATTGCGATGTGATGTCCTTGGCCGTGCTCTGAACCGAGTTCAGGCCCGCCAGTGCCGCGGTATCGGCGAGATCGTCGAACTTGAACCGGATCTTGTTGCCGACGCTGTTGAGCTCATCGGTCGCGATCTTGCCGTTCTCGCGCGTCAAAACGATGATCTCGCCGAACACCTTGGTAAAGCTCTTGAAGTCGGCCTCGAGCCTGCCGACCTGCTCGCGGCGCGCTACGCCGGTGGTGGCCGCCGCCGACTTGGCGATCGCGGCCCTCAGATTCTCTTCGGCTGCTTTGGCCGCGGTCTCATCATCCGCCGCGCCGGTCAGCGTGTAGGCCCGCGCCAGCCCCTGGTAGGCAATCAGCTCGCGATCGACCGTCCGCGCAAGGTCCGCTTCGGCGACGCTGGAGCGATAGGAGGCCACGGCGGCCTGGATCCGCTCGAAGCCGAAATACGCGAAAGCCATGCTGACGGCGAGGATGGCGAGCACCGCCACGAAGCCGAGGATGATTTTTGCGCGAAAACGCAAGGTGAGCAGCTTCGATATGGTCGGCTTCGACTTGACGGGCATTCCCCACCCCATTCCATTCGCGGAAAACCAGGCGCAGCCCGGAAGCAGCCCGCTTCCTGACGCGTGAGCACGGTAAATGGCAAAGGATAAGCTGCGGTAAATTTGTGGCGCCGCAACCGGCGGTTACGTGACGCAGGGTCTCGTCGTCCTGGCTTTCGCCAGGACGACATTGACGGGAATGCCCCTACGCTGCCCGGATATTGCCCATGAAGCGGTCGAGCTCGGCGCGCAGGCGGGTGCTTTCGGATGACAGCGTCTTGGCCGAGTGCAGCACCTCTTCCGAAGCCGAGCCGGTTTCGGCGGCGCCGCGGTTGACCTGGCCGATGTCGGTGGCGGCGGTCTGAGTGCCCTGCGCGACGGTCTGGACGCTGCGCGCGATTTCCTGCGTCGCCGCGCCTTGCTGCTCGACCGCGCTCGCAATCGAGGTCGAGATCGACGAGATCTGGCCGATGGTGGCGCCGATCTCCTTGATCGCCGCAACCGACTCGGCGGTGGCGCCCTGCATGCCCGTGATGTGCGAGGAGATCTCGTCGGTGGCCTTCGCGGTCTGGCTCGCCAGCGACTTCACTTCGCTGGCGACCACTGCAAAGCCGCGGCCGGCTTCACCGGCGCGTGCCGCCTCGATGGTCGCATTCAGAGCGAGAAGATTGGTCTGCTCGGCGATCGCCGTGATCAGCTTGACGACTTCGCCGATCTGCTGGGCGGCATGCGAGAGCTTGCCGATGCGATTATCGGTCTCCTTTGCCTGCACCACGGCGGCTTCGGCAATGCGGCTGGAATCGCGGACCTGGCGGCCGATCTCCTCGACCGAGGCCGAGAGCTCTTCGGTCGCGGTCGCCACCGACTGCATGTTGCTGGAGGCCTGCTCGGAGACGTCGGCGACCTGGCTCGACAGGCTCTGCGTGGTCTCGGCGGTGCGGGTCAGCGTCGAGGCCGCCGATTCCAGCTGCACGGCGGAAGCCGAGACGTTGGAGACGATGGCACCGACCGCGCTCTCGAAATCGTCGGCGAAGCGAATCAGTTCGGAGCGGCGGCTTGCGGCCTGCTCCCTGTTCTGAAGTTCGTTCGCGGCGGCGTCGCGCTCGGCCTTGGCCACGGCCTGCACCTTGAATTCCTCGACCGCGCCGGCCATCTCGCCGATCTCGTCCCTGCGCCCCAGGCCCGGCAGCACGACATCGAAATTGCCCGAGGCAAGCTCGCGCATCGCCTTGCACATCGCGATCATCGGACGCGAAATGCCGGTGCCGAGCAGGAAGGCGAGGACCGCGCCGAGCAGCGTGCCGCCGACGGCCAGCATCAACACCAGCTGCTCGGTCTTCCCGATGGTCGCTTCCGATTCGGACTCCAACCGCTGCTGTTCGGCAACGAGGTCCGCCTTCATGGCGGTAGCACCCTGAAGGATCGCGCCGGCCGAGCCGCTCATCTCGGTGACGAGATCGTCGATCATCTTGGCATTGGCGATCAGCTTCTCCAGCGATTCCCGATAGGCACCGAGCAATCCCTTGGCGTCCTTCAGGCCGGCGACGATCTTGTCGTCCATGGAATAGACCGCGTTGAGGGAGTTCTCGACGAATTTCAGCCGCGCCAGCGCGCTGGTCGCGATCGCCTGGTCGGACGTCAGCACGAAATTGGTCGCCGCCGCGTTCGCGGTCTGGAATTGAGCATTGACCTGCTTGGTCCCGAACTCGATCGCCTGCGCCTCGGAATCGGAGGCATTGTTACCGATGTCGTCGAGCTTGTATTTCAGGAGGTTGGCGTTGCGCGAGAGCTGGTTCTGCACCAGCAGCGCGCTGTCACGCTTGGCCTGGAGGACTTTTGCGAAGGTCGCTGAGAAGTTGGAGAACTCCTTGGCGAGCTTGCCCAGGCTCTCCTGGCGCGCCGGCTTCTTGGCGCTCTTGACCGCCTGGTCGATGGCGCTCTTCAGGCCGGTCTCCGCGTCCAGCGCCGTCTTGGCGTCGTCCTCCTTGCCGGTGACGACGAAATATTTGACGGCCGAGCGATAGGCGAGCAGCTCCCGGTCGATATTGCGGGCGAGATCGGCCTCGGTGACGCTGCTGCGGTAGGACCCGACCCCGGACGAGACCCGCTCGAAGCCAAAATAGGAGAAAGCCATGCTGCCGGCGGAGATCACCAGCACGGCGGCAAAGCCCAGAATGATCTTGGCGCGGAACCTGAGGGTCGGCATTATTGTGCGCTTCGACGACGACGCGATACGCCTGGACATTCCCACCCCCATTTTCATTCAGCCGCGATCCGGTGGCGTCCCGCCCCCTGACCTGGCTGAGCAAAACTAAGGCAGAATCGATAAGGGGCGGTAAATTCGGTGCGCCCGCGGAGTTTCCGGCTCTATCGGCCAAGGCGAACTGAAAAGGCGAACTGCATAGGGATATGGAGGCTGGCATCCCAGCTGCGCCCCGGGGCCGTGCCCCCATCCGGTCGACTCGGCCACCCCCACCAATGCTGGCCATTCCGGATCAATGACTTTTCCATGACGCGGGCGACCAAAATCGTAGTTGCAAAGTTCCGGGTCGCTGTCTCTAATTAGAAACAATCAAAATCGACCCCGGGGAGGATTCAACCGTGTCTACAGTCAAACTGACGGTGAACGGCAAGGCTGTTGCCGTCGACGTCGAGGACCGTACGCTGCTGGTTCAGCTGCTGCGCGACCACCTCAACCTCACCGGAACCCATGTCGGCTGCGACACCAGCCAGTGCGGCGCCTGCGTCGTCCATATGGACGGCAAGGCCGTCAAATCCTGCACCATGCTCGCGGGCCAGGCCGATGGCGCCAGCATCACCACGATCGAAGGCATCGCCAAGGGCGACGAGCTGCACCCGATGCAGGCCGCCTTCCGCGACAATCACGGCCTGCAGTGCGGCTATTGTACGCCGGGCATGATCATGTCGGCCATCGACATCGTGCACCGCTATGGTGGCCAGCTCGACGAGGCCACCGTCCGCCACGAGCTCGAAGGCAATATTTGCCGCTGCACCGGGTACCACAACATCGTCAAAGCCGTACTGGACGCGGCCGGACGCATGAAGGTCTCGCAGGCGGCCGAGTAAACGGCGCGCGTCGAAATAAGAACCACTGCCGCCGCTTTCGAGGGAAAGCGCGGTCAAGTCAAATTCCGGTCGGGAGGACCAGACATGGGTGTTGAAGGCATTGGCGCGCGCGTCGTGCGCAAGGAAGACAAGCGTTTCATTACCGGCAAGGGCCGCTACGTCGACGACATCAAATTGCAGGGCATGACCCATGCCCATTTCATCCGCAGCCCGCACGCGCATGCCAAGGTGAAGGGGATCGATTCCTCCGCCGCGCTGAAGATGCCGGGCGTGGTCGCGGTGCTGACGGGACAGGAGATCGTCGACGACAAGGTCGGCAACCTGATCTGCGGCTGGGCCATCACCTCCAAGGACGGCAGCCCGATGAAAATGGGCGCATGGCCGGCAATGGCGCCGGAGACGGTGCGCTTCGTCGGTCAGGCGGTCGCAGTCGTGATCGCCGAGACCAAAAATCTCGCACGCGATGCGGCCGAAGCCGTGGTCGTGAACTACGAAGAGCTGCCCGCGGTCGCCGACGTCCACGCCGCGATCAAGTCCGGCGCGCCGCAGCTGCATCCCGAAGCTCCCGGCAACCAGGTTTATGACTGGGTGATCGGCGACGAGGGCGCCGCCGATGCCGCCTTCGCCAAGGCCGCTAACGTGGTGAAGCTCGACGTCACCAACAACCGCCTCGCGCCGAACGCAATGGAGCCGCGTGCCGCGATTGCCAATTACGATGCGGCGGAAGAGCATTTCACGCTCTACACGACGTCGCAGAATCCGCACGTGGCCCGCCTGGTGCTGTCGGCGTTCTACAACATCGCACCCGAGCACAAGCTGCGCGTGATCGCCCCCGACGTCGGCGGCGGCTTCGGCTCGAAGATCTTCATCTATCCCGAAGAGATGGTGGCGCTGTGGGCCTCGAAGAAAGTCGGCCGTCCCGTCAAATGGACCGGCGACCGCACCGAAGCCTTCCTCACGGACGCACATGGCCGCGACCACGTCACTCATGCCGAGATGGCGTTCGACGCCAACAACAAGATCACCGGGTTGAAGGTGAAGACCTACGCCAATTTCGGCGCCTACATGTCGCTGTTCTCGTCGTCGGTGCCGACCTATCTCTACGCGACGCTGCTGTCGGGCCAGTACAACATCCCGGCGATCCATGCCGAGGTGGTCGGGGTCTACACCAACACCACGCCGGTCGATGCCTACCGCGGCGCCGGCCGCCCCGAGGCGAGCTATCTGATCGAGCGTCTGATGGAGACGGCGGCGCGGCAATTGAAGGTCGATCCGGCCACGCTGCGCCGGACCAACTTCATCACCCAGTTCCCGCACCAGACGCCGGTGATCATGGCCTATGACACCGGCGACTTTAACGCCTCGCTGGATGCCGCGATGAAGGCGATCGACTATGCCGGCTTTGCCGGGCGCAAGGCCAAGGCGAAAGCCGACGGCAAGCTGCGCGGTATCGGCGTCTCCTGCTACATCGAGGCCTGCGGCATCGCGCCGTCGAAGGCGGTCGGCAGCCTGGGCGCCGGCGTCGGCCTTTGGGAATCCGCCGAGGTCCGCGTCAATCCGGTCGGCACCATCGAGGTCCTGACGGGATCGCACAGCCACGGCCAGGGTCACGAGACCACGTTCTGCCAGCTCGTCGCGGAGCGCCTCGGCATTCCCATCAGCCAGGTCTCGATCGTCCATGGCGACACTGACAAGGTGCAGTTCGGCATGGGCACCTACGGCTCGCGCTCGGCGGCCGTCGGCCTCACCGCGATCCTGAAGGCAATGGAGAAGATGGAATCCAAGGCCAAGAAGATCGCCGCGCACGCGCTGGAAGCCTCGGAAGGCGACATCGTCATCGAGAACGGCGAGTTCAAGGTGGCCGGGACCGACAAGGCGATCGCCTTCCCGATGGTCGCGCTCGCGGCCTACACCGCGCACAATCTGCCCGACGGGATGGAGCCGGGCCTGAAGGAAAGCGCCTTCTACGACCCGACCAACTTCACCTTCCCGGCCGGCACGTATATCTGCGAGCTCGAGGTCGATCCCGGCACCGGCAAGACCTCTTTCGTCAACTTCGTCGCCGCCGACGATTTCGGCCGGCTGATCAACCCGATGATCGTCGAAGGCCAGGTCCATGGCGGTCTTGTGCAAGGCATCGGACAAGCGTTGCTCGAGCACGCGATCTACGACGCCAACGGCCAGCCGGTCACGGCCTCGTTCATGGACTACGCCATGCCGCGCGCCGACGACGTTCCCTCGTTCAATCTCTCCCACACCACAACGCTGTGCCCGGGCAATCCCTTGGGCATCAAGGGTTGCGGCGAGGCCGGCGCGATCGGGGCGTCAGCGGCCGTGATCAATGCGATCACGGACGCGATCGGCAAGAACAATCTGGAAATGCCCGCAACCCCCGACAGGGTGTGGCGCACGATCCACGCGGCTTAAGGGAGGAACGAAGATGTACCAGACCGTTTATCATCGCGCGTCCTCGGTTGACGAAGCCGTCTCCCTGTTCTCCAAAAGCAGCGAAGCAAAATTCCTCGCCGGCGGGCAGACGCTGCTGCCGGTGATGAAGCAACGCCTCGCCAGTCCGTCCGACGTCATCGACCTCGGCAAGATCAAGGAGCTGCAGGGCGTCGAACTCTCGGGCGACGTCCTGACCGTCAAGGCCGGCACGACCTATTTCGACATCATGCAGAATGCCGATGTGAAGAAGGCGATTCCCGCAATCGCCTATCTGACCTCGGTGCTCGGCGACCCCGCGGTGCGCTATCGCGGCACGATCGGCGGCTCGATCGCCAACAACGATCCCGCCGCGGATTATCCCGCCGCGCTGCTCGCGCTCGGCGCCACCGTGAAGACCAACAAGCGGTCGATTGCGGCGGACGACTTCTTCCAGGGCCTGTTCACGACGGCGCTGGAAGACGGCGAAATCATCACCGCCGTGTCGTTCCCGGTCCCGGCGAAGGCAGGCTACGAAAAAATGCGTCACCCGGCGTCTCGCTTCGCGCTGACCGGCGTGTTCGTCGCGCAGACGAAGTCCGGCGAGATTCGGGTGGCCGCCACCGGCGCCTCGCAAAGCGGCGTGATGCGGGTCCCGGCCATCGAAACGGCGCTGAAGGCGAATTGGTCACCTTCGGCGATCGACGGCGTGAGCATTTCGGCGAGCAATCTGCTGGCCGACATCCACGGCACGGCGGAGTACCGGGCCAACCTGATCAAGGTAATGGCGCAGCGCGCGGTGGCTGCCGCTCGCTGATCGTGGCGCCTTAGCGCCTCAACACAAATTTTCCGCGGCGCGCACTTCGGTGCGCGCCGTTTTATTTTAGCCACGCGACATGAAAACCGCTTGCCTCGCTGGCGTGAAGGCGAGAAAAGTTAATCAGCCAATTAACTCGCCCACAGAGGAATGTCCGAGGCGATTGCCGAACAATCGGCATCCGCCCGCGACCCGAGGAAACAACAAATTGCTCGACAAATCAGCCCCCACTTCCTCCGTTCGCGCCGCCGGCCCGCTTGCAGGCTTCCGCATCGTCGAATTCGCCGGCATTGGGCCCGGTCCGTTCGCCTGCATGCTGCTGGCCGACATGGGTGCCGATGTCGTCACGCTCGATCGGGTCGGCGCCAGGAAGAACATGAAGTCGGTCGCGGGCCGCGGCCGCAAGGTGGTTGAGCTCGATCTCAAGGACAAGGCGGCGATCGCGGAGGTGCTTGATCTGCTTGCGAACGCCGACGCACTGGTCGAGGGTTTCCGTCCCGGCGTGATGGAGCGGCTCGGCCTCGGGCCTGACGTGGTGCTCGCGTGCAATCCAAAGCTGGTCTACGGCCGCATGACCGGCTGGGGCCAGCAAGGTCCGCTCGCCAATGCCGCCGGCCACGACATCAACTACATCTCCATCACCGGCGCGCTCGCCGCGATCGGCACGAAGGAAGCGCCGGTGCCGCCGCTCAATTTGGTCGGCGATTTCGGCGGCGGCGCGCTCTATCTCGTTGTCGGCGTGCTCGCGGCGCTGCTGGAGGCCTCGCGGTCAGGCAAGGGGCAGGTCGTCGACTCCGCGATGTGCGACGGCGCGGCATCGCTGATGTCGTTCTTCTTCGACATGACCACGCTCGGCCGCTGGACCGAAGGCCGTAACGAGAACTTCCTCGACGGCGGCGCGCATTTCTACGGCGTCTACGAATGTGCCTGCGGCCATTTCGTCTCGATCGGCTCGATCGAGCCGCAGTTCTACGCGCTGCTGCGCGAGCACGCCGGCCTGACCGACGCCGATTTCGACGCGCAGATGGACCGCAAGGCATGGCCCGCGCTGAAGGAAAAACTGAAGACGGTGTTCAAGAGCAAGACGCGCGAGGACTGGTGCAAGATCATGGAAGGCACCGACATCTGCTTTGCGCCGGTGCTGACCATGTCGGAGGCGACCGAGCATCCGCACATGGTCGCCCGCAACGTCTTCGTCGAGCGCCACGGCGTGAAACAGCCGGCACCGGCGCCACGCTTTTCGCGGACGCCATCGGCGGTGCGCGAGCCGGAAGTGGCGGAGATCGGCGCGGTGACGAAGGCGTGGGCGGAGCGTTAGGAGCGGCAAGATCTCCGCTGCCGCACCACACTCCGCCGTCGTCCTGGCGAAAGCCAGGACCCATAGCCACCAAACGTGGTTTGACGAAGACTCGGAGTTATCAGTCAACCCAACAACCGCTCCCTGGGGTAATGGGTCCTGGCTTTCGCCAGGACGACGGCTGTGTTTGACGCCGCGGCGTGCCTAAATAGCGCGCCTACGCCGCATCCACCTTCAACACCCCACGCCGGATCTGATCCTCCTCGATCGACTCGAATAGCGCCTTGAAGTTACCTTCGCCGAAGCCGTCATCGCCCTTGCGCTGGATGAACTCGAAGAAGATCGGGCCGATTGCATTGGCCGAGAAGATCTGCAGCAGCACCTTGGTCTGGCCGCCGTCGACCACGCCTTCGCCGTCGATCAGGATCCCGTTTTTCTGCAGCCGCGCGAGGTCCTCGCCATGCTTCGGCAACCGCGCGTCGATCCGCTCGAAATAGGTCGCGGGCGGCGCCGGCATGAAGGGCAGGCCCGCTTGGCGCAAGTCCTCGATGGTGCGGTAGATGTCGCGGCAGCCGCAGGCGATGTGCTGGATGCCTTCGCCGCGATAGATATTGAGATATTCCTCGATCTGGCCGGAATCGCCGGCATCCTCGTTGATCGGAATCCGGATCTTGCCGTCGGGGCTCGTCAGCGCCCGCGAGAACAGGCCGGAGGCGCGGCCCTCGATGTCGAAGAAGCGGATCTGGCGGAAGTTGAAGAGCTTCTCGTAGAAGCCGGTCCAGACGTCCATGCGGCCGCGGTGGACGTTATGGGTGAGGTGATCGAGATAGAACAGGCCGGCGCCAGCGGGACGCGGATCGCGCGCACCGAGCCATTCGAACTCGCTGTCATAGGCCGATCCCTTGGCGCCATAGCGATCGACGAAGTAGAGCAGGCTGCCGCCGATGCCCTTGATCGCGGGGACATCGAGCGTCTTCTGCGCGGAGGACACATCGGCAGGTTCGGCGCCGAGCGAAATCGCGCGGCCATAGGCCGCCTTCGCATCGACGACGCGGAACGCCATCGACGGCGCGCACGGGCCGTGCGCGGCGACGAAGTCAAAGCCGTGGGTGCCGGGCTCCTCGTTGACGAGATAGTTGATGTCGCCCTGGCGATAGACCGTGATGGACTTGGTCCTGTGACGCGCGACGGGCGCATAGCCCATCAGCTTGAACAGCGCGTGCAACTCTTTCGGATCGGGATGCGCATATTCGACGAACTCGAACCCGTCGGTGCCCATCGGATTGTCGGCGCTGATCGTGGCCGGCGGTGCATCGTGCGGAAACGGACCCATGGCGCTCTCCCAAATTGCTGCTGGGATGAATTATCCTTCACGGGGCCCGCAATGAACGTGCAAATGAGGCGCAATTTCATTATCTTGCGCACGATCTGTGCATAGAAGGGGAAAATGGCGCATGACTTCGGTAGACGCCTTCGACCTCAAGATCCTCGGCGCGCTCCAGGATGATGGCCGCCTCACCAACCAGGAACTCGCCGACCTCGCGGGGCTCTCGGCCTCGCAATGCTCGCGCCGGCGGATGCGGCTGGAGGAGGAGAAGGTGATATCGGGCTATCACGCCGATCTCTCCAGCGAGGCACTGGGCTTTGGCGTGGTCGCCTTCATCCAGGTGACGCTCGCGACCCACTCGCCGGACAACTCGAAACGCTTCCGTGCGCTGGTCAATCGAATCGACGAGATCCAGGAGGCCTATTCGCTCACGGGCGACGCCGACTATGTGCTGAAAGCCGTGCTGCGCGACCTGAAGGGTCTCTCCAATCTCGTCAACGACGTTCTGATGCCACACCAGAGTGTCGCGCATGTGCGCTCATCGATCGTGCTCGACAGGCTGAAGGAAAGCTCGAAGCTGCCGCTGAAGGATTTGAAGGCTGGCTGAAATCGAGGGAACTACGCCATTCGCGCTTCGCACGCCGTCTGCGATGATCCGGGTCAATCTGCGGAGATTCAACCATGGCCCTCCAGCTTCGACCGAACTGCGAATATTGCGACCGCGACCTGCCGCCGAATGCAACCGATGCGCGGATCTGCTCCTATGAATGCACCTTCTGTGCGGACTGCGTGGAGACGAAACTCTCCAATGTCTGCCCGAACTGCGGCGGCGGTCTTACGCCGCGCCCGATCAGGCCAACGCAGGAATGGCGACCGGGCGTGTGCACGACGAAGCAGGCGCCGTCGGACAAGCGAGTGCATCTGAAGTACAGCCTGGAGGATGTCGCCGCGCATTGCGCGCGGGTCAAGGACGTACCGCCTGAAAGGCGATGAACTCTCTCCACGTCATTGCGAGGAGCCCTTGCGACGAAGCAATCCAGACTGCCTCGGCGGAAAGATTCTGGATTGCTTCGCTACGCTCGCAATGACGGAGTTTGTGGAAGCGGCGGCGCCCTACTCCGCCGCCAAAATCGTCCCTTCGACCTCACCAAAACCGACGCGATAGCCCTTGCCCTGGCACCAGCCGCGCATGACGAGGCTGTCGCCGTCCTCAAGGAACGACCGCTTGATGCCGCCGGGTAATTCGGCCGGCTCGGTGCCGTTCCAGCTGATCTCCAGCAGGCTGCCGCGCTGGTTCTTCTCCGGGCCGGAAATGGTGCCGCTGCCGAGGAGGTCGCCGACATTCATGGCGCAGCCGGAGGAGGCGTGGTGCATCAGCTGCTGCACCGAGGACCAGTACATGTATTTGAAATTGGTGCGGCTGATGGCGGCGGGCGCGTTGGCTCCGGCGGCACGCAAGGAGACGTCGAGTTCGAGATCGTAGTTCTGCGGCTTGCCCTGTTTGAGGTAATCGAGCGGCACCGGCTCCTGCTCCGGCCCCTTCAGGCGAAACGGCTCCAGCGCCTCGCGCGTCACCACCCACGGGCTGATCGAGGTCGCGAACGCCTTGGCGAGGAACGGCCCAAGCGGCACATATTCCCATTGCTGGATATCGCGCGCGCTCCAGTCGTTGAGCAGCACGAAGCCGAAGATCATCTCCTCGGCCTGTTGCTCCCCAAGCATCCCGCCCATCGGCGAGGGCTGCCCGACCACGACGCCCATCTCCAGTTCGAAGTCGAGCCGCTTGCAGGGGCCGAAGCTCGGCACCTCCACATTCGGCGGCTTGAGCTGCCCGCGCGGACGCTTCACCTTTGTGCCCGAGACCACGACGGTCGAGGCACGGCCGTTATAGGCGATCGGCATATGCAGCCAGTTCGGCTGCAGCGCATTGTCCTTGCCACGGAACATGACGCCGACATTGGTGGCGTGTTCCTTCGATGAATAGAAATCGGTGTAGCCGGAGACCGCGAATGGCAGATGCAGTTTCGCATCGCGCATCGGCACCAGCGCTTGCTTGCGCAGCTCCTCATTGTCGCGCAGCTCGGGATGATCGGCGCGCAGGAGCTCGCTGATCCGCGCCCGCGTCTTGGCCCAGACCTTTGGCCCCAGCGCCATGAAAGCATTGAGCGACGGCGTCGAGAACACGCCGAGCGGGCCGACGTCGAGCCGCGAATCCTGCTCGAGTTCCCAGAGATCGAGCACATAGTCGCCGATCGCCGCGCCGACGCGCGGCGTCGGGTTGGCCGTGGTCGAGAACACACCGTAAGGCAGGTTCTGGATCGGGAAGTCGGAGGCGGGATCGACGTCGATGAAGGAGCGGAGGCTGGGGTCGTTCGGGTGGGTTGTCACTTTTCGCCAGTCCTTTTTCCTTCTCCCCTTGCGGGAGAAGGTGGCGCGAAGCGCCGGATGAGGGGTTGTATCTGCGTGTCCGAATGAGAGAGGCTTGTTCGCGGAGACAGACCCCTCACCCGCCTCGCCGTTACGCGGCGAGCCACCCTCTCCCACAAGGGGAGAGGGGAAGAACGCTACGGCTTGCTCGGATCGAACCTCTTTTCCAGGCCCTTCCAGCAATCCGCGTAGTCGTCCTGCAACGTCGCGGAATTCGCGGCGTGCGCGGTGACTCGCTGCGCATAGCGGGTCTCGAACATGAAGGCCATCGTGCCGGTCAGCTTGACCGGCTTCAGCTCGCCGTTGCTGGCGTGCTCGAAGGCATCGCGATCGGGGCCGTGCGGCAGCATGCAATTGTGCAGGCTCATGCCGCCCGGCACGAAACCTTGCGGCTTGGCGTCGTAGACGCCGTAGATCAGGCCCATGAACTCGCTCATGATGTTCATGTGATACCACGGCGGGCGGAAAGTGTTGTCGGCGACCATCCAGCGCTCGGGGAAGATCACAAAGTCGATGTTCGCAGTGCCTGCTGTCTCCGACGGCGAGGTCAGCACGGTGAAGATCGAGGGATCGGGATGATCGAAGCCGATCGCGCCTACGGGAGAGAAGCTGCGCAGATCATATTTGTACGGCGCGTAATTACCGTGCCAGGCGACGACGTCGATCGGCGAGTGGGGCAGCGTGGTCTTGAACAGAGCGCCGCCCCATTTCACGAACAGCTCTGTCGGCGTGTCCTTGTCCTCGTAGTGCGCGAGCGGTGTCAGGAAGTCGCGGGCATTGGCGAGGCAGTTGGCGCCGATCGGCCCGCGCTCCGGCAGGGTAAAGGCGCCGCCGTAGTTTTCGCAGAGATAGCCGCGCGCAGGTCCGTTCGGAATCTCCACCCGGAACTTGACGCCGCGGGGGATCACCACGATCTCGCCGGGCTCGGCATCGATCCGGCCGAACTCGGTGACGATGCGAAGATTGCCCTGCTGCAGCACGAACATCAGCTCGCCGTCGGCATTGTAGAAGTGCTGGTCCACCATCGACTTGGTGATGAGATAGACATGGGCGGCCATGCCGGCCTGGGTGTTGACGTCACCGGCGGTGGTCATGGTCTGCACGCCCTGAAGGAAAGTCATGTCCTCCTTTGGGATCGGCGCCGGATCCCAGCGCAATTGCGCGATCGGCAGATCGTTTTCATGGCACGGTGCCGAACGCCACAGGCCGCCGTCGGCCTTCTCGAACCGGCCCGAATGTTTCACCGACGGGCGAATGCGATAGAGCCAGGAGCGCTCATTGCTGCCGCGCGGCGCGGTGAAGGGCGAGCCGGAGAGCTGCTCGGCATAGAGGCCGTAGGCACAGCGCTGCGGCGAGTTGCGTCCGATCGGCAGCGCGCCCGGCAGGGCTTCGGTCTCGAAGCTGTTGCCGAACCCGGACATGTAGCCCGGTGTGACCTGGGCCGTGCTGCGAATGATCTGATCGGGCGAGGTATTGATGTTCATGATGATCCTCCTCCTTGCAGGGCCGCCCACATCTCCTGGTCGCGCTTGTCGGTCCAGATCACGGGGTCGTCGATCCCCGACGCCTCGTCATAGGCGCGCGACACGTTGAACGGCAGACAGTGCTCGTAGATGGCGAAGCTCGAAAATTTCGGATCCATGACCTCGCGCGTCGCCGCCATCGATTCCTTCAGCGTACAGCCCTTGGCCACCGAGATTTCGGCGGCACCGTAGAGCGAGGTGACGAAGTCGCGCGTCATCGCGATGGCTTCGCGCACTGTGGCGACACCCTTGAGCGCATCGCCGCGGCCCGGGGCGATCGCCTTCGGATTGAAGTTGCGGATTTCGTTCAGCGTCAGCGGCCATTCGCGCAAATGCGCGTCGCCGCAATAGCAGGCCGAGTGGTATTCGATCAGGTCACCGGAGAACATCACCTCGGCATCGGGCACCCAGGCGACGATGTCGCCGGAGGTATGGCCGGCGCCAAGCTGCATCAGGCGCACCTCGCGCTTGCCGAGATAGATCGACATCTCGCCTTCAAAGGTCAGCGTCGGCCAGGTCAGGCCGGGAATGCTCGATGCGTCCTGAAACAGGCGCGGGAAGCGGCCATATTCGGAATCCCAATCCTGCTGACCACGCTCCTCGATCAGGCGATAGGTCTCCTGCGAAGCAACGATGCCCTGCGCCTTGTAGGCGGATGCGCCGAGCACGCGCACGGCGTGATAATGCGACAGCACGACATATTTGATCGGCTTGTCGGTGACGGCACGGACGCGCTCAATCACCTTGTTGGCCATCGCCGGCGTCGACTGCGCGTCGAACACCATGCAGCCGTCGTCGCCGACGATGATTGCGGTGTTCGGATCGCCCTCCGCGGTAAAGGCGTAGAGATCGGTGCCGATCTCGGAGAAGGTGATCTTCTTCTCGGAGAGGTCGCCGGTGGATGCGAAGTTCTTCGCCATCAGTTCATCCTTCAAGTCACTGGGTTATTATTGTTGTTGCTGTTGCTGTTGCTGCTGGCCATCGATCATGCGCCGCTTGGCGAGCAGGATCGCCTCCCGCAGCACGTCGATATCGCCGATATGGTTGGCAAGGATCAGCACCAGCGCCGCGTCGAAATCGGCGCTTTGCTCGTCGGTGAAGCCACGATGCGCCTCCACGATGGCGCGAAAGGCGTCGTCGGGCCGCGCGAAATTGGAACTGGTCGAGAGCGGCATGCGAATCCTCAATTCAATTCAAGCCTTGGGCGCGTGACAGCGCTGCCGCGACGCCAGCGCGCGTGGGGTGACGGAAACGCGCCGCAACGTAGCCGTCCGGCCTGAGTAGGTAGGCTGAGCCTGGCTCCGCATCATAGCGCTTTGCGGTGAGCCCCGCCGGATCTGCGAGCCCGTCCTTGCCGCCGATGCAGATGTCCTTCACACCAACGGGCGCCTCAATCGCCGTGCCATTGCTGAACGACAACAACGTGAACTCCGTTCCGCCCTGCCGGAATGCATCCGTCAAATAGGCTTGCTCGCCCGCGCGTGTCGCAACGGGAGCATCGAGCATCGAACAACCCGGGAGCGGTCCACCGCGCCAGGCGTCCGCATCCGGCGATGACAGTGGCGAGTCATAGCTGCACGGGACCGAGAGCCGCCCGCCATTGACCATGCGCTTGCCGAATTCCGTTTCCTTGGCCAGCGACAGCACCGCCTTGCGCAGTCGCGCCTCCTGATGCGAGTTCGGCGCCATGAAATCGGTCGAGCGGGTGGACTCGCGGATGTTCTCGTCGGCCGCCAGACTGCGCTCGACATGATAGCTCTCGAGCAGGCTCGCGGGTGAGGCGCCGCGCAGCACGCGGTCGAGCTTCCACGAGAGATTCTCGGCGTCCTCGAGTCCCGAATTGGCGCCGCGCGCGCCGAACGGCGAGACTTGGTGTGCGGAATCGCCTGCAAAAATCACGCGGCCGTGGACGAAGCGGTCCATCCGCCGACACTGGAATTTGTAGAGCGAGATCCACTCGAACTCGAACTTGTCGTGGCCGAGCATGCGCGCAATCCGCGGCCGCACGTTCTCCGGCTTCTTCTCGACGATGGGGTCGGCATAGCGATTGAGCTGGAGGTCGATGCGCCAGACATCATCGGGCTGTCGGTGCAACAACGCCGAACGCCCCGCATGAAACGGCGGATCGAACCAGAACCAGCGCTCGGTTGGGAATTCCGCGGTCATCTTGACGTCGGCGATCAGGAACTGGTCCTCGAACACCTGTCCCGCAAAGTCGGCGCCCACCATCTGCCGCAGCGACGAGCGCGCGCCGTCGCAGGCGACGACATATTGCGCGCGCAGGCGATAGGCGCCCTCCGGCGTCTCGATCGTCAGCGCGACGGAATCGTTGCGGCTCTCCAGCGCCGTCACCTTGTTGCGCCAGCGCAGGTTGATCTCGGGCAGCTCGCTGATGCGGTCGACCAGATAGGCTTCGGCGTAATATTGCTGGAGATTGATGAAGGCCGGCCGCTTGTGACCGTCGTCCGGCAGCAGATTGAACTGGTAGAGCTGCTGCTCGCCGTGGAAGATGCGGCCGACGCTCCAGACCACGCCCTTCTCGACCATGCGGTCGCCGACGCCGAGCCGGTCCCAATATTCCAGCGAACGTTTCGAGAAGCAGATCGCGCGCGAGCCCTCTCCGATGCGGTCGGCATCATCCAGAAGGACGATGCGCTGGCCGCGCTGGGCAAGGTCAATCGCCAGCGACAGCCCGACCGGGCCCGCACCGACGATCACCACGGGATGCTCGGCCGCGCTCTGGCCGGGACGATCCTGATCGGGGTGGCGGCGATAGCCGAACTGGGTTTTGGCCTGATGCGTATTGGCCTTCGCCATGCGCTAACCTCGGCTCTGGTCAGGAGAGGCCTGATCTGCTAATAGTCTCACATGCAACTATTTTGGACCGGAGCCGGCCGGCCGTCAACTGGAATTCGGAGCGCTCTCCTTGGCGAGGACATCCAGCGACATCGCGCTGAAGACACGCGAGGCCGATGAGGCCTCAGCGCGGCCAAAAACGCGGCTGGACCTGTTCAGGTTCGTGCCGTTCCGCCTCAACCGGCTCGCGGCGGAGGTCAGCGCCGCGCTTTCGGTCGAATATCAGGAACGTCACGGCCTCGACATCCCGGCCTGGCGTGTGATCGCGACGCTCGGCTTCCGCAACGATGCCTGCAGCGCGCAGTACGTCGCGCAATGCACCCGCACGCACAAATCCACCATCAGCCGCGCGGTGACCATGTTGCTGCAACAGGCCTTGATCGAGCGCGTCGAGAACGAAGCCGACCGTCGCGAATTCCGCCTGCGACTGACGAGGAAAGGCCGCACGCTCTACGAGGAGCTGTTTCCGCAATTGCTGCGGCGGGAAGAAGAGATCCTCGCCTGCCTCTCCGCGCAGGAGCGCAAACAGCTATCGACACTGCTCGGCAAGATCGAACAGAGCCTCGACCTGATCCAGACCAGTGAAGAGGCCGACGCCAAGCAGGCGTATTGATCACTTCACAAACGATCGCGATGGCGGCAAATGCAGCGCCCAGACGTCGCCCTGGTCGCTGGCGCGCGGATAGATCTCCGTCACGATCGGATCGTGGCCGGGAATGAACCGGTCCGGATGGCCAGCGAGACGCTCGATCGTCTCCCAGCCAACCGCCATGTCGCCGACATTGTAGACGATCGGGAACGGGCTGCGGCGCTGGAGATTGGCGTAATAATGCGCGGCGTCGGACGCAAGCACGACGGGCCCGCGTGCAGTCTCGACCTTGACCACCTGCAGGCCGTCCGAATGGCCGCCGACGCGGTGCACGGTGACGCCGGGCGCGACCTCGCCGTCGCCGGAATAGAAATTGACGCGCTCGCCATAGACATGGCGGACCATCTGGGTGACGTGCTCGACCGAGAACGGATGTCGCAGCAGTCCGTTGCACATGCAGCGCCCCGTCGCGTAGGCCATCTCGCGCTCCTGGAGATGGAAGCGCGCGTTCGGGAAGCGGTCGAGATTGCCGGCGTGGTCGTAATGCAGATGCGTCACGATGATGTCGCGAATGCTCGCTGCCGCGACACCAAAGCGCTCCAGCGCATCGACCGGGTTGAGTGTCAGCTTGCGGGCCCGCGTCGACGCTTCCTCGGCATTGAAGCCGGTATCGACCAGGATGTCGCGGCCGTTGCCGCGGATCAGCCAGACGAAATAGTCGAGATCCTGCGCCGCGCTGTCATGCGGGTCGGGCGCGAGGAAGTTCATGTGGGGCGTGCGCGGCGACATCGTCGCATAGCGCAGGGCGTAGATTTCGTAGGCGTTTCCCATGGTTTTGATCTTGCTCTTTTTGTGGACGCACCTTCAGGGGCGATCGACCGCAACAAGCCATCGTCCACCGCAAAGGTCAAACACCTGAGGTTGCGAAGGAGGCCCGTCCGCAATGTGAGACCAATCACATTGTTGTCGCCACGGCTGCCCTAGCGTGCAGCCGCAATGACAACCAGAATGCATCGCGTGCAATCGTGACCGCCCGTTTATTCCCCCCGCAACAAGCCCATGCGTCGCGGTCAATTGTCGCGATAGCGCCGAATCCGCAAGCGGTTGACGCCCCCCTCCCCCGGTTTGATAATGCACATTGCGTAAGTTAAGGTCGCCGCGGCGCAAGCTGGAAACGGCGCCTTTTTGGCTGGATCGCGCTAATTATGAAAATTCGCCTGCTTTTCGTTCTGTCCTTGCTCGTGTCGCTCATCCCGACCGCTCCGTCACTTGCGGCCGGCGATCGCTTTGCGCTGGTCATCGGCAATGCCAAATATCCGGACGCCGACGCTCCCCTGAAGGAACCGCTCAACGACGCGCGCGATGTCGCCGACGAGCTCAAGCGCGACGGCTTTTCCGTCGAGACCGGTGAGAACCTGACCGGCGACGGCATGCGCCGTGCCTTCGACAAGCTGTACGGCAAGATCAAGCCGGGCTCGGTGGCACTGGTGTTCTTCAGCGGCTTCGGCATCCAGTCGGCGCGGCAGAGCTATTTGCTGCCGATCGATGCGCAGATCTGGACCGAATCCGACGTGCGGCGCGACGGCATCAGCCTCGAAACCGTGCTCGGCGAGCTCAACACCCGCGGCGCCGGCGTCAAGATCGCGCTGGTCGATGCCTCCAGGCGCAACCCCTTCGAGCGCCGGTTCCGCAGCTTCTCGGCTGGCCTCACCCCCGTCATCGCGCCGAACGGCACCCTGGTGATGTATTCGGCGGCGCTGGCCTCGGTGGTCTCGGACGCCGGCGGCGAGCACAGCCTGTTCGTCCAGGAACTCCTCAAGGAAATCCGCGTCCCCGACCTGATGGCCGAGGAGACGCTGAACCGCACCAAGATGGGCGTCACCCGTGCCTCCAGGGGCGAGCAGGTGCCGTGGATCTCGTCGTCACTGGCCGAGGATTTCTCGTTCATTCCGGGGGCCGGCGGCTCGCGCCCGACAACGACGCCACCACCTGCGCCTCCCGCGCCGCCGCCGGTCGTCGCCAACAACCCGCCGCCGGCTCCGCCCGCGCCACCACCTGTGCCGCCGAAACCGGCCGACACAGTGGCAGCACCGGCTCCGTCACCGAAGCCGCAGGTCGAGGCTGCCTTGCCGCCGGCACCGCCGCCGCCACCGCCTGTCATTCCGGCCGATCCCGTCACCGCTCCGAGCATGGAGAGCGGGCCGAGTGCGGCCGTGCTGGCCGAGGACCCCACGATCAAGGGGCTGACCGCCAAGATCGCGGCCAATCCGGACGACGTGAACGCGCTTTACCGGCGCGGCCAGGTCTATGCCAGCAAGGGCGCCTACAGCCTGGCCATCAAGGATTTTGACGAGACGCTCCGGATCAACCCGAAGGACGTCGAGGCCCTGAACAATCGCTGCTGGACCCGCACCGTGGTCGGCGACCTCCAGGGCGCGCTGAAGGATTGCAACGAGGCCCTGCGGCTGCGACCGAACTTCGTCGACGCGCTGGACAGCCGGGGGCTCGTCAATCTGAAATCGGGGGCGGTGAAGAACGCCATCGCCGATTTCGAGGCTGCCCTGAGGATCAATCCGCGCCTGACCTCCTCGCTGTTCGGACGCGGGATCGCCAAGCAGCGCAACGGCTCGGCCCAGGAAGGTGCACTCGACATCGCCAATGCCAAGGCAATGGACCCGAACATTGTTCAGGAATTCGCAAGCTACGGAGTGCGTTGATATTTTTTTGAACCGGGGCCGATGTGCCTCGAACCCGCGACGGCCCGGCGAAGACTAATTGAACGGATGTCACCGCCCGCCTTTACGGGGCGGCTTACTGCAGGATTTTCGAACCGCGCCAGCTGGCTGCGCAGGAGGGACTGGCTATGAGATTGGCTGCAAAGGGACTTACCGCAATCCTGTCCATCATCACCGTTGGCGCCGCGCTGTCGCTGACGATCCCGCTGGCATTCGCGGGCGACGACGGCAACAGCAAGAACGTCACCGAGGACGAGATCGTCCGCGCGCTGGCGCCGCCGTCGAAGAAGCCGCTGACCCGCGGCCTCTCGATCGCTCCGCAGGCCGATCCCGCACCAAGTGCGACGGAGACCAAGCTGATCCAGTCCGTGCGCGGCCGCTCGACACGGTCGCTGTCATCGACCGAGCGCGAAGAAATCGCGTCGGCGGCCAAGGACAAGCCGAACATCGATCTGGAAATCACGTTCGACTACAACTCGGCCAATATCAGCGCCAAATCACTTGCCTCGGTCCAGGCGCTCGGCCGCGCGCTGACCAGCCCCGACCTGAAAGGCTCGACCTTCGTGGTCGCCGGGCATACTGACGCCGCCGGCGGCGAGAGCTATAATCAGGATCTGTCGGAGCGCCGCGCGGATTCGATCAAGCGCTATTTGGTCGACAAATACAGCATCTCCGCGACCGACCTCGTCACCGTCGGCTACGGCAAGAGCAAGCTGAAGGACCCGGCCCAGCCGATGGCGGAGGTCAATCGTCGCGTGCAGGTCGTCAACATGGAAAACAAGACCACCGCATCGAAGTGAGCACGACGTAATCCTTTGAAGTGACAAGTCGTGATGTGGTGTAAAGTCTCGCTTCCAGCGCGCGTCCCGCAGGCTTGCGGGACGCTGCTTTATTTCAGGGAAACGCTCTTCATGGGCCGCGCGCGGATGGCCGTGA
Source organism: Bradyrhizobium sp. WSM4873 (assembly GCF_055811355.1). Classification (NCBI taxonomy): domain Bacteria; kingdom Pseudomonadati; phylum Pseudomonadota; class Alphaproteobacteria; order Hyphomicrobiales; family Nitrobacteraceae; genus Bradyrhizobium; species Bradyrhizobium sp. WSM4873. The sequence continues at coordinate 49,737 of NZ_JBVVPS010000019.1, read as the reverse complement.
GCCAGGCCAGGACGATCCGGCAATGAACCTCTCCCAATATCTCAAGCCGGCCGGAACGGTGGTCTTCGTCGTCGCGCTCGGCGTCGGCTATTATCTGTTCGAGCACCGGCACCGGGCCGAGCCCAAGGAAACCCCGAGCGAGGCGCTGGTCATCGTGACCAAGTCGACCAATGCCTGCTTCTCGGACCTGGTCCGGGTGACCGGCTTCTTCGTGCCGCGCCGCGAAGCCGTGGTCGTCGCCGACCAGGAGGGATCCAGGGTCACCGACCTCTTCGTCACCGAGGGCACCCTCGTCACCGACAATCAGGAGCTGGCGCGCCTGACCGCACCGCCCCAGATCCCGGGCCAGCCGCAGCGGCCCGGCCCGCAAGGACCGGTCTCGCTGAAAGCCTCTGCGCCGGGGCTCGTCACCGAGGTCCGCACCATCGTCGGCGCGCCGGCCTCGCCGCAGGCCGGCCCGATGTTCCGTATCGCCGTCAACAACGAGATCGAGCTGGACGCGCAGGTCCCGGCGGTGCACATGGCCAAGCTCAGCTCCGGCGCGACCGTTCGCATCAGCCGCGACGACGCGCCCGATCTGATCGGCCGGGTCAGGCTGGTCGCGCCCGAAATCGATCGCGCCACCCAGCTCGGCCGCGTGCGCATCAGCGTCACCAACAATCCCTCGCTGAAAGTCGGCGTGTTCGCTCGCGCCTCGATCGACGCGAAGCGAAGCTGCGGCGTCGCGGTTCCCAAGACCGCGATCGACCATCTCACCGTGCAGGTCGTCAAAGGCAACATTGTCGAGACGCGCAAGGTACGGGTCGGGCTGTCGTCGGACAGCGCGACGGAAATTCTGGAAGGCCTCAACGTCGGCGAAATCGTCGTCGCCGACGCCGGCTCTTCGCTGCATGACGGCGACCAGATCAAGACCATGTTCGCCGATGAACTCGATCGCACGCGGGTACGCTGATGGCTCTCAATATCTCGGCATGGTCGATCCGCAATCCGCTGCCGTCGGTGGTTTTTTCCATCATCCTCCTGATCCTCGGCTGGGTGTCCTTCACCAAGCTCGCGGTGACGCGGCTACCCTCGGCCGACATTCCCGTGATCTCGGTCGCGGTATCGCAGTTCGGCGCGGCACCCGCCGAGCTCGAATCCCAGGTCACCAAGACGGTTGAAGACGCCGTCTCCGGCGTCGAAGGCGTCAGGCACATCACCTCGCAGATCACCGACGGCCTGTCGGTGACGACGATCCAGTTCGCTCTGGAAACCAACACCGACCGCGCGCTCAACGACGTCAAGGACGCGGTGACGCGCGTGCGCTCCAACCTGCCGCAGAACGTCACCGAGCCGCTGATCCAGCGCGTCGACGTCATCGGCCTGCCGATCGTCACCTACGCCGCGATCTCGCCCGGCAAGACGCCGGAGCAGCTCTCCTATTTCGTCGACGACGTGGTCAAGCGCGCGCTGCAGGGCGTGCGCGGCGTTGCCCAGGTCGAGCGCATCGGCGGTGTCGAGCGCGAGATCCTGGTCTCGCTCGATCCCGACCGCCTGCAGTCGATGGGGCTGACGGCCGTCAATGTCAGCCAGAGCCTGCGCGGCACCAATGTCGACGTCGCCGGCGGCCGCGCCGAGATCGGCAAGAACGACCAGGCGATCCGCACCCTCGCCGGCGCCAAGACGTTGAGCGATCTTGCCGGCACCATGATTCCGCTGTTCGGCGGCGGCGAGGTCCGGCTCGACGATCTCGGCACCGTGACCGACACCATCGCGGACCGCCGCACCTTCGCCCGCTTCAACGGCGAGCCGATCGTCGCGCTCGGCATCAAGCGCTCCAAGGGTGCCAGCGACGTGAAGGTCGCCGAGGCCGTGCAGAAGCGCATCGACACGCTCAAGGCCACCTATCCCGACGTCGACCTGAAGGTGATCGACACCTCGGTCGAATATACCAACGGCAATTACCACGCGGCTATCTCGACCCTGTTCGAAGGCGCTATCCTCGCCGTCGTGATCGTGCTGTTGTTCCTGCGCGACCTGCGCGCCACCATCATCGCCGCGATCTCGCTGCCGCTGTCGATCTTCCCGGCATTCTGGGCGATGGACCTGCTCGGCTTCTCGCTCAACCTCGTCAGCTTCCTCGCCATCACGCTGTCGACGGGTATTCTGGTCGACGACGCCATCGTCGAGATCGAGAACATCGTCAGGCACATGAACATGGGCAAGTCGCCCTATCGTGCCGCCCTGGAAGCCGCCGACGAGATCGGCCTCGCGGTGATCGCGATCTCGCTGACGATCATCGCGATCTTCGCACCCGCGAGCTTCATGTCGGGCATCGCCGGACAGTTCTTCAAGCAGTTCGGCATCACCGTCTCGGTACAGGTATTCTTCTCGCTGCTCGCGGCGCGCTTCGTCACGCCGGTGCTCGCCGCCTACTTCCTCAAACATGGCAATCACCAAGAGCCGCCGCCCGGCCGCGTGCTGCGGTCCTATCACAGGCTCGTGGCCTGGTCGGTGAAGCACTATTTCATCACGGTGCTAGCCGGCTTCGGCGTCTTCGCCGCCTCGATCTGGAGCATTACGCTGCTGCCGCAGGGTTTCCTGCCGGCGCAGGACAGCTCGCGCTCGCTGGTGGCGCTCGAGCTGCCGCCGGGCACCCAGCTCGCCTACACCGAAAAAGTCACCGAGGACATCGTCGCGCGCCTGCGCAAGCGGCCCGAGGTCAAGAGCATCTTCGTCGACGGCGGCCGCGTTCCACCGGGGACCCAGGAAGTCCGGCGCGCCGCCTTGATCATCAACTACACGCCCAAGGACAGCCGCGACATCACCCAGCGCGAGCTCGAATTCTCGATCAGCCAGGAGCTGGAGAACATTCCGGACATCCGCTTCTGGTTCCTCGACGAGAACGGCCTGCGCGCCATCTCGCTGGTCGTGACCGGCGCAGACGCCAACATCGTCAACAACGTCGCCAGCGAGCTCGCGACGCAGATGAAGCGGATTCCCACCATCTCCAACGTGATCTCGGAAACCACGCTGGAGCGGCCCGAGCTGCGCGTCGAACCGCGCGCCGATCTCGCCGCACGGCTCGGCGTCTCGACCGAAAGCCTGTCGCAGACCATCCGCGTCGCCACCATCGGCGACGTCGGCCCCGCGCTCGCCAAGTTCGACGTCGGCGACCGTCTGGTGCCGATCCGCGTGCAGCTCGAGGATGCCGCGCGCGGCAATCTGAAGACGCTCGAACAGTTGCGCGTGCCGCTCGGCGAGCATGGCGAGAAGGGCGGCGTGCCGCTCTCCGTCATCGCCGACGTCAAGCTCGACCAGGGTCCGACCAGCATCAACCGCTACGATCGCGAACGACAGGCGACCGTCGCGGCCGACCTCGTCGGCTCCGCCGCGCTCGGCGACGCCACCAAGAAGATCTACGACCTGCCGGTCATGAAGAGCCGGCCGAAGGGCGTGAAGGTCTCACCCTCCGGCGATGCCGAAAGCCTGAACGAACTGTCCGAAGGCTTTGCCACCGCGATCACGGCGGGCCTGATGATGGTCTACGCCGTGCTGGTGCTGTTGTTCGGCACCTTCCTGCAGCCGATCACCATCCTATTCTCGCTGCCGCTCTCGATCGGCGGCGCGATCGCGGCCCTGCTGGTCACCGGCAAGCAGCTCACGACACCGGTGTGGATCGGCATTCTGATGCTGATGGGCATCGTCACCAAGAATGCGATCATGCTGGTGGAATTCGCCATCGAGTCCATTCACGCCGGCACACCGCGCGAAGAGGCCATGATCGACGCAGGCATGAAACGCGCACGCCCGATCGTGATGACCACGATCGCGATGGCCGCGGGCATGATGCCGAGCGCGCTCGCGGTCGGTGCGGGCGGCGAGTTCCGCTCGCCGATGGCGCTCGCGGTGATCGGCGGCCTAATCTTCTCGACCATCCTGTCGCTGGTGTTCGTGCCCGCGATGTTCATGGTGATGGACGATCTCGGCGCCCTGATCTGGCGCTTCGCCAAGCGGCTGGTCGTGCACAGCGAAGATGCGGAGGGCGCCGGTCATCACGGGGCTGCGCCGGCCGAAGCAATGCCGCGGCCGAAGAACATCGTGCATCCTGCGGCGGAGTAGCTATTGCCTCCAGATCTCGGGCTCGACATCGGTAAGTGAAGTGCTATCTTTCGGGAATGAACCTCATAAGCCGAACGCTTGAGATCGACGCCGACACCGATGCCCGTCTCCGGGAGATCGCGTCCGAGCGAGGAAAGGACGTCGCAACGGTTCTCGCAGAGGCCGTCGCATTGCTCGATTCAATGATCGACGTTTCTAGTCCAGACCTCGCAGAGGACCGCAGTCGTTACGATGATTTCAATCGCACCGGTCTAGCTGTGCCACTCGACGCCGTTAAAACGTGGGTGGCAAGCTGGGATTCGGCAGACGAGCTGCCCCGTCCCCAGCCGCGCAAGGTGAAATAATCCACCTTTCGCCAGCCGCGGTCGAAGACATCGAGCGGCTGCGAACATTCCTCGATACTGTTAATCCTGGCGCCGCGAAGCGCGCGTTGGCCTCGATCTGGAAGGCAATCGATCGGCTGCCGGAATTGCCGGCGCTGGGCAAACCGACTGAGGATGCCGTCATCCGCCAAATCATCATCCGCTTCGGCTCGTCAGGTTACATCTTGCGATATGTCATCGCTCCCGAGACAGGCGATATTCTCATTACGAGAATCTGGCATGGCCGTGAGGCACGGACCTGACGCCCCTACTCGTTGCGCGCGATCGCCGTCAGCTTGGTCATGTTCCGCAGCAGGATGCGGCCGCGCTGGAGATCGAGGATCGCTTCCTTGCGCCAGGCCTGAAGCTGGCGGTTGACGCTCTCGCGGGCGGCGCCGACGAAGACACCGAGTTGCTCCTGAGAGATGTGCACCTCCGAGCCGAAATCGGCGGCGAGCGCGCAGAGGCGCCGCGCGAGGCGAACCGGCAGCGGCTGGAGCATGGACTCTTCCATGCGCTCGCTCTGCCAGCGGATGCGCTGGCACAGCAGCGCGATGATCTTGATCCCGACCTTCGGCTCGCGTTCGAGGAAGGCGAGAAAGTCTTCGCGCCGCAGCACGAACAGCTCGCTGGCTTCGCCCGCGGTCGCGTCCGCAGTGCGGCTCTGGCCGTCCAGCACCGCAACCTCGCCGAACAGGTCGCCGGGCCCCATGAAGTTCAGCGTGAGGCGGCTGCCGTCGGAGGCGCCGGTCTCGATGCGGACCTGGCCTCGGCGCACGCCGAACAGCGCATCGCCCGCGTCGCCCTTCTGGAACAGCACCTCGCCATTCCCCAGATGCTGAGTGTGGCAGAGATTCGCCAGCCGCTGGAGCTCGTCTGCGCCGAGATCGGCGAACATCGCATTCATCTTGAGGATGACCGCAAATTCGGCCTGCTTGCTCATTTCAATGTCCTTGTGAATTTCGTTGGCAAATCGCTTGGAACCATCAACATCAGGATCGCGTAAAACCGCGCCGGGGAAGTGTGCCATAAGTCACATAACTTTGCAGCACCCCCAGACTATTTTTACGTGCTTGGAGCCGCTTCCCGTCCCGGGATAAACTCAGGCGCAAAGGACGGGTGGAAATGACGGTCATGTGCCGGATTCGACGCCGATCGCTCGCCGCTGGAAAGTCGACATGAGAGCCGTGAAATTCGCCGGCGCGGCGGTGGCCGCAATCGTCATCGTGATCGCACTCCTGCTGGTGGTCGGGATCCCATCGGGCTTCCTGACGTCGAGGATTGCCTCGCGGGTCGAGAGCGCGACCGGCTATCGCCTGTCGATCGATGGCACCACCAGAATCAGCCTGTGGCCGACGCTGAACGTGACGCTCAACGACCTCACGCTTGCCGACCCCAAGGACCGCAGCGGCATCGCGCGCCTGACCATCGACAGCGTGCAGGCCGACATGTCGCTCTCGAGCGTCTGGTCGGGCCGCCCGAAGATCAGCGAACTCGTCGTCACCCATCCCGTACTCTACCAGCCGCTGCTGCGCGAGCGCCTGCCGAATGCCGGCGGCACGTCGAAGCCGGTCGCGCTCGATACCGACGGCGCCGCCATCGACCGCATCAAGGTCACCGATGGCGAGATCGCATTCGCGCGCGTGCGCGATCGCGTCGAGAGCCGCATCAGCGCCATCAATGCCGATGCGATCGTCGGCCGTGATCGCAAGATCAATATCACCGGCACCGCACGGGTCGGCGAGCATCCGACCAAATTCGACATCAAGGCAACCACGCCGGCGCCGCCGGCCGACCGGCCGACCATTCCGGTGGATTTCGCCATCGACATGCCGGACGTACTGAAGTCCCGGCTCGCGGGTCATGCCGAGATGCGGCTGAGCGGTGACGTCGTGATGATCAACGGCGTGAGTGGCACGCTCGGCGATGGCGCGTTCAACGGCTGGGCCTCGGTCGATATCGCGAGCAAGCCTCTGGTCAAGGTCGATCTCGACTTCCAGCGGCTCGCGATTCCGCTGGCGAAATCGCCGGAAGGCGCGTCCGGGCAGCCCTGGAGCGATGCGCCGATCGACGTCTCCGGACTCAACTATGTCGATGCGCAAATCAGGATCTCCGCGCATGAGGCGGTGATCGGCGAGGCACGGCTCGCGCCGCTGGCGGTCGATGCAAAACTCGCCGGCGGCGTGCTGAAGGCCGGCACCGCCAATCTCGGCGCCTATGGCGGCCAGGTCTCGGGCGAATTGATCCTGGATGCGACCAGCGGCGCGCCGAGCTTTGCCATGCATTCCGACCTCGCCGGCGTGCGCGCGCTGCCGCTGCTGCAGGGCCTCGCCGAATTCGACCGGATCGACGGCAAGCTGCAGGCCAAGCTCGCACTGCGCAGCGCCGGCACCAGCCAGCGCGCGCTGATGGCGAACATGCAGGGCACGGCCTTCGTCAATTTCCAGGACGGCGCCATTCGCGGCATCAACGTCGCACAGATGATCCGCTCGCTGACATCGGGCACGCTGTCCGGCTGGCAGGCAAACCAGGACAACAGTCGGGAGCAGAGCACGGATTTGTCGCAGCTCTCGGCGTCGTTTCGGATCGACAAGGGCCAGGCGGTGACGACCGACCTCAACTTGACCGGACCGCTGGTCCGCGTGACCGGCGCCGGCACGGTCGCACTCGACACCAAGATGATGGGCTTTCGCGTCGAGCCGAAGCTGGTGATGACGACCGAAGGCCAGGGCCGCTCCGCCGAGCCGGTCGGCTTCGGCATCCCCGTGATGATCCAGGGCACCTGGTCGCAGCCGCGGATCTATCCCGACATGGCCGGCATGCTGGACAATCCGGACGCCGCCTATGCCAAGCTCCGTGAGATGGGCAAGGGGTTGTTCGGCGCTGATGGGGCCGGGCTCGGCAATATTCTGGGAAGCCTTGGCCTCGGGGGAGCCACCGCGCCGGGTGGCGGCAATGCGGCCGGCAATGCCAATCCGCAAACCCAGCAGCCCGGACAGAACAACCCGCTCGGCGGCCCCTTGGGCGAGGCGATCGGCAATCTGATCCAGCAGGGACTTTCCGGTGGCGCGGGAAACGGCACTGGGACTGCCACCGGCACAGGCACTGCCACCGGCCGCAGCCGCAGCCTGCCTGCAGCGCCATCCACATTGATGCCGCAAGCCTCGCCAGCGCCCTCCGGCCTGGAGGACCCGCCGGCGGCGCAGCAGGACAGCCAGCCGATGAACGACGTGCTGCGGCAGCTCTTTAATCGATGATTGCAGGACCAAAGCGCTGGACTCCCAGCCCTCCCTTGCCAAGGCCATCCCCTTACATCGGCGTCCCCGGCCGCGGCTTCCTCCAAACGGATGAGACTGCGACAATTCACCATGCTTCAGCCTGCCCAGCGTCCAAGGGAAGTAACCACGGCGGGTAACCACGCCGGCTGCTCGGCCGGCTCCCTTCACAGTCCCCTGGACCAAATTGTGCTAGAAGGCTCGCAGGGTCCGTGCGGCCCGTAGCGCCGGCGCCGATGGCGGCGCGAGAGGATCGGGATGGCAGGAGCGAACGACAAGACACGGTTTCTGCGCGAGGGTCTGTTCGCCAAATATGTCGTCTCCCTCGTCGGCCTCGTCGTGTTCGTGCTCGCCGTCAACGGCGCGATGGAGAGCTGGATCTCCTACCGCGCAACCAAGACACAGCTGACCGACGGTCTGGAGGACAAGGCGCAGGCTGCCGCGCGGAGGATCGAGCAGTCGATCTCCGAACTCGAGCGCCAGATCAGCTGGGTGACGCGGGCGAGCCAGGACACGCTCGAGAAGCGCCGCGCCGACTACGCCCAGCTGCTGCACCAGGTCTCGGTCGTCACTCAGCTGTTCCAGCTCAACGGCGACGGCCGCGAGGTGCTGCGCGTCTCGCGCCAGTCGACCACGACCGGCAGCAATGCCGATCTCTCCCGCGACATGCGCTTCACCGACACGGTCGCCCGCGGCGTCAGCTACGCGCCGGCCTGGTTCTCCGACCGGACGCCGTTCATGTCGATCTCGGTGGCGCATTCCGGTTTCAACGCCGGGGTCACCGTGGCCGAGCTCGATCTCAGCTTCCTCTCCGAGTACCTCTCCGACGCACAGGTCGGCAAGGCCGCCTTCGCCTATGTGGTCGATCCGCGCGGCCGCGTGCTGGCGACGTCCTCGAAGGGGCCCGAGATCGGCAAGGACCTCTCGAAGCTGCCGCAGGTTGCGGCCGCGGTCGCACCGGGCCACGAGCCCGACAATTCGGGCACCGACTTCAACGGCCATGCAGTGATGAGCGCGGCGAGCACTGTGCCGAAGCTCGGCTGGAGCGTGTTGTTCGAGCAGCCGACCACGCAAGCCCTGATGCCGATCCGCGACCAGCTGGTGCGCATCGCGCTTTTGATCGGCATGGGCCTTCTGGTCGCGATCCTCGCCGGCACGCTTCTGGCGCGCCGCATGATCATTCCGATCACGGCGCTGCGCGACGGCGCGCACAAGCTCGGCGAGGGCGATTTCAGCCATCGCATCGAGGTCCACACCGCGGACGAGCTGGAAGATCTCGCCGGCCAGTTCAACCGCATGGCCGACCAGATCCAGGAGACCTATTCGGACCTGGAGACCAAGGTCGAGGAGCGCACCCGCGATCTCGCGCAGTCGATCAACGAGCTCAAGGTGCTGGAAGAGGTCGGCCGCGCGGTCGCCGCCTCGCTCGATCTCAACGCCGTGCTGCCGACCATCGCCGCGCGTGCGATCGAGATCACCCATGCCGACGCCGTGCTGATCTACGGCTATGACGCCGAGGTGCGCCGCTTCAATCTGGTCGAGGCCAACGGCATCGACAAATCCGCCGACGGCGCCCATGTCACCATCGACGAAGGCCAGGATATCCTGAGCGATGCGGCCGGGAGCGGCGAACCGATCGCGATTGCCGATCTCGACCAGGCCTCCGAGCAGCCGCTGCGCGACGTCGCGGTCGATGCCGGCTTCCATTCGGTGCTGGTGGTGCCGCTGGTCGACCAGCAGGGCACGCTCGGCTCGCTGGTGGTGCTGCGCCGCGCCAACGGCGAGTTCGCCCCAAGCATCATTGGCCTGATGCGCACCTTCGCCAACCAGGCCGTGCTGGCGATGCGCAATGCGCGGCTGTTCACCGAGGTCGACCACAAGGGCCGCGAGCTCGCGGCTGCCCACGAAACCGTGCAGCAGCAGGCCGCCAAGCTCCAGGAGCAGACCGAGCAGCTGCGCAACTGGAACCGTTCGCTGGAAGAGCGGGTCGAGAAACAGTTGGGCGAGATCGGCCGCATCAAGCGGCTCGAACGTTTCCTCGCGCCGCAAGTCGCGCAACTGATCGCCTCGTCCGACGGCCACGACGCGCTGCTCGACAGCCACCGCCGCGAGGTCACCGTCGTGTTCTGCGATTTGCGCGGCTTCACCTCGTTCACGGAGGCGACCGAGCCGGAAGAGGCGATGAACGTGCTGCGCGAATATCACGCCGCGCTCGGCGAGCTGATCCACCGCTATGAGGGCACGCTCGACCGCTTCGCCGGCGACGGCGTGATGATCCTGTTCAACGCGCCCATCCAGTTCGCCGACCACACCAAGCGCGCGGTGAAGATGGCCGTCGAGATGCGCGATGTGATCGGCCAATTGACCGAGAAATGGAAGAACCGCGGCCACTCGCTCGGCTTCGGCGTCGGCGTCGCCATGGGCTACGCCACGCTCGGCCAGATCGGCTTCGAGCAGCGGCTCGAATATGCCGCGATCGGCAGCGTCACCAATCTCTCCTCCCGCCTCTGCGACGAAGCCAAGGCCGGCCAGGTCGTCGTCAGCCGCCGCGTCTACGGCATGGTCGAGCCCTGGGTCGAAGCCTGTGCCCTCGACGATCTCGTGCTCAAGGGCTTCAACCACCCCGTGCTCGCGATGGAGATCCTGTCGTGGCGCGAGGAGGTGGAGAACGTGGTGGATGCCGCCGCGGCACGGCGAAGAGGGTAGCCAAAACAAAAAACTGCGAAAACAACCCCATGCACAGTAGCCGGGGCCTGCAAGATCAATGGCTTACGCGGGTCCGGAATTGGCGGGTAGCGGTTTGACACGTCGGGCAAAACACCGGCAGGATGATAGCATCCCCGCGAACCACATCTCTCATCGTCGCGACTAACGAACGCCTCCGCGTCGAGGCGTTCGGATGGAGACGACCTGTGGCGTTTGCCTTGCCTTCGCGTGCGTATGATTTGCAGATGCTGGACCGGCCCGCCGATCACGCGCGTGATCACGGCTGGGTCTATGGTCTGCCGCCGGGCATCAGCAGCGAGCAATGGCCGCTTGATCCCGTCACCGGGTTTCCGCTGATGCACGGCTTCACGCTAAAACTGCCGGACGATTATCGCGTGCACGGCGAGGAAATCGTCGCGGTGTCGTTCTTTGCCACGGCGTCCGATCACAATGACGGCGGGGCGCCCGACGATCCTGAAATTCGCGAGGCGGTGCAGGCGCGCCCCTCGCATCCGCGGCTCTCGCGCATGACTGACATCCTTGACTACGAATATGCCGCGCTGCTGTTGACGAAGCGTGAGTATGAGGGCGCGTTCGCGACGCCGCCGGCACCGCTTGCGCTTGTGACGGCGGAGCGGCCGCGCTGGCTCGATGTCGGCGGCGCCAGCGCTTTCTTCGAATCCGCCCCGCCGTTCGCGCAGAAGATGTTCGCACGCCGTCCGCGCGCCGATCTGGCGGAGAATCTCGCGATCGCCTTGATGCCGCGCGCGACCGATCCCAATGCCGGCAAGGCCCCGCAGGACCCGCACTTCCCGCGCAACCCGCCGAGCGGCTATCAGCCCTATTACCATTATGCCGGCGGCGTGCCGAGCCGCGACAATTTCCGCTTGCACGATTGGAGCAAGGACCACGCCCACAACCATCTCGGCGGCACCATGCGACCCTGCCAGGCGGTGCCGGAGATGAGCCCGTTCTACCTCGAGTTCGAGGAATATTTCGGCGGCTATAATTTCGGCGGCGGCAACGCGCAGCTCGACTTCAAGGACATGAAGTTCGAGTGGGCGTGCGGGTGATCACACCCCGCGCTTCGGCCCCATCGCCTCGAACCCCGCCTTCTGCTCGTCGCTCAGATCCGCCTCGAAATCATCGAGCGCGTCGCTGACGCCGTTCACCGCTTGCAGCATCGTCTCCAGCCGCGCCTTCACGGCGGTGAGGCGGGCCTGTGGTGTCGCTGCCGCCTGTGACGGACAGGCGCTGAGCGTTTCCATGGTGCGCAGCGTGGTGTCCTGGAGCACGTCGAGGCGGGCGCGGCCGGTGTCGTCGAGCTTGAGCGTGGAGGCGATCTCGGCCGCGGGCCATTGCTGCTGCACGAGCTGCTCGTATTGGCGCTGCAGCTTCTCGTCGTAGCGGGGATCGCTGTCCGCCTGGCAGGCCGATGCCGCCTGCGGATTCTTTTGCTGGACCGCTGCGAGCGCGGCGCGACGGTCCTTGGCCAGGCCATCGAGTTTGGCCTTCTGGTCGCCGTCGAGGAGGTCGACGAAGTTTGCCAGCGCGGGTGCGACGGCGTCCGTGGCCTTGATCATGGCCTCGATGCGCTCGCGCATCAGGCCGAGGCGCTCCATGGCTGTCGCGGGGACCTGCGTCGGACAGGCAGCGCGGATGGTGTCGCGCGCGGACAGCCAGGCGGTCGCAAGTTCGTCGAGCGCTGTGCGCTGCAATTCATTCGGCTGCACGATAGCGGCGATGCGATCGACCGGCAGTCCGCCGGTGTCGCTGGCATCGCAGACCGTCTCCGCGGTCGGGACTCGCCGTCCGCGCCGGCCGTGCGGCGCGGTGTAGGCGGCAAGCTCGGTGGCCGCATAAGGCGCGAAGATCGCGGCATAGATGTCGCCATAGCCATAGAGCGAGAGGCTGGTCGTATCGCCGAGGATGATTGCAGTGGTGAGATCGTCATGCGCGAACGGCCAGAACACCGGGCCGACCCAGCCGTAGCTGCCGTCGGGGTGGCGCCACCAGCCCTGCGGACGGCGGCCGCCACGCCAGCCGGACAGCGCGGCTTGCGCCGTCATCGCTGCACGCATGACGTAAGGATTGGCAGGCTGCCCTCGTTCAACACCGCGGGGATCTTGCGACCTCAATGCTGCGGAGCGGTATCGGCGGCCCCGCACCGCCATCCGGGCATGGCGCAGGCGCGACATGCCGATCATGTGGCCGACGGCGAAGCGCGCGACACCGAGCGGACCGCCGCGGAAGCCGAACTGCGCCTCGGCGCGACCCGGCAACAGCACCGCCAGAATCACCAGGGTTGCGCCTGATAGCGCCAGCCCCAGCCTTGGCCCGAGCCCCAAGCGTGATCTCGACATGACCACTAACCTGTCCACCTTGGCCCTCCTCCGGCGCCAAGCGCGCATCGCGTCGCATCACAACGACGCGCGAGGGAACCAAATGTTCCGGAAGCGCACAGGGCAAAGCGTCGCAACGCGCCCCGGCAGAGCCGATGCGGTGTTACTCCGCCTTCTGCGGCAGCACAAAAGTCTGGCCGGGATAGATCAAATTGGGATTGTGGATCTTGGCGCGGTTGGCGTTGTAGATCACCGCAAAGCGGGCGCCGTCGCCGTAAGCGAGCCGGCTGAGCGCCCACAGGCTGTCGCCGCGGGAGATCACCCGGCTGCCGCCTGTTTCCGCCGGTGCACCGCTGATGGCGTCCGCCGGCGAGGCCGATGCGACGGTCGTGGCCGCGGGCGCCCGCGCCATGACCCCCGACCCGCCCTTTGGTTTCGGTGCGCCCATCAATCTCGGCCGGGCCGCAGGCCTATCCGATACTGATGCCACGACATCCGACTTGTCGTCGGGCTTCTCGGCCTTCGCTTCCTGCTTCGTCTCTTGCCGCGCGACCGGAACAGGGCGCGCGGGCGGCGGTGCGGCTTCGGCGATCGTCACCGGCATGCTGCGGCCGGATTGCGTGACGGTGCCGTCAGGCGATTTCGCCCGCAGGGTCAGCTCATAGGAACCGGCGGGAAGCTGCGGCGGCGTCATCACGAACTGGCCCGACGCATCCGCCACCACACTGTCGAGCGGCTTGCCGTCGCGCAGCAGCTCGACCTTGGCGCCCGGCGTCGCCCGGCCCGCGATCACCGCCGCCTCGCCGTGATCGTCGACGCGCGCCACGTCGAAACGGGGGCCGATATCGGCAACCGCCGGCGGCGGCTTGACCGGTGCAAGATCGGCAAGCGCGGCCGTGACCTGCTTTTGCGTCTCGGCCAGTGCACCCGCCTTCGACTCGGGGGGCGGCGCCGGAGATGCAGCTGGTGCCGGCGCCGCGACAGCGGCGAGCTTGGGCTGTTCCGGCTTGAGTTCGACCTTGGGTTCGACCTTGGGTTCCGGCTTGGCGGCGATGTCGGTCTTCGCCCCCATCGGCAGCAGGCGACGCAGCTCGGTGGGGCCGATCACCAGCATGGCGCCGCCCACCGCGAGCAGACAGAATGCAATGAAGGCCTTGGTTGCGGTCACCATCGGAAACGAACCTTGATCAGGAAGAACCTTGATTTGGAAGAACCTGCAAATCAATCGAGCCGGCAAGTTGCGCCGTTTTGGCCACGGCAGCAAGACGGTCGATAGGATGATGAGCCGGCGTCGGGGATGAACCAGCGCAGGCCCGCCGGCGTCAAATGATCGAGGCCGCACCGCGGCATTTTTCTCGAGGAATTTTTACTGTGACCGCATTTTACCGTCCCGCACAATTGCCGGTACTTGGGCTGGTGCTTGCCCTCATCCTGGCCGCAACTCCGGGACTCGCCGCGTCCGGCCCGCCGCCGGATTACATCCTCACCGACAATGCCGATCTCGCCTTCACCTCACCCGACGGCGCCACGGCGATCGAGCAGTACATGAAGGACAGTGGAGATTTCGACGTCAAATGGCAGGCCTGGGCGAGGCGTGGTGGACAGATGACGGAGCTGAAGCCCGAACAGGGCTATGGGGCCGGCTTCCGTTGGACACCCGACTCGCAATGGCTGATGCGGATGCAGAAGACCGGCTCCGGCGAGCAGGATCTCTTTCTCTATCATCTCGAGAACGGCGCCTTCGTCAGCGCGACGAAAAAGAAGTCGCTCGGCGATCTCGCCTGGGCCTATTTCTACGGCCGGCCGGAGACGAAGCGGTTCGCCAAGCTCGACTTCCATATCTCGGCTCATCTCATGCAAGGCAGCGAGGAGGCCTATCGCGGATTCGGCGTGGAGCAGCCCGAAAACCGCTATCTCGTGATCTCGCTCGCGGGCGAATACGACAAGCACCCCAAGAATACCGTCATGAAGGGCCTAGGCGGCTGGCACTGCCGCTACGATCTCACGACTGGGCGCTTCGACGTGCCGGCGGTGTTCGCCAAGATCAACGCGGAGGCGTTGAGATGGGAGGTCCGGCGCTGATCGCGAAGGAACCCGCGGGAACCAACCCTCTGATTCCATTCCGATTCATGTTTTCCTAACCCTTACTGGTAACGCGCTCTTGTCGGTTTTGCCGCATCTTGCATCCCACGGGAGGGCTGCATGGGCACATCGATCCGATGGAGCGCGCGCATGCGCGCGTTGCTGCGCCGTTGGCGCGGCGCGCCGCTGACATGGCTGATCGCAGGGGGCTTCGTGCTGATGGCCGCAATGGCTGTGGGCACCGCGCTCACCGTCGACCGCTTTCGGCAGAATGCAATCGAGAGCGGCCGTGACAGCGTGGAGAGCGCGGTCCGGTTGCTCGCCCGCCATTTCGACCGCGAGTTCGAGGACTTCGCGGTGCTGCAGAAGAGCATCATCGCCGAGCTCGAAAGCCACGGCATCGAATCCGCCGATGTCTTCCGCAGCGAGATGGGCACGCTCGCCGTGCACGAAGTGCTGCGCGCCAGAGCCAGCGGCTGGTCGGACGTCGCCGGCGCCAACGTGTTCGACGCCAGGGGCGTGCTGATCAACTCGTCGCGGCGCTGGCCGGTCGCCGATGTTTCGGTCGCCGACCGCGGCTATTTCAATCGCCTCAAGAACGATCCGGCTTCGCAGGAAGAGGTCGAGGTCGTGCCCGGACGGCTGGGCAGCGGACCGGCCATCGTGTTCGCGCGCCGCGTCTCCGGTCCCCACGGCGAATTCCTCGGATTGGTCTCGCGTGCGATCGCGCCGGACCAGCTCGAATCCTTCTTCGCCTCGAGCGGACTCGGCGAGGATTCCTCGATCGCGATGCATCACCAGAACGGCCAGTTGCTCGCGCGCATTCCGCATGTCGACGCGATGATCGGGCAGAACTTCCGCAACGGCACGCCCGAGCAGATGGCGGTGTTCGAGCGCACCTTCGTCACGACCCAGCTCGCAAGCCCGATCGACGGCAAGGATCGCATCGTCGCCGCGCGCCTCCTGACCGGCGAGCCGCTGGTCGTGGTCGCGACCAAGTCGCTGGACGCGACGCTGGCCACATGGCACACGCAAACCAAATTCTTCGTGACCGTTGCCGTGCTCTCGATCGGCCTGCTCGTGCTGACGCTTTATTTCATCTTCCGCCAGATGACGCGCCGGCTCGCCGTGGAGAAGCAGCAGCTCGACACCGCGATGAACACGATGACGCAGGGCCTCCTGATGTTCGACCAGGACGAGCGGCTGATCGTCTGCAATCGGCGCTACATCGAGATGTATGGGCTATCGGCCGATGTGGTGAAGCCCGGCGCTTATTTCCGCCAAGTGATCCAGCATCGCCACGACACCGGCTCGTTCCACGGCGATGTCGATTCCTATTGCGACAGCATATTGGGCAATGCCGGGGAGACGCAGAGCACGATCGTCGAGACCTCCGATGGACGCCTGATCGAGATCAAGAACCAGCCCGGCGCCGCCGGCGGCTGGCTCGCGACCCATGACGACGTCACCGAGCGCATTCGCGCCGACGAGCGCATCGCCCATATGGCGCATTACGACGCGCTGACCGACCTGCCCAACCGCGTGCTGATGCGCGGCCATCTGGAGCGGCGCGTCGCGGAGCTTGCCCAGGGCAAGCCGTTCGCGATCCTCTATATCGACGTCGACGAGTTCAAGGGCGTCAACGATTCGCTCGGACACGAGGTCGGCGACGAGCTGCTGCGCCAGGTCGCGAACCGCCTGCGCGCCTGCGTCAGCAGCAACGACCTGGTCGCACGGCTGGGTGGCGACGAATTCGCCATCGTCAAGGCCGGCACAAGCGATGAGGCCGAGCTGACGGCGCTGGCCGAGCAGATCCTGAAGGCGCTGCGCGCGCCCGTGGACTGCAACGGCCAGGAAATCCCGACCGATGCCAGCATCGGCATCGCGATCGCACCCGACCACGGCGACAATCTCGACGATCTGCTCAAGCGCGCGGATCTCGCGATGTATGCGGCGAAATCCGAGGGTCGCCGCACCTTCCGCGTCTTCGCGCCCGAATACGACGCCAAGGCGCGGCTGCGCCGCCAGCTCGAGTTCGATCTGCGCCAAGCGCTGGCCCGCGGCGAATTCGAGGTGCACTACCAGCCGCTGGTCGATCTCGCGGCCAACGTCGTCACCGGCTGCGAAGCGCTGCTGCGCTGGCACCATCCGGAACGCGGCATGGTGTCGCCCGCCGACTTCATCCCGGTCGCGGAAGAGACCGGATTGATCGGCGAGATCGGCGAATGGGTGCTGAGGCAGGCCTGCCTCGAGGCCGCCTCCTGGCCCGGCCAGATCCAGATCGCTGTCAACGTCTCACCGGTGCAGTTCCGCTCGCGGACACTGGCGCTCAAGGTCGCAGCCGCGCTCGCCGAGTCGGGTCTCGCGCCCGGACGGCTCGAGCTCGAGATCACCGAGACCGTCCTGATCCGCGACGACCAGGAGGCGCTGACGATCCTGCAGCAGCTGCGCGAACTCGGGGTGCGCATCGCGCTCGACGATTTCGGCACGGGCTATTCGTCCCTGAGCTATTTGCATCGTTTCCCGTTCGACAAGATCAAGATCGACCGCAGCTTCATCAGCGACATCGGCGAACCCGAAGATTCCTCGCCAATCGTACAGGCGGTGGTGCACATGGCCGCCGCCCGCCGCATGGCGACGACCGCGGAAGGCGTCGAGACCGAAGCGCAGCGCGCGGTGCTGCTCGAGCTCGGATGCAGCCAGATGCAGGGCTGGCTGTTCAGCCCTGCCGTGCCGGCGGCGAAGTTGAAGCAGCTGTTGTCGGCACAGGCGGCCGCGGCCTAGCGGCGCCCCGGTCGTCCCAGCCCCTCCGTTTGGAGGACTGTGTCGCGGAATCGGACAAGGCTTGTCCGCTTCGAGGTTCGGCCGTCCCGCGCCACAGGCGTGCCCGATCGCGACATCGATGTGACGGCCGTGTGGCGGCCCGCCCCCCCTTTTCTCACAGGCACTTCTCCTCCACTCCCGCCCGCCGTGCGTTCGCGAAAGCGCGGGCCGGCTTGGAGCAGGATCGGACAAAGCATGCCGGGTTCAGGAAATACGCACCGCAACCGCGGCGCATAGAACACGCGCCGTTCCGTACAAATGCGGACGACTGATCAAAAGCCCGAGCTGATCAGCAGGAGCCACATCATGACCGGGAACACTGCACTCATGTGCGATCCCTCGCACAAGGGCTTGCCGCCCGCACCCGACGCACAGCCCGACGACCGCTCGACGTCCGAGCGGCGCGCCGCCGACGCGGAGATGGCGCGCGTGCTCAGGACCCAGCCGTTTCGCATGGCGCTGGACTCCTCCGGTGCGGGTATCGCGCACTGGAAGCACGATCCGCTGCACGACGTCGTCGAGCCCATGCGCCACCACGTGATCATGGCGCATAAGGGCGTGATGCAGCGCATGGAGCGGCGGTCGGGAAAGTCGATCGCAATCGGCACGTTTCGTTCGGGGGTCGTGAACATCGTTCCGGAAGGGTCGAGCTCCCGATGGGACATTCCGAAGCCCGTCGACGTCGTGCAGCTTTACCTTCCCGACGCAACGCTGCAGCGCGTCGCCGGCGAGGCCGGGACCGCCGGGCCGGCCGAATTGATTGAGCGAACGGCGCATCCCGACACGATCACGTCCCGACTGCTCCTGAGCGCGGCGGATTCGCTGGAGGGCCATGGCGTCCTAGATGCGCTGTTCCGGCATCAACTCACGGATCTTCTGGCCACGCGCCTTTTGGCTGCGCATGCGGGATCGCCAACCACGTTCCAGCCGACCATGGGCGGGCTGGCGCCGAAGGTCCTGCTCCGTGCAATCGAACGATTGCGCTCCGATAGCGAAGCGGACGTCTCGCTCGATGCGCTGGCGTCCGATGCCGGACTGTCGCGCTTTCATTTCTGCCGGTCCTTCAAGGAGAGCACGGGGCTGTCGCCGCATGCCTGGCTGCGCCAGCACCGGCTCGAGCAGGCCATGAACATGCTGCGGGAGAGCGATGAAACGATCGTCTCGGTCGCCGCGGCGCTTGGCTATTCCTCGCAGACCGCCTTCGCCGCGGCATTCAAGAAGCTGACGGGCGAGACGCCGAGCGATTGGCGCAGGCGCATGCGTTAGCAGCAATCTCTCGACAGCGACGGCAATCGCGCTGGGGCAACGGCAAATCGGGTCGGCTACATCATCTCCATGTCCAGACCAATCGAGGGAGACCAAAGATGACCTGAAAAAATTTCGTCAGCCGACGGCTGATGTCGTCACGCCGCCGAAGCCTCGCGACCGCGACCTTGTACGGACTCTCGCTGGCCGTTCGCTTCACGTCGGCGACGGGCGAGGAAGTGGAAATTCCGGCTTACACCATGCACCCGGCACAACCGCCCGTTTCCATCATGATCCGAAATGGCCCCGGCCTCCCCTATCAGGACTGGAATCGAAGTGAGCTGCAGCCCGTCGTCCTAGGCTACGGCCGGCCACCGAATTCGCTGCCGGCACGCTGCATCGCGCCTTAAGGCCAGCGATCCAACCCACCCCCACGCGCCGACGCCGGACGCTGAACTCAGCGCAGCAGCGCGGTCGCGCGCGGTCTTTCGAAAAGCAACAAAGGAGAGAATCCATGCGACTCATCATCATCGGTGCCGGCTTCGCCGGCATGTACGCCGCCCTTTCCGCAGCCCGGCTGCGCGACATCCGCGGCGTCTCGCCGCAAGATCTGCAGATCGCGCTCGTCTCACCGGAGCCGACGCTGGTGGTCCGTCCGCGGCTCTACGAGCCGAAGCCGGAAACCCTGACGGCCCCGCTGCTCGAGGTCCTCGAAGCGATCGACGTCGACTACATCCAGGGCAGCGCCGAGACGATCAACACCGAGGCCCGAACGGTGCAGATCACGCCATCGAAGGGCGCGCGAAAGGCCTTGTCCTACGACCGCCTCGTCGTGACCACCGGCAGCCGGCTGTTCCGTCCGAACATTCCGGGCCTCGCGGAGCACGGCTTCAGCGTCGATTCGCTCGACGATGCCGTAGCGCTCGACAAGCACCTGCATGGCCTCACGAAGCGGCCCGCCGCGAACGGACGCGACACGGTCGTCGTCGCCGGCGGCGGCTTCACCGGGATCGAGGCGGCCACCGAAATGCCGGCGCGGCTGCGCGAAATCCTGGGCCCCAATGCCAGCACTCGCGTCGTCATCGTCGATCGCAACACTGCGATCGCACCCGACATGGGTGCAGGCGCCCGCCCCGTCATCGAGGAAGCCTTGCGCAAGGTTGGCGTCGAGACAAGGCTCGGTGCCGGCGTCGCCGCGCTCGATGAGACCGGTGTCACCTTGTCCAGCGGTGAGCACATTGAAACCGAGACGGTGATCTGGGCGGCGGGCATGCGTGCAGCGCCGCTGACCGCCCAGATTCCCGCCGAGCGCGACAATTTCGGACGGTTGCTGGTCGATCGCTGCTTGCAGGTGTCAGGCGTTCAGGGTGTCTTCGCGGCCGGCGACGCAGCACGCGCCGCCTGCGACGACGAGGGCAATTACGCACTGATGTCGTGCCAGCACGCCACGCGAATGGGCGCCTTTGCCGGCAACAATGCCGCGGCCGAATTGCTCGGCGTTCCGACCAGGCCCTACCACCAGAAGGCCTACGTCACCTGCCTGGACCTCGGCGAAGCCGGCGCGCTGTTCACACGCGGATGGGAGCGCAAGGTCGAGCTGGTCGGCGACGTCGCCAAGAAGACCAAGCGTGAGATCAACACCGTCTGGATCTATCCGCCGAAGGCGGAGCGCGCCCTCGCGCTCGCGTCGGCCGATCCGGAACGGGTGACCGAAGTCTAGCGCACCAAGCGATCGCGGGCTGCGCTCTCCCCCGGCGGCGCGGCCTGCTCAACCACCAGCGGGAAGCCTCTATCTTTGAAACAGGAAGACCAACATGAATCTGCACAACACCTCTTATCCCGTGTCGTCGGGACCCGAAGAGCTCGTTCCGTCGCGCTACGCGCTGAAGATCGGCGAGATCGACGTGCTGGTGGTCAGCGACGGCGTGCTGCCGCTGCCGACCAAGATGCTCGCGCACAACGCCGACCCGGCGGTGCGGGCGACCTGGCTGCACGACATGTTCCTGCCGCAGGACGCTTTCGACTGGGCGCTGAACGCCGTCATGGTCCGCAGCGGCGGCAAGACCATCCTCATCGACGCCGGACTGGGCTCGGACCCGAACCTGAACTTGCCGCGCGCCGGGCAGCTGATCAGGCGACTGGCAGCCGCCGGCATCGATCTCGCGGCGGTGACCGATCTGGTGTTGACCCATCTGCACATGGACCACATTGGCGGCCTGCTGGTCGACGGCGTGAAGCAGCAGCTGCGCAAGGACCTGCGGATCCACGTCGCGGCCGCCGAGGTCAAATTCTGGGAAAAGCCTGATTTCTCCCGCACCGCCATGCCGGAAGGGTTTCCGGACGCGCTTCGATCGACCGCCAAGCAGTTCCTGAAGGAGTACGGCCCTCAGCTGCAGCTGTTCGATGACGAGCAAGAGATTGCGCCAGGCGTCGTCGCCCGTCGCACCGGCGGTCACACCCCGGGACACAGCGTGGTTCGCATGGCGGCCGGCGACGACGCGCTGACATTCGCCGGCGATGCCGTGTTTGCCGTCGGGTTCGAGCAACCCGACTGGCACAACGGTTTCGAGCACGACCCCGAGGAGGCCGCGCGCGTTCGCGTTCGTCTGTTGCGACAGCTTGCCGAGACCGGCGAAATGCTGGTGGCCACGCACCTGCCATTTCCGTCCGTGGGCCGGGTAGCAGCCGACGGCGACGCCTTCCGTTGGGTGCCGGTGTTCTGGGACTACTGACCGCTTGCCGGGCTAGAGCCGAAGCAGGGCGCGGACCCGATAAGTCCGCGCCCTTGAAAATAGGATCAAACATCGACCCTCGCGGTTGCCCTGCTGAGACGGCTGGAACCCGATCAGCGGGCGCCAGCCAGCATTGCGTCACGTGCAGCGCAGGCGGCTCCTCGTCTGCGCTCGTGCGCGCGCGGGATCGAGCGAGGCGACATGGCGATCGTGGCATTCAGGATGATCACTCTCGTAGCGGTTGCTGTCATGATCGGCCCATCCGTGGAGGCCCGCGACGACGGTCGCTACGCGAACTCTCCCCTCAAGGGCTGGTTCGAGAGCCTGCACAGCAAGGGCGGCGGTCCGTGCTGTGCCGACGCCGACGGCACGGCGCTGGACGATGTCGACTGGGACACGAGCAACGGACATTATCGCGTCAGACTCCTGGGCGACTGGATCGAGGTGCCCGACGACACCGTGATCACCGAGCCGAACCGCGCCGGCCGCACCATGGTCTGGCCGTATTATGTCAACGGCCGCGCCATGATCCGCTGCTTCATGCCCGGCAGCATGACTTGAGATTTTAAGTTCTGATGTCCCGGGCGCGGCGCAGCATGCAACGATGCGCCGTTGAACCGGACGGTGCGGGCTCACTTGACCTGCTTGGCCGCGTGGATCTCGACGAACTCTGAGTCGGGATGGGCGACGATGGTGGCGAACATGATGCCACTGATGATGAGCGACCAGGCGGTGTCCCAATAAATCCAAAACACGTGCCAGCCTCCGTTTCGATCTGCTCCGCCCGCGGGATCAGGGTAACGGCAAGGCGAGGCTGCCGTTCCCGGCGCCTGTGCGGCGCGACCGAGGTGCTATTTTGGTTTGGTCGGCGCGGAGTTGGGATCGGTTTGGCCGGTGTGGCGCTTTGCCACGACGTCCTCGTCGCGCTCGCCCTGACGCGGGCGCGGCGGCGACTTGGGCTGGCCGGCCTGACCGCCATGCTTGCCGCCCATGTCGGGCTTACCTTCAAGATCGTTTTCACGGGGCATGCCGGTTCAATGCGCTCGCGCGGCATTGGTTCGGTTCGCCTGTGAACGAGTTCATAGGATTGCCGCGATTTGCAGTGCACGATCGCCAGGCCCGCCCCTCGCGAGCATTCTCATTCATATGACTGACGGATACGGCCTGATGCGGAAGCCACTCGTCGCCTGGACGATCCTGACCTGCGCGCTGCTCGCGGTCACCGTGTGGACCGTGCTCGGGCCGCCCCACATCCCGCCGGGGCCCCATCTGCCCTCCCGCACAGCGGCGATACGGTAGATCTCCCACCGATACCATTTCGGCATCGATCGATCCCAATTGGAGTTTGGTGCGGCGGGGCGGCTGCCGCTATCCTCGCCGGCAAAACGACAAATGCCGCACCGGCATCCAGGAGGACCCCCATGGTGAGATCGACCCGACGCATCAGATCCGGCGTACCACGTGCCGCGATCGCCACCACACTTGCTTTCCTCACTCTCGTTTCTGGAGTCCGCGCCGGCATGGCCGAGACCTTCGCCTATGTCGGCAACGCCGACAGCAACGACATCAGCGTGTTCAAGATGGCCGAGAGCGGCGAGATGACGCCCGTGCAGACGGCTACCTTCCCCGGCGTCGAAAAGCCGGGGTCCTCGACACCGCTCGCGATCACGCCCGATCATCGCGTGCTGATCGCCGGTGTCCGCTCGCAGCCGTTCGTTGCGGTGAGCTTTGCGATCGATCCCAAGACGGGCCAGCTCAGCCATATCGGCAACGGCCCGCTCGCCGACAGCATGGCCAATATCGCCATCGACCGTAGCGGCAAATTCCTGTTCAGCGCCTCCTATGGCGGCAACAAGGTTGCGCTGAATCCGCTGCTTGCCAATGGCGTCGTGGGCGAGCCGAAGCAGGTGATCCCGACCGGGCTGAACGCGCACGCCTTCCTGCCCTCGCCCGACAACCGCTTCGCGTTCGCGACCAATCTCGGCTCCGACCAGATCCTGGCCTTCGCGTTCGACGCCGCGACCGGCACGCTCACGCCGAGCGATCCGCCGGCTCACAAGGTGCCGGAGAAATCGGGGCCGCGGCATTTCGTATTCCACCCCAACGGCAAGTTCGTCTATCTCCTCCACGAACTAAACGGCGACGTCGCGGCGTTCGCCTATGAGGCGAAAGGCGGCGCATGGGACGAGATCCAGCGCACCAGCGCTTTGCCCGAAGGATTTACCGGAAAGCCCTGGGCCGCCGACATCCACGTCACCCCCGACGGCCGTTTCCTCTACGCCTCCGAGCGCACCACCAGCACGCTCACCGCCTACAAGGTCGATGCGACAACCGGCAAGCTGACCACGATCGGCAGCGTGCCGACCGAGAAGCAGCCGCGCGGCTTTCACATCGATCCCGGCGGGCGCTACCTCGCCGCGGTCGGCGAGCTCTCCGACAGCATGACGGTCTATGCCATCGACCAGAGCAGCGGCGCGCTCGCCAAGCTGAAATCCTACGCCACCGGCAAGAAGCCGAACTGGGTGGAGTTCTTGAGCCTGCCGTGAGGCGCGCCGTCAGCTTCCTCGCCATCATGGCCGGGCTTGTCCCGCCTGCGCTTCGGCCGCGCAGGCGGGACAAGCCCGGGCATGACGAGTTTATTGGGCGGGGACCGCCGGCGAACCTCTTTGCTTGTGCGGCGACTAATTCAACGGGCGGTATCGCGCCGCCCGTGCTGCTGCGGCATTCTCATTCGGCCGGCCCTTATGTGCCCTTGGCTCGCAGCGATTGCTTCTGCTAACGATGAGGCCGTCGAGGCCCCAACCGGAATGACCCATGCGTTCATTGCCTGCGCGTTCTGTTTCCAGACATTTCGTTGCGCTCACCGGACTGGTGTTGCTGTCGGCCCAGCCCGCTGCCGCCGCCGATGACGACGCGCCCAAGGGGCCGGCGGTCACGGTGCTGAAGGTCGCAAAATCCTGTTTCTCCGACATCGTCGAGGGCACCGGCACCATCCTCGCGCGCGAGGCAAGCTCGGTGCGGCCGGAGCGGCCCGGCCTCAAGGTGACGGAGGTGCTGGCGGAAGCCGGCGACACCACCACCGCAGGCCAGGTGCTGGCGCGGCTGGCACTGCCCGAGGGCGGCACCCT
Organism: Bradyrhizobium sp. WSM4873; assembly: GCF_055811355.1. Lineage (NCBI taxonomy): Bacteria > Pseudomonadati > Pseudomonadota > Alphaproteobacteria > Hyphomicrobiales > Nitrobacteraceae > Bradyrhizobium > Bradyrhizobium sp. WSM4873. The sequence continues at coordinate 24,941 of NZ_JBVVPS010000019.1, read as the reverse complement.
TCAGGTCACCGCGCCCGTCGCAGGCGTGATCGCGACCTCGACCGCCCAGATCGGCAACCTCGCCTCCGCCAAGGGCGAGGCGCTGTTCACGATCGTGGCGCGCAGCGAGTACGATCTCGTCGCCCTCGTCGCGACCAGCGATATGCGCAAGCTCGCGGTCAACCAGGTGGCGACCGTGCGCATTGCCGGCGCCGGCGATATCGACGGGAAGGTGCGCCGCATCGGCCCGACGGTCGAGCCGAACATCCAGCAGGGCATGGTCTATATCGGCATCTCCTCGCAGAAGCGGCTGTTGCTGAACGCGAGCGGCCGCGCGCTGATCAAGTCGGGGCAGAGCTGCAACGTCGCGGTGCCGCTGACCTCGGTGCAGTATTCCTCCGCGGGCACCGTCGTGCAGGTGATCCGCCGCAACCGCGTCGAGACCAAGCGGGTCGAGGTCGGACTGATGTCGGGCGGCAATATCGAGATCCGCGACGGCCTCAACGAAGGCGATATCGTCGTCGGCCGCGCCGGCGCGCTGCTGCGCGAAGGCGATCCGGTACGCACGGTGATGGCCGCGGAAGCAGCGAAGTAGGGTTGGCTCGTGTCCCGGACGCGCTGCAGCGTGTAACGCTGCCGCGCACAGCCGGGACCCATCTCCCGTCCAAGCGACAACCTAAAAAACTGGGCCCCGGCTCAGCGTCGCATCATTGCATGATGCGCCGCGCCCGGGGCACGAGACTTCGCAGAACCTAGGAAATACTAGCCGCCGGCTTCGCCGAAATGGACGTCCTCGAGCAGCGAGGAGGAGACGGTCGGGACCTGGTCGCCTTCGCTGGCGCGGGAGATGGCAAGGCGGGTCTTGTTGAAAACGCTCTCGGCGCTGCCCTGCGCATTGAGGTTGTTGAGGAACTCGCTGACCAGCACGCTGTGCTCGCCCTTGCCGTCGTCGACGACCTTGCCGGGCGAAGCCGAGGAGAGGATCAGCGCATTGTCGGTCGCGCTGATCGGCGCGAGGCCGTGGCTGTAGGAACGGAAGCGGCGCTCATAGGGATTGCGGCGGGAGGCGTCGACCACGACGAGCTTGGCCTTGGCGCCCTGCTCCTTCATCATGTCGAGCACGCCCTCGATGGAGACGCCCTGGCGGCGGACATCGTTTTCCTTCCAGATCACGGCATCGACCGGCAGCATGTAGCTCTCGCGGCCGGCCTGCACGCCGTAGCCGCCGAAGAACAGCATGACGACGGTGTCGCGCTTGATCCGGGACTTCAGGCGATTGACGGCGCGGACCATGTCGTCCTTGGTCGCGTCTTCCACCATGTCGACGTCAAAACCGTTCTTGCGCAGCGACGAGGACAGCGCGCGGGCGTCGTTGATCGACTGCGTCAGCGGCGCATTGGCGTCGGGGTAGTGCCCATTGCCGATGACGAGGGCGAGACGCGAGGCCTGACCGATCGAGCCGGTGACCTGGTCGGTCGAAACGGCCTTGGCGGCATCGAGTGCCCGCATGTTGAGGGCAGCATGGGCGCCGATCACGAGCGAGACCGTGCCGATGAGGGCTGCGGCCACCGCGATCGTGCGTCGGGAAATGTCGAGCTGCGTTACATTCATCTCGCGTCATTCCTGTCAGTGCCAAAGACCAGCCAAGCACGCGCACACTGTTTGAGTAGCGCGATAGCGTCTTTGGGTTTGAGGGATTGGCCGGGGGTGTGCCCCCGAATTGCGCGCAATTTGCGGCGCCGCACCAAACAAAGCCTTAACCGGATATCGCCTCCCCGGCAATAGATCTCCGAAAATTTGATCTAAGTCTCTGGAAACATGAGCTAATTCGCACCGCCCAATGTGTGATTTTTTTGCGTCTCCGTAGCCTTCCGGGGGCTGATTATGCAGGCTTCGTGCCGGCTTTTTCTGTGACTGTCATCACATTTGTATTTCCTGCGAATCCGGGTAGCTTTTTCAACGACTTGCAGGGGGTGGTACGCGGCTGGGAGCGTGCCGGCCGGCCCCCCGGCCAATTCCCGCGACCAGGTTATTTCATGAGCTTTCAATATTTTGCCGGCGCCGCCTGCCGGGCGCTGACGGCGCGGAAGGACGGCCCCTCGCTTTACGATGTCTGCGATCCCGTCTTGTCTGTTGCGGCCAGCGGCGATCCGCATCTGGCCAAGTTCTACAAGACCGCGCTCGGCAATCCCGCATTGCGGGTGCTGCTCCGCCGGGCGGGACTGCCCGAGCTGCGCGACGAAGGGAAGCTGGCCCGGCTGCGCGAAGTGCTGGTGCGCGCCCGCGACGAGGCCGAGCCCGATTGGGCGGCGGTCGGCCAGCCGGTCGCCGATCTCGTCGACAGCATCACGCTGGATCATCCCAAGCCGCCGCCGGCCATGTTCACCGGCGCCATGCCGCAACAATCGCAGATCGACGGCGTGATCCGCGACTGCGCGCAGCATCTGCTGGGCTCCTACCGCAAAAATGGCTTTCTGCCGACCTACGCCGCGTTCAACCTGATCGGCGATCCCGATTTCCGCGGGCGCGAGCTGACCATGGCGCTCACCGGCCTCAACGCGCGTGGCTACAAGAACTCATCGCTGCTGTTCAACCTCGCCCGCGTCTTCATCGCACGATCGCCGGCGCGCGCCGTCGTCAATCCGCCTTGGCGAGGGGTTGCCGAACCGATGTGGGAGCCGGTGCAGATCCGCCACCGCTCGGCCTATTACGACGCGTTCTTCATCGAGGCGCTGCTGAGCTACGTCGAGACCGGTCTGGCCTCGTCCGCCGACAAGATGGCGGCGGAGCGCGCGGTCGCGGACATGGTCGATTTCTGCGTCAACATCAGCCGCGAAGAGGTCGAGGGCCTCGACGGGGCGCGGTTCAACGTCATCACCGCGCTCGCGCCCGCACCGCATCCGCGCTTCTCGCGCTACTTCGCCCAGATCAAGCAGGACCTCGGTTTCGGCGTCTACGTGCCGGATTGCGACACCACGGCGTGTTCGATCTCCGCGGCGACCCAGGCCGGCTGCACCGATCCGATCCTCGACCAGCCGCTGCTGGATTTCTATGCAGGCTATCAGGTGCGCGCCGGCGTCAACGAACCGCGCGTGACCGTGCCGATCAACGACAATATCGACTATGAGGGCGGGGTCGCGACCTGGATCGACAATCTCAAGGGCGAGCGCCCCTACGGCAACGATCTCGATCCGACGCTCAATCTCGATATTCTCGAGGTCAGCTTCCGCAACCTCGCACGCTGGAAAGTCTTGGAGACGCCGGCGCGGCTTGCCACCGTGCAGCGCATCATCGGCTTCCAGAAGCGGCTGGCGGCGAGCGGCGCCTTCGCCAATCCGCGCTCGCACATCTATTATTTGCCGGAGCTCTACAGCGCCTATTTCGGCCGCTGCTACGCCGCCTTCCTGGCGCTGCCGCTGGCGGCGCAGGCGATCATCGATCCCGACGGCGATTTCGATTTCATCCGCCACCGCGTGCTCTCCTACGTCAAGGGCGAGCTGATGGCCGCCGAGATGAACGTGTTCGACGCAGCGCTCGCCCTGATCGCGCTCGGCCATCTCGGCGCCGACCCGCGCGCCTTTGCGCCGGCGCTGAACGTGATCGTCGCGAGCCTCGGCGAAGGCGGCCGCCGCGGCCCGTTCCGCGCCTATGAATGGAACAAGATGAAGACGCCGACGCGGATTTTGGTCGGCGGTCCGGAGGTCACGTCGGCGTTCGTGCTGATGGGGCTGGCGGTCGCCAAACGGGCAATGACGCGGGGATAGGTTTCGTAGAGTGGGTCAGCGAAGCGTAACCCACCACTTCTGCCGCCGTGGAGACGAAAGATGACGGGAAGTTGAAAGCCCAACTGCCAGGCATATGCTGGCCGGGCGGACAAAAGCCGACCACAATTGCGAGGTCTATCGCAATTTTCATCACACGCGGACCGGCATGTTGCGAAAATTCCTGATTGCGCTGTCATTGCTTGGCTTCTCCCTGCCCGGCTTGCCATCGTCGGCTGAGGCCGCCGACATCGCGGGCACCGCGAAGGTTCGCGCCGGCGACGCCGTGATGATCGGCAACACGCGGATCAGGCTCGGCGGCATCGACGCGCCCGCGGTCGACCAGCTCTGCCTCAACAACAAGGGCGAGCGCTGGACCTGCGGCATCGCTGCCCGCGACGAGCTTGCCAAATACGCCGACGGCAAGAACTGGGTCTGCCATGCCAGATCAATCGACCGGCGCGGCCGCACCGTGGCGCGCTGCGACGTCGGCGGCGAGGATATCCAGAAATGGCTGGTGCGCGCAGGCTGGGCCCTGGCCTACACCCGCATGTCGCACGACTATGAGGCGGACGAGAAGGCCGCGCGGGAAGCCAAGGCCGGCATGTGGCAGGGCGCCTTCATCGCGCCCTGGGACTGGCGCGTGCGCAACAAGAAGACCACCATCCTCGGCGCCACCAAGCCGCCCGACGGCGCGCATGCAATCCTGCTCGCTTCGGCCTCAGGCCCGGTCGCGCCCTCGCCGGACTGCACCATCAAGGGCAACGTCAACTCCGCCGGCGAATGCATCTATCACCGGCCGACCAGCCGCTGGTATGCGCAGATCAAGATGAAGATCAGCAAGGGCACGCGCTGGTTCTGCTCGGTGGAGGAAGCCGAAGATGCGGGCTGCCGCGAGACTAAGAGATAACCCACGTCAGACCTGCGTTTTCCGGTCTTTTCTTGCACCGCAGCGCCGCGTAAAAGTGTGAATCAGCGACCCACCATCCTGTTCTCAGGCAACAAGGACCAACTGCAATGACCGTTCGCGCGGGCCGGGAATTTCTGGCCATCCCCGGGCCCACCAATATGCCCGACGAGGTGCTGCGGGCGATGCATCGTCCGGCGATCGACATCTACTCCAAGCAGATGACCGATCTGACCGAGAGCCTGCTCAGCGACATCTCGAAATTGTTTGCGACCAAGGGCAAGTCCTACATCTACATCGCCAACGGTCACGGCGCCTGGGAAGCGGCGCTGAGCAACGTGCTGTCGCGCGGCGACAAGGTGCTGGTGCTCGAAAGCGGACGGTTCGCGATCGGCTGGGGCCATGCGGCTTCCCTGATGGGCGCCGAGGTCGAGGTGCTCAAGGGCGACTGGCGCCGCGCGGTACGGCCGCACGACGTCGAGGAGCGCCTGCGCCGCGACAAGGAGCACACCATCAAGGCCGTCGTCGTCGTCCAGGTCGACACCGCCTCCGGCGTGCAGAACGACATCGAGGCGATCGGCAAGGCGATCAAGGCAAGCGGCCATCCGGCGCTGTACATGGTCGACACCGTGGCCTCGCTCGGCTGCATGCCGTTCGAGATGGACAAATGGGGCATCGACGTCGCGATGTCGGGCTCGCAAAAGGGCCTGATGACGCCGCCCGGCCTCGGCTTCGTCACGGCCAATGCGCGTGCGCTCGAGGTGCACAAGAAGGCCAACATGGCGACGCCCTATTGGAGCTGGAGCGAGCGCGAAGGCAGCGAGCATTATCGCAAATATGCCGGCACCGCGCCGGTCCATCTGTTGTTCGCGCTGCGCCAGGCGATCGACCTGCTGCACGAGGAAGGGCTGGAGAACGCCTTCCGCCGCCACAGCCTGCTCGGCGAAGCCGCGCGTCGCGCGGTCGGCGCGTGGTCCGAAGGCCAGGTGCTCGGCTTCAACATCGCGGAAGCCAGCGAACGCTCCAACACCGTGACCACGGTGACCATGAGCAACGGCCACGACCCGGCAGTGCTGCAACGCTATTGCAAGGAGAAATGCGGCGTGGTGCTCGGCAACGGCATCGGCGACCTCACCGGAAAGGCCTTCCGCATCGCCCATATGGGTCACGTCAACGCGCCGATGCTGCTCGGCACGTTGGGCGTGATCGAGGTCGGGCTGAACGCGCTGAAGATCCCGCACGGCAAGGGCGGGCTCGAGGCAGCGGTCGCGTATCTCGGCGAAGAGGTGGCGGTGTAAAGCGCCCGTCCGAATTCCGCTGTCGTCCCGGACAAGCGAAGCTCCTGGCGACGCGGAGCGTTGTCCAGGACGGAGCGCAGATCCGGGACGACAGTTGAGTTTGCCGCGGCTACTGCGGCATCCGATACGCCTCGATCTGCGCCTTCAGCTCGTTCAGCGGCGCCAGCGGCGCCTTCAGATCGACCCGGTATTCCCCGCTCGCCAGCCACGACAACACCTTCGCATCGATCACCGGCGAATGGTGGATGACATCAGCGTAATTGTTGAGATCGTGCGTCACCTGCTTGATCGCGCGGAAATCATGCAGGCGTACATTTGCAAGCTGCGTCAGGCGTTCGGCGATGCGCGCCGTGAGATCGGTGACGATCTTCAGCGTCGCCGGCGAAGCGTCGCGCATCGCGACGAATTGCAGGATCGAATAGGGCGGGAAGTAGATGTCGAAGGTCACGTCCGGATGGCGCGCGATCAGGTCGACGGCATCATGCTCGAAATGCCGAACCATCGCGTCGTAACGATAGCCTTCGCCGAGAAAACGGCTGCGCACGGGATCGGTGATATAGGCGAAGGCCGCGAGCGTCCTTTTGGCATTATAGGCGCGCGCAACGTCGGCATCCCGCGACAGCGCATAGATGTCGTCGACGTCTTCAAGCGCGAACTTGACGGGCAGATAAGGCGCGGCCCGGGTCAGCGGCTCTCGCAGCGGCGGAACCGACCGCAGCAATGCGAACAGGGATTCCTTCGCCATCGCCGCGCTGAATAGATAGGAAGCGATGCCTTTTGCCGTCCCGCGATAGAGATCGGCAGAGAGATAAGGATCGGTCTCGATGTCGGCCGCATCGACAAAGATGAAATCATCCATCGCCCAGATCACGCGCTTTGCGCCGCGATCGATGGCCTGCTCGAGCACAAAACCCTGCTGGCGCGAATTGGATCCGGTCATCGCCAGCTTGAGCGAGTGCACGCCAAGCGCATGGTCGATGTCGCTCTGGCGGAAATGGATCGCGAGCGAGGTGCCCATGAACGCGGTGTCGAACGACTGGCTGCGGATCAGCCCGGCATTCTGCACGCGCGTGTCATCGGAATAGAACGGCGCGACGAGGCGCGAGGGGCGAAACAGCTGCAGGGGATCGACGACATAGGTGAGCGCAGCCGCGCCCAGCACGCACGCGATGCTCGCGAGGAGAAGTCGCCCTGGATGTGTGAACGCGCCTCGCATCAGAACCGGAAATAGATGAATTCGCTGTGGCTCTGGATACCCAAAATCCCAAACGCAAGCACCAGCGACGCACCATAGAGGACCAGCGGCCGCATCCGGCCGGCCATCAGACCGTCGCCGACCGTGCGATTGGCGTGATCGTACCCCATGATTCCTTGCGTGTTCGGCGCGAGCCACACCAGCGCGGCATAAATTGCGACCATCACCAACGCGGCAATCTCTTCGCGGTCGAACACGATATTCGAGGGATCGGCCATCGCATTCAGAATCCGCAGCGCCCAATCGACCCGTTCGGCGCGGAAGAAGACCCAGGCGACAACGACGGCGAGGAATGTCAGCACGGCCCCGGCGACGTGAGTTGGGCGCGCGAGCAACTTCGGAACATTCGGCACCAGCGCGTTAAGAGCGTGGTTGACGCAGAGATAGGCGCCATGCAGCGCGCCCCAAATGACAAAGGTCCAGGCCGCGCCATGCCAGAGCCCGCCGAGCAGCATCGTGAGCAGCAGATTGACGTAACGGAGCACGCGGCCGCGCCTGTTGCCCCCGAGCGGGATGTAGAGATAGTCGCGCAGGAAGTGCGACAGCGTCATGTGCCAGCGCCGCCAGAACTCGACGATGCTGGTGGCCTTGTACGGCGAGTTGAAATTTACGGGTAAGAAGATGCCGAACATCAGCGATATCCCGATCGCCATGTCCGAATAGCCGGAGAAGTCGAAATAGAGCTGGAACGTGTAGGCGAGCGCGCCAAGCCAGGCCTGGTCGAAGCTCGGCGCGCGCGCATCGAAGGCGAGCGCGACCAGCGGCTGGATGCCGTCGGCGAGGCACGTCTTCTTGAACAGGCCGATTGCGAAGATGATGATTCCGCACAGGATCAGATGCGCATGCGGATGCTTGGTTTCCTCCCGTTCGAATTGCGGGATCATGTCCTTGTGGTGAAGGATCGGCCCCGCGATCAGATGCGGAAAGTATGTCACGAACAGCGCGTAGTGCGGCAGCGCGTAGGCCGCCACCTGCCCGCGCCAGGCATCGACCAGGAACGCGATCTGGGTGAACGTGTAGAAGGAGATGCCGACCGGCAGCAGGATGTGAACCGCAAAATGCGTGCCGGCCAGTGCATTGATGTTCTCGGTGACGAAGCCGGCATATTTGAAGATGCCAAGCACGAGGAGGTCGCCGGCGACGCCGAGGGCAAGTGCGGCCTTTCGCTGCGACGGAGCAAGCTTCGCCACGATGAGGAGATGGCCTATGCCGTAGTTGAAGGCGATCGATATCACCAACAGGGCGACGAATTGCCAATTGCCGATGGCATAGAAGGTGAGCGAGGCCGCCGCCAGCCAGATCACCGGTGCCAGATTGCTGCACCGCCCGAGCCAGAAATAGCCAGCCAGCGCGGCCGGCAGGAACAGCAGGATGAACGGATAGGAATTGAACAGCATCAGGCTGGACCGGCGGCGGGACTAAAGACCCGGCCCCTAAAGCATACAAGCGGCCGGTCAACAACCCGGCAACGGGCCCGCAGCGATGCTGGCAATTCGTGGAATCGGGACGATATAAGGTGAAACACGCATCTGAATGAGGATCGAGTGACACAAGCCAAAACACCTTCCCAGCCCCCCGTCGCGCCGCGCCGGCCGCATTCGTTCACGCGGCACGGGATCACCGTGACCGACGACTATGCCTGGCTGAAGGACGAGAAATGGCAGGAGGTGCTGCGCGATCCCGCGGTGCTCGATCCCGACATCCGCAGATATCTCGACGCAGAAAATGACTACACCGAGAGCCTGCTCGGCCATACCGCGGCCCTCCAGAAGACGCTGGTGCGCGAGATGCGGGGGCGGATCAAGGAGGACGATTCCAGCGTGCCGTCGCCGGATGGTCCCTTCGCCTATTTCCGCAAGTTCCGCGAAGGCGGCCAGCACGAGCTGTTCGGCCGCATGCCGCGCGATGGCGGCGAAGGCCACATCGTGCTCGACGGCGATGCGCTCGCCAAGGACCACACCTATTTCAAATTCGGCGGCAGCCGGCACTCGAACGACCACAGGCTGCAGGCCTGGAGCGCCGACACCAAAGGCTCGGAGTATTTCTCCATCCGCGTGCGCGACTGGGCGACCGGAAACGACCTTGACGACGTCGTCGAGGAGACCGACGGCGGCGTGGTCTGGAGCAAGGACGCCACGTCGTTCTTCTACGTGAAGCTCGACGACAATCATCGCCCGATGCAGGTGTGGCGGCACAAGCTCGGCACTGGGCAGGCCGACGACACGCTGGTCTACGAAGAGCAGGATTCCGGCTGGTTCACCCATTTGCACGAGAGCACCAGCGGCCGCTTCTGCGTGATCGCGGGCGGCGACCACGAGACCTCGGAACAGCGGCTGATCGACCTCGCCCATCCCGACGCACCGCCGCGCCTTGTCGCGGCACGCGAGGAAGGCGTGCAATATTCGCTCGCCGACCGTGGCGACGAACTGTTCATCCTCACCAACGCCGACGACGCGATCGACTTCAAGATCGTCACCGCGCCGCTCGCTTCCCCCGAGCGCAGGAACTGGCGCGATCTGATCCCGTATCGCCCGGGCATCTATATCATCGACCTCGATCTCTATGCCAGCCACATGGTGCGGCTGGAGCGCGCCAATGCGCTGCCGTCGATCGTGATCCGCGACCTCGCGACCAAGGAGGAGCACGCCATCGCGTTCGACGAGGCGGCCTATTCGCTGGATACAATGGGCTCCTATGAATTCGAGACGACGAATTTGCGTTTCGCCTATTCGTCGATGACGACGCCGTCGGAAGTCTATGATTACGACATGGTCAAGCGGACGCGCACCCTGCGCAAGCGGCAGGAGATTCCGTCCGGCCACAATGCGGCCGACTACGTCACGACGCGCATCATGGCGAAGGCGCATGACGGGGCCGAGGTGCCGGTCTCGATCCTCCATCGGCGCGGGCTTACGCTCGACGGCGCGGCGCCGCTTCTGCTCTACGGCTACGGCTCCTATGGCATGGCGATGCCGGCCTCGTTCAGCGCCAACCGGCTGTCGCTGGTCGATCGCGGCTTCATCTACGCCATCGCCCATATCCGCGGCGGCGCCGACAAGGGCTGGGGCTGGTATCTCGACGGCAAGCGCGAGAAGAAGACGAATTCGTTCGACGATTTCTCAGCCAGCGCCCGCGCGCTGATCGACGCGAAATACACCAGCGCAAAACGCATCGTCGGCCACGGCGGCTCGGCCGGCGGCATGCTGATGGGGGCGGTCGCCAACCGCGCCGGTGAATTGTTCGCCGGCATCGTCGCCGAAGTGCCGTTCGTCGACGTGCTCAACACCATGCTCGACGACACGCTGCCGCTGACGCCGCCGGAATGGCCGGAATGGGGCAACCCGATCGAGAGCGAGAAGGATTTCCGCACCATCCTGTCGTATTCGCCCTACGACAACGTCGCGGCGAAAGACTATCCCGCGATCCTGGCGATGGGTGGCCTGACCGATCCGCGCGTCACCTATTGGGAGCCCGCCAAATGGATCGCACGCCTGCGCGCGACTATGAGCGACGGCGGCCCGGTGCTACTCCGCACCAACATGGGCGCCGGCCACGGCGGCGCCTCGGGACGCTTCAACCGGCTGGATGAAGTCGCGATCGTCTATGCGTTCGCGCTCTGGGCGGCGGGGATGGCGGAGGCCGGGGTGTAGGCCACGCTCTCCCTGGTCGTCCTGGCGAAAGCCAGGGCCCATACCGCGTGATCTATCCGACAAAGGTCGGTGTCAGTACCGCGCGAAAAGACGACTACTCCCTGGGGTGATGGGTCCTGGCATTCGCCAGGACGACGACAGAGATTGTGGGACGAGTTGCCGGCCTTTACCTTCCGTTCGCCTTCCGCCATGCGGCGAAGTCGGTCAGCGTCTGCGGGTCCGTCGCGGGATAGAGACCGAAAATGCCGCGGCCCCTGTTGACTTCCTCGGTGACGAAGTCCTCGAACGCGGTCATCTCGAAGGTCTCGTTGGCGATCTCGTCAGCGAGATGCGCGGGAATTACGATCACGCCGTCGCTGTCGCCGAGAATGACGTCGCCGGGAAACACCGGCGCATCGCCGCAGCCAATGGGAACGTTGATCTCGATGGCGTGATGCAGCGTCAGATTCGTCGGCGCGCTCGGGCGGTGGTGGTAGGCGGGGATACCGAGCTTGGCGATCTCGGCCGAGTCGCGAAAGCCGCCGTCAGTGACGACACCGGCGACACCGCGCTTCATCAGCCGCGTGACCAGGATTGCGCCGGCGGAAGCGGCGCGTGCGTCCTTGCGGCTGTCCATCACCAGCACGCTGCCAGCCGGGCAATCCTCGACCGCCTTGCGCTGCGGATGGGAGCGGTCCTTAAAGACCTCGATGGTGTTGAGGTCCTCGCGGGCCGGCATATAGCGCAGCGTGAAGGCTTCACCGACCATCGTCGGCTGGCCGGCGCTGAGCGGGTGCACGTCCTGGATCATCTGGATGCGCAGGCCGCGCTTGAACAGCGCGGTTGCGACCGTGGCGGTGGAAACGGATTTGAGCTTGGTGCGGGTGGCTTCACTGAGTTTTGTCATTGCATTGGCTCTCTCTTTTCTCATTCCGGGGCGCGCATAGCGCGAACCCGGAATCCATCGGGCGGCACAGACTGCGGCCCAATGGATTCCGGGCTCATCGCTTTGCGATGCCCCGGAATGACAGGGTCATCAGTAAATCGAGGGCTCGCCGATCGGCGCGCCGAAATCGGTCTCGAGGAAATCGAAGTCGCAACCGTCATTGGCCTGCTTGATGTGCTTGGTGAACATCCAGCCATAGCCGCGCTCGAAGCGGCGCTCGGGCTGCTTCCAGGCGGCGCGGCGCTTTTCTAGCTCGGCCTCGGACACATCGAGATTGATGGTGCGGGCGGCAACATCAAGCGTGATGCGGTCGCCGTTTCGCACCAGTGCCAGCGGCCCGCCGACATAGGATTCGGGCGCAACGTGCAAAATGCAGGCGCCGTAGCTGGTGCCGCTCATGCGCGCATCGGAGATCCGCACCATGTCGCGGACGCCCTGCTTCACGAGCTTGGTCGGGATCGGCAGCATGCCCCATTCCGGCATGCCCGGTCCGCCCTGCGGCCCCGCATTGCGCAAGATGAGGATGTGATCCTCGGTGACGTCGAGATCGGGATCGTCGACCGCCTTTTTCATCGACGGATAGTCGTCGAACACCAGCGCGGGCCCGGTGTGCTTGAGGAAGCGCGGCGCGCAGGCGCTCGGCTTGATGACGCAGCCGTCGGGCGCGAGATTGCCCTTGAGCACGGCGAGCGCGCCTTCCTTGTAGATGGGATTGTCGATCGAGCGGATCACATCGTCATTGTGGACATCGGCGCCATCGATGTTCTCGCCCACGGTCTTACCGGTGACGGTGATGCAGTCGAGATGCAGATGCGGCTTGATCTGCCCCATCAGGGCCGGCAGGCCGCCGGCATAGAAGAAGTCCTCCATCAGATAGGCATCGCCGCTCGGCCGCACATTGGCGATGACGGGCACCTTGCGGCTCGCAATCTCGAAATCGTCGAGGCCGATGTCGAGGCCGGCGCGGCGAGCCTGCGCGATCAGATGGATGATCGCATTGGTCGAACAGCCCATCGCCATCGCCACGGCGATCGCGTTCTCGAACGCCTTGCGGGTCTGGATCGTCTTGGGCGTCAGATCTTCCCAGACCATCTCGACGATGCGGCGGCCGCATTCGGAGGCCATGCGGATATGGTTGGCATCGGCGGCGGGAATGGAGGAGGCGCCCGGCAACGTCATGCCGATCGCCTCGGCAATCGCGGTCATGGTGGACGCCGTACCCATGGTCATGCAGGTGCCGTAGCTGCGTGCAATGCCGGCTTCGATGTCGAGCCAGTCCTTGTCGGAGATTTTTCCGGCGCGGCGCTCGTCCCAATATTTCCAGCCGTCCGAGCCCGAGCCGAGCGTCTTGCCCTTCCAATTGCCGCGCAGCATCGGACCTGCCGGCAGATAGATCGCCGGAATGTTCATCGAGGTGGCGCCCAGCAGCAGCGCGGGCGTGGTCTTGTCGCAGCCGCCCATCAGCACCACGCCGTCGACGGGATGGCTGCGCAGCAACTCCTCGGCGTCCATCGCCAGCAGATTGCGATAGAGCATGGTGGTCGGCTTCAACAGCGATTCCGACAGCGACAGCGCCGGCAACTCCAGCGGCAGGCCGCCGGCCATCAGGATGCCGCGCTTGACGTCGTCGACGCGCGACTTGAAATGCATGTGGCAGGGCTGCGCGTCCGACCAGGTGTTGAGGATCGCGATGATCGGGCGGTCCTTCCACTCCTCCGGCGCGTAGCCCATCTGCATGGTGCGGGAGCGATGGCCGAACGAGCGGAGATCGTCGGGTGCGAACCAGCGCGCGCTGCGGAGCTGGTCGGGCGTCAGTTTCTTCTTGGTCATGATTGGGTGCCCCATTTCTGCACGGTGTTCCGCTCGATGGCGCGGAAGATCAGGTTCTCGACAAAAAGCCCGATGATGATCACCGTCAAGAGGCCGGCGAAGACCGCAGGTATGTCGAGGAGGTTGCGGTTTTCGAAGATGAACCAGCCGAGCCCGCCCTGCCCGGAGGACACGCCGAACACCAGCTCGGCCGCGATCAGCGTGCGCCAGGCAAAGGCCCAGCCGATCTTGAGGCCGGTCAGGATCGAGCCGAACGCCGCGGGGATGAGGATTTTCGCCACGTAAGGCAGCCCGCGCAAGCCGTAATTGCGGCCGACCATGCGCAGCGTGTTGGACACGCTCTTGAAGCCGGAATGGGTGTTGAGCGCGACCGGCCACAGCACCGAATGGATCAGCACGAACACCAGACTGCCGTTGCCGAGACCGAACCAGATCAGAGCCAGCGGCAGCAGGGCGATCGCCGGCAGCGGATTGAACATCGCCGTGACCGTCTCAAGGAAATCGGTGCCGATGCGGGTCGAGATCGCAAGCACGGTGAAGATCGCGGCGAGCGCGATGCCCGCCGAATAACCCATGAACAGCACTTTGAGCGAAGCCCAGGCCCGCATCGGAATTGTGCCGTCCTTGACGCGATCGTAGAGCGTGAGGATCGTGTCGTGCAGCGTCGGAAACAGCAGGGGATTGTCGAGCGTGAGGCCATAGGCCTCCCAGACCGCCGCGAGAAACAGGATGATGACCGTCTTGCGGACAAAGCCATCGTTCCACAACAGCTCGGGCACGCTCAGCTTGCGCTCGACTTCGGCCGCGCCGCCGGCGACCGGCGCCTCACGCAGCAGGATCCTGGCTTCGCCCATCAGATGCTCCCTCAATGCGCCGTTGCTTCGGCGGCGAACAGGAGATCGTGAATCTCCTTCTCGAGCCGACCGGCACTGCCATCCTCATTGGAGACCTTGTCGACGTCGATCACCTCAGCCTTGACGCGGCCTGGATGCGGCGACAGCAGCAGGATGCGGTTGCCGATACGGATCGCTTCCGCAATCGAATGCGTCACGAACAACACGGTGAATTTGGTCTCGCTCCAGAGCTGGAGCAGCTCGTCCTGGCAGGTCCGGCGCGTCAGCGCGTCGAGCGCGGCGAACGGCTCGTCCATCAGCAGGATGTCGGGCTCCATCGCCATGCCGCGCGCGATCGCGACGCGCTGCTTCATGCCGCCGGACAGCGTGTGCGGATAGGCATCGACCACGCGTGTCAGCCCGACCTTCTCGATATAGGCCCGCGCCCGCGCTTCGGCGTCCTTGCGCGACAATTTTCGCGCGGTCAGCAGCGGAAACATCACGTTGGCCAGCACGCTCTTCCACGGCAGCAGCTGGTCGAACTCCTGGAAGATCATCATGCGATCGGCGCCCGGACCGTGGATCTCGCGATCGTTGATGGTCATGCGGCCTTCGCTCGGCGCCATGTAGCCGCCGACGGCCTTGAGCAGGGTCGACTTGCCGCAGCCGGACGGGCCGAGCAGCACGAAGCGATCGGACCTGTCGACGGTGAAGCTCACCCTTTCCGTGGCGGTGACGACGGCGCTGGAGGTCTTGTAGCGCAGCGTCACCGAGCTGACCTCGAGCAGCGCCATCAGTTGCCCTTCAGATCGTGGGCGACGGGGAGATAGTAATCAGTCCAGGCCTTGGGCTGAGTCTTCAGCGTACCGGTCTTGAACAGATGCGCGGCGAATTTCATCGTGCCCTGCGGTTCGAGATTCCACTCCATCATGCCGGGCTCCTTCAGGAGATCGAGCAGCTCTTCCACCGAGGTCTTGTCGCCGGTGATCTCCTTGTAGATCTCGACCGCCTGTCTGGTGTCGCTGCGGATCAGATCCTGCGCTTCCTTGGTCGCATCGCGCACGGCCTGGATAATTTTCGGGTTGGCATCCGCGAACTTCGTGGTGGTGAAGAACTGCGCCTGGCTGAGCGGCCCGCCCATCACGTCAGGCGACGACAGCACGACATGCGCACCCGGCACGTTCTTCAGCTCGAGGAAAGTGAACGGCGGAATCGAGAAATGGGTGTGCACCTCGTGCTTGGAATTGGACAGCGCCGCATAGGCGTCGGGATGGCCGAGCTGCACCGTGTTGACGTCCAGCTTCGACCATTGGTCGGCACCAAAGGCCTCGGCGGCAGCGATCTGGAGCACGATCGCCTGGGTCGAGACTTTTACGGTCGGCACCGCGATCTTGTCGCTGGGGCCGAAATCCCTAATCGACTTGATGTTGGCGTCGCGGCTGATCAGCGTCATCGGCTGCGCCGAGGTCGCAACGATGCCCTTGACGCCGCCGCGGGTGCGGTCCCACAGCAGTAGCAGATTGCCGGTGCCGGTGTTGAGGATGTCGACGCCGCCCGCGAGCAACGCATCGGTCTGCGCACCGCCGCCGGAGAAGGTGACCCATTTGGTGGTGACACCCGCGACCCCGAGCTGAGCTGCGTGCTTCTCGATCAGCTTCTGCTTTTCCATGATGTGGCTCGGCATGTAGAAAATGCCGGGCTGGCGTGACAGCGAGATCTCGGATTTTTGCTGCGCCTTCGCCGGCGAGGCCGTCAGCGCCGTGGCGGCGATCAGGGCGACGGCCGTGAGGCCATACTGCAATTGCTTGATCATTGTTGTTCGTTTCCTCCGGACGCCATTGACGAGCGATCTCGCTAATGCACTAATGTATTAGTGCATCAAAGGCAAGGCGGCCGGAGCTCTTCGCATGGAAACAGCCCAACCCGCGGCCCGCACGGTGGCCCGCCCCGGCGCGCGGCTCGACCGGGCCCGGCAGGCCGCACCGCAAGTGTTCGAGCGGCTGCGCAATGCCATTCTCGCGCTCGAACTGCCGCCGGGCTCGCCGCTGTCGCGCACGGATCTCGCCGCACAATTCGGCGTCAGCTCGACGCCGATCCGCGACGCCTTGATGCGGCTGGAGGAAGAAGGGCTCGTCGACGTGTTTCCACAGCACGCCACCGTCGTCAGCCGGGTCGATGTCGGTCGGGCCGAGCAGGCCCATTTCCTGCGCCAGGCGCTTGAGCTCGAAATCGTCAGGCTGCTCGCGCAGCAGCACGGCGAAGCCCTCGTCTTACGCCTCGACCACACGATCGCGCTCCAGCAGCAATTCGCCAAGGCCGGAGACTTCCAGAGCTTCATCGCCGGCGACAATGATTTTCACGCGCAGCTTTATGCCGCGGCCGACAAGCAGGAGCTCTGGACGCTGGTGCGCAGCCGTAGCGGACATATCGACCGGCTGCGCCGGCTGCATCTGCCCTCTCCCGGCAAGGCCCAGAACATCGTCCGCCACCACAAGCTGATCACGCGCGCGATCGAGGCCGGCGACGCCTATGCCGCGCAACAGCATCTGCGCAAGCACCTGTCGGGCACGCTGAGCGAGCTCGACACGATCCGGAGCCACTATCCCGAATACCTGACCGACTAGGCCTATGCGCGCGGTCGTCGCGCGCTTGTGCACGTCACCGTGCATAAGTTGCGCAAGCGATTCGCCTTTTGCGAGCAATCATCGGATCGATGGCGAAGTGCTTGCAGGCCGGATGCAATCCGCGCGACAATTTCAGAGTTGATGGTTTGATTTGCGGTCGCTGGGAAACCCCATCCGGCCCGGGAGGATACCAGACGTGGCCAACATCCTGATCGTGGATGACGATCCGGCCGTGCAGATGACGATTCGGCTGCTCCTGGAGAGGGCCGGTCATCACATCACCGTCGCCGGAGACGGCCGCAAGGGACTTGCGCTGTTCGAGGCCAGCCAGTTCGACCTGCTGTTTCTCGACATCTTCATGCCAGGCATGGACGGCCTGGAGACGATGCGCCACATCCGGGCGCTGCAGCCGGCGATTCCGATCGTCGTCATTTCCGGCCGGTCGTTCGCGCCGGACGCGTATGCTGAGCCGGACTTCCTCAAGATGGCGACCAAGCTCGGCGCGGTGGCGAGCTTGCAGAAGCCGTTCCGGGCCGACGCACTGCTTGCCGCGGTCGCTGGCAGCCTGGACGCAGCGCGGACGGCATCGGTGAGGAATCCGGATGTCAGCACCGGCCGCCGATGACAAGAACCTTCATTCTGTTCCAACCGAGCACGGGCACGGCCCTTCAGGGAGCGGTGCGAATATCCCCATGACGCTAGCTACGCGGCTCGCTATCGCGATGATCCTGCTGGTGGCGGTCACCGTGGCCGCGGTCGGCTGGCTCGGCTATCGCAACATCACCCAAGCCGTCATTCCGCGGGTCCTGGAACGGATCGAAGCCCAGTCGAGCCTGCTGGCCACCCATCTTGAATCTTACGTTGCCGGCGCTCGTGGCGATCTGCTCGGTTATCGCTCCGCCGCTGCCATCAATGGCCTGATCCGCGCTCATGTCGGTGGAGGCATCGATGCAGTCGACGGCGTTTCGGAGCAAACCTGGCGCGAGCGCATCGCCACGCGGTTCGCAGCCGAGATCGACGCGAAGCCGAGCTACGGGCAATTTCGAATCATCGGCCTTGACGACGACCAGCGCGAACTGGTCCGCGTCGATCGCGCCGGCCCTAACGGAGCCGCACGGATTGTCCCCAACGGCGAACTCGAACGCAAGAGCGAACGAACGTACTTCCAGGAGACGATTCGATTGGCGCCGGGCGACATCTATGTTTCGCCCGTCGATCTCGCCACCCGGCAAGGAGGAACCACGGACCCTCACATTCCGACGTTGCGCGTCGCGACGCCGCTGTTCACGCCTGATAGCAAGCCGTTCGGCATCATCATTGCCAATATCGACATGCGTCCCGCACTCGACCGCGTCCGCTCGACCGCGAGCGCCGGGGGAGACATCTATGTCGTGAATTCGCGTGGCGACTATCTGGTCCATCCCGATCGCGCGCGGGAATTCGGTACATTGCATGGCAACGCCAACGATTGGCGCCGGGACTTTCCTTTCTTTGCAGCCCGGGCCGGCCAGCCGCAAGGATCCACGCAGCTGACGAGCGACCGGTCGGGCCGGCCGAGTGGAGCGGCGATCGCACCGGCGCTGCTTGCCGGCAAGGAGTGGTTGGCTATCATCGAGACGGCCCCCGCATCCGTGTTCAGCCGCGTTCCGGCGGCCATTCAAAAAACCTCCTCGCTGGTCGGCCTGCTTGCCGTTCTTGCCGCAGCTTTGCTTGCGGTGTTGCTGGCGCGCTCATTGACGCGGCCGATCGGGCGTTTGACCGCGGCGGTGGAGGCGATCGGCAGCGGACGGCGCGCCGATATTCCCGTCGATGCGAGCGGAGAGACAGGCGTGCTGGCGCGGGCATTTGCTCAGATGGTCGACGAAACGAGAGCGAAGACGGCCGCTCTTGAACGCGAGATCCAGGAGCATCGCCGCACCGAGGCCGCGCGAAGCCATCATGAAGCGCGCGAGCGCTTGTTCAGCGCCGCCGTAGAATCCTCCGACGACGCGATCGTGATGCAATCGCTCGACGCCGTCATCACCGGCTGGAATGCCGCCGCCGAGCGCCTCTACGGCTATTCGGCGGATGAGGCGATCGGGAAATCCACCTCGATCATCGTCCCGCCCGACCGACGCGAGCAAGGCAAGGACTATTTGCAGCGGCTCGCCCGGGGTCAACCGATCGAACGCTTCGAGACCGTGCGCCTGCGCAAGGATGGCACGCCGGTCGAAATCTCACTCAGCCTGTCCCCGATCAGAGGCCCGTCGGGCGAGATCGTGGGCGCCTCCGGCACGGCGCGCAGCCTGACCGAGGCGCGGCGGGCCGAGCGGGCGCTGCAGCAGCAACTCGAGGAACGGCGCCAGATCTTCGAGACCTCGCAGGATCTGATCATGGTGATGGACGCGCACGGCCACATCGCGCAGATCAGTCCGAGCAGCGAGGCCATTATCGGTTACCGGCCGGAGCAGATGATCGGCCGCAGCGGCGCCGATTTCATTCATCCCGGCCATCTCGACCAGTCGCGCGACGAGATGCGCGCGCTCAGGCGCGGCGAGCGGCTGAAGCTCGCCGACACCCGCTGCTTCCACAAGGACGGACGCGAAGTCTGGCTGTCCTGGCTCGGCAGCTGGTCCGACCATGCCCAGCGCTACTTCTTTGTCGGGCGCGACATGACGGAGGCGAGGCTTGCACAGGAGTCGTTGCGGGAGAGCGAACAGCTTGCGCGCAACATCGTCGAGACCTCGCTCGACGCTTTCACCCAAACCGACCAGGCCGGTGCCATCCTGAGTTGGAACTCGCAAGCCGAGAAGCTCTTCGGATGGGCGCGTGAGGAAGCAATCGGCAAGAATGCGATCGAGCTTTTCGTCGCCCCCAGTGAGCGGGAAAGCGTCAGGGCCAGACTCAAGCTCTTTCTCGAATCCGAGCAACAATCCCTCGCCAATCCACGTCGCGAACTCTTGGTACGGCGGCGCGATGGCAAGGAATTCAGGGCCGAGCTCAGCGTCACGGCGCTCCGGCGACGCGAAGGTGTCCTCTTCAATTCGTTTTACCGCGACCTGACCGACAAGATCGCGGCCGACGAGCGCATCCGCCAGGCCGAGAAGATGGAGGCGGTCGGCCAGCTCACCGGCGGCGTGGCGCACGACTTCAACAACATCCTCACCGTCATCACCGGAACGATCGAGATCCTGGCCGACGCGGTGGCCAAGGAGCCGGAGCTCGCGGCGATCACGAAGATGATCGACGAGGCCGCCGGGCGTGGCGCCGAGCTGACGCAGCATCTGCTGGCGTTTGCGCGCAAGCAGCCGCTCCAGCCGCGCGAAATCGATGTCAACGCACTGATCATCGACACCGCGAAACTATTGCGGCCGACGCTGGGCGAGCAGATCCATGTCGAATCCGTGTTCGAGAACGAGAACTGCGTCGCGATCGTCGATCCCAGCCAGCTCACCACCGCGATCCTCAACCTCGCGCTCAATGCCCGCGATGCCATGCCGGGCGGCGGCAAGCTGATCGTGGAGACGGGCGCGGCCTATCTCGACGAGATCTATGCCAGCGTCAACGACGTCCCGCCGGGACACTACGTGCTGATCGCCGTGAGCGACACCGGCAGCGGAATTCCCGCCAACATGCTGGCCAGGGTGTTCGACCCCTTCTTCACCTCGAAGGGACCGGGCAAGGGCACCGGACTCGGGCTTTCGATGGTCTACGGCTTCATCAAGCAGTCCGCGGGCCATATCAAGATCTACAGCGAGGAAGGCCACGGCACCACGATCAAGATGTACTTGCCGCCCGGCAAGACGCCGACGGTGGTCGGCGAGGGCGTGACGCCGGCGAGCATCGAGGGCGGACACGAGACGATCCTCGTGGTCGAGGACGACCGGCTGGTGCGCGACTACGTGCTGGCCCAGCTGCATTCGCTCGGCTACGTCACCTTGCAGGCTGCGAACGCCGCGGAGGCGCTCGCAATCGTCGCCGCCGGAAAACCGTTCGACCTCCTGTTCACCGACGTCATCATGCCCGGCAAGATGAACGGACGGCAGCTCGCCGACGAACTGCAGAGAACGCGCCCCGATCTCCGGGTGCTCTACACGTCCGGCTATACCGAGAACGCGATCATCCATCACGGCCGGCTGGATTCGGGCGTTCTGCTACTAGCGAAGCCCTATCGCAAATCCGATCTGGCGCGGGCTATCCGCAAGGCGTTGAGCAGTTGATGGCGCGTCGGGCTGGGTGAGAACCCGTAGCGCGGGTGAGCGAAGCGATACCCGGGAACACGACGAGCCACGTCCCGGATGTCGCTTCGCTCATCCGGGCTACGAAATGTCACCCACGGAATTTACGACGCGCGCTGCGCCGCGGTCATCACGATCCGGATCAGATCGGCGGCATTGCGCGCACCGAGCTTCTTCATGATGTTGGCGCGGTGGTCCTCGATGGTGCGCGGGCTGATGCCGAGCGTGCGGCCGGCCTCCTTGTTGGAGGCGCCGGCGGCGAACTGCTCGAGCACCTCGCGCTCCCTGCGCGTCAACGGCTCGCGCCCGGGGAAATGCAGCGAGCCGAACTTCGGCGCTGCGTTCTCCGACTGCCTGCGTGCATAGGCGCCGATCGCCTCGTCGAGCCGGCCGACGATCTCGCTGCCGCGGAACGGCTTCTCGATGAAGTCGAGCGCGCCGCTCTTGATGGCCCCCACCGCCATCGCGATATCGCCCTGTCCGGAGATCATGAAGATCGGTGCCGGATAGTCTTCGCCGTGCAGCTCATTGAGAATATCGAGGCCCGACTTGCCGGGAATGTGCACGTCGAGCAGGACCGCTGCAGGTGTGCGGCTTCGCGCGACGGAGAGCAATGCTGCGCCGTCCGCAAAACAGATCACCTCATAGCCCGCCGCCTTCAACACCATCGACAAGGTGTCGCGAACGGCAGCGTCGTCGTCGACCACGAAGATTTCACCGCGAGAGCTTTGTTCGGCCATGTGCCACACATCCGGTTGGCATGAAGGACTCGCGTCCGCCCCAACCGTTATGGCGTTCGGCGCGGATTCGGCCCACCGTATTTGTACGGGACATGGACTTAACGCACAAGTAGCGGCAAGGCGCCTAATTGCAGAGGACAGAGAATATCCATGCTAAATCGGGCCGCTACGCCGCCTCTCGTCGCAATGCCCGAAGTCGAGAGCCGTGAGCTGATTGCGGCTGACCTTCGCATGCTGATCTCGCAGATCGAGACCAATATGCGCCGGACCGCCACAGCCATGGATCAAGAACACGGCAGCGATCCGGAAGGTTCCGCCGACGTTTTCGTGCTTGACGACGTCACATCCCGGTATGCCATGGCGATCGCCGCTCTCGACGCCTGCCGGGCGAACCTTGCCCACGCCGTTAATTGCCTGTCGGAAACCGGCAGCACGGTCCAGATCGTGGTTGCTGCGGCGCGACGACCGCATTCATCGCATGGCAGGCCGGCGGCTCAGGCGCGGTGCCGCTCCACGATCGCGTCGGTGGCGACACCACCCCAGGTGTGCATCGCCGGCAGGCCCATCGCAGTCTTGCCGAGATTGGCGAGGCTGATGCGCAACGCGGCCAGATCCAGCGGCTTGGGCAGGCTCTGGAGCTCGATCCCGACGGAACGGGCGAAGCTGCGAGCCGCGCTGCGGCGCTTGCCATCCATGCCGCTGATGACGATCACGGCGCCGCCAAATTTCGCCTTGGCCATCTCGCCCAGCACGTCGATGCCGTCGCCATCCTCCAGCAGGAGATCGAGTGTCACGCAGTCGAAGCGCGCAGTGCGGAGTTTTTCGATCGCTGCGGCCACGGACGGCGCCACGGTGACTTCATGGCCGGCCTGCTTGGCCGCGACCGTGATCAGGCTGCGCTGGGTGGCGTCGTCATCGACCACCAGAAGCTGAAGTGCGCGCCGCTCGGCGCCGTCGGGCAGGTTTGACGGGAGAGGGGAAAAAGAGCTTCTGGGCATTGCGGTATCCTGAGATTGAGACCGGCAATGCATACACGGCTCGCGCTTAGGCGACGTAAAGTCGCTACGGCAAATTCAGTCGGATGTTTCAGCAAATGTGAACCAACTTCGCGGCAAACGGCGACGAGACGCACGTGACGATCACGCTGCCTCGTCACGGCCACCGGCGGCGCCGCGCTTCTTCCGGTTCTTGCCACGCAGGAATTGGATGTCCATTTCGACGCCATTGACGCGCACCAGTTCACAGCGGCGGTAGGCAAGCCCGGTGGACGACAGCAGCAGGAAGAACTCCTTGAGGTTCAGGCCCTGAATCGAGCCTTCCACCGTCAGGATGGCGTCGGTGTCGGAGATCGCGTTGAGCTTGCAGTCGCGGCGCCAGGTGCCGTCGATGGCCATGATGCAGACATCATAGCCGCGACTGAACGTCACGCGTTCCGCGCCCTTGCCATCCTCGGCCATGCCTATCGTCCTGCCATGACCGCTACGCGCGGCGCTGCGCCGGCAAGAGCCGGCTTGGCGGCCGCGGCACGCGGGTCGTTCGGCTTGTAGAGACCGCGCCGCTCCGGAATCGGCCTGAACGTGTCGGTCAGTCCGACCACCGTTTCGGCCGCGCCAAGCACCAGGAAACCGTCTCCCTCGATCTGGCGAGCCAGCCGGTTGAAGATGTTGATCTTGGTGTCCTGATCGAAATAGATCAGGACGTTGCGGCAGAAGATGACGTCGAAGGTGCCGAGCTGAGCGAAATCGTGCAGCAGATTGAGCTGCCGGTGCTGGATCATCGCCCGCAGCTCGGGATTGATCTGCCAGGTCTCGCCGGTCTGCTTGAAATATTTCATCAGCATCTGGATCGGCAGCCCGCGCTGCACTTCGAACTGGCTGTAGATGCCGGCCTTGGCCTTCTCGAGCACCTCCTGCGACAGATCGGTCGCGATGATCTCGACCCGCCAGCCGGTCAGGGCCGCACCCATCTCCTTCAGGCTCATCGCCAGCGAATAGGGCTCCTGCCCGGTCGAGCCGGCGGCGCACCAGATGCGCACGCTGCGACGGCCGGCGCGGGCCTTGATGATCTCCGGCATGATGGTGTCGCGGAAATGATCGAACGGGACCTTGTCGCGAAAGAAGAAAGTCTCGTTGGTGGTCATCGCCTCGACCACGCTGGTGACGAGCGCGCCCGAGCCAGCGCCTTGCAGCTTCTGCACGAGCTCCCCGATGCCAGAGATCCCGGCCTTGCGCGCCAGCGGCAACAGCCGGCTTTCAATCAGATATTGCTTGTCTGCGGACAGATCGAGCCCGGAATGATCCCTCAGGAACTTACGCAGATACTCATACTCGGTCGGGGTCACGGATAGGCCTCTCGGAAGCTGTACTGGGAACACTCTGGCTGGAACACTCCGCCAGATAACTCAGACCATGGCTTGTCCGACCGGAATCAAGCCGACTTCAGCGAATTTGTCGGCGATGATGTCTTTGTCGAAGGGCTTCATGATGTACTCGTTGGCGCCGCCGCTGAGCGCCTGAGCGATATGAGCTACGTTATTTTCGGTGGTGCAGAACACCACCTTGGGCTGGTCGCCACCCGGCAGGCGGCGCATGTGGCCCATGAATTCGAAGCCGTCCATCACCGGCATGTTCCAGTCCAGCAGCACCGCGTCGGGCAGCTTGTGCTGACAGACCTCGAGCGCCTTGGAGCCGTCCTCGGCCTCCGTGACTTCGAATTCCAGGCCTTCCAGGATCCGGCGTGCGATCTTGCGCACGACGCTGGAATCATCGACCACCAAGCACGTCTTCATTTTGGTTCTCCCGCTTCGATGTTTTTGGGCTCACGCAGCCATTTGCACTTCGGTTTTGAGCTCGAGGACGCGATCGACGTCGAGGACGACCATGAGCTGGCCGTCGAGACGGTGGACACCGCCGGCGAGCTTGG